>DASSGR010000223.1:0-72864 GCA_035693425.1 Solirubrobacteraceae bacterium
ACGACCGCATTTCGCGGCAGCGCCCTGTCGATCCCGTTCTGGGAGGACCGGATGGGCTACGAGGAGCTGCCGATGAGCCTCGAGAAGCGGCTGGACTTGCCGGCTACTTCCCCGGCCTGACCAGCGGGACCGACACGCGCACGTTGGAGAACGTGATCGAGCCTCCCTGCGGGTGGCTGTTGTAGAGCAGGCTCTGCGCGACGAGTTGCAGCGTGAAACGCGAGGCGTGCCGGGCGGTGGCGGTGATGATCTCCACTGGCAGGCTGACCGAATGCTGGCGACCGTCGAGTGTCACCTCGATCGGCGTGATCTGGTCGTCGAGCACCTTGCCGGTCGACTGGTCGAGCACTTGAGCAAGAACCCGGGCATTGGCGTCCGGCGCCCTTGTGGGTGAAGCTCAGCTTCGGCGCGCCCATCACCACCGCCGTGTGCGAGGGCGCCCCGATCGGCACGTCGACAGCGTTGGTGGCCTTGGCGGCGGCGAAGTTGCCTCCGATCGATCCGAGCAGGCCGGTCGAGCCGGGCGCGGGTTCCAAGCGTCGCTAGCGACCGCGCATCGATCCAGCGGGCTCGTCTGCCTCAAGCTGCGGTCTCGCAGCATGCGGAGTGGTCAACCGTCTGACTGTGCGCGTTTGACTGAGGAAGCTGTGTTAGCGTATGCTTACCGTGCGTGCAGACTTACCAACATGAGGGGTGGTTCGCGCTCGGCGATCGCACCCGGTGGGCGATCTTCGAGCGGCTCGCCGATCGGCCGTGCGCGGTCGGCGAGCTCGCGATCGGTCTCCCTGTCAGTCGGCCTGCGGTCTCGCAGCACCTCAAGGTCCTCAAGGACGCCGGGCTGGTCGTCGATCACGCCGTCGGCAACCGTCGCATCTACCGCCTCAACCCCGACGGTCTCGCCGAACTGCGCGCCGACCTCGACCGCTTCTGGCTCAGCGCCCTGGCCGCGTACAAGGCCGTCGTCGAACAACCCGAACAGGAGGTCTCATGAGCACACCTTCGGCAGCGACGTCGATCCGGCACGAGATCGTCGTGCAGGCGCCGATCGCGCGGGCGTTCTCGGTGTTCACAGACGATTTCGGCAGCTTCAAGCCGCCCGAGCACAACATGCTCGGCGTCGAGATCGCCGAGACTGTGTTCGAGCCGCGGGCTGGCGGCCGCGTCTATGACCGCGGCATCGACGGCAGCGAGTGTCAGTGGGCGCGGGTGCTCGCCTACGAACCGCCGGACCGCGTCGTGATCAGCTGGGACATCAGCCCGCGATGGCAGATCGAGACCGACCTTGAGAAGACCAGCGAGGTTGAGGTGCGATTCATCGCCGAGACGCCGGACCGCACCCGGGTCGAGCTCGAGCATCGAAATCTCGATCGCCACGGCGACGGCTGGGAGGCCGTCCGCGAAGGCGTCGACGGCACCGATGGATGGCCGTTGTACCTGCAGCGGTTCGCCGACGTTCTGGCCGGCTGAGCTGATGGCACCGCTCGTATCGACGATCGACATCAACCGTCCACAGGACGAGGTGTTTGCCTACGTCACCGATCCCGGCACGTTCGCCGAATGGCAGGCCGGCGTGGTCGGCGGCGGCATGGAAGGCGACGCGACGCCCGCCGTCGGCTCGAAGTGCGTGACCAGGCGTCGGATCGGCGGCTCAGAGCGCGACTCGACGTCGGAGGTGACCAGGCTCGAGCCACCTACGCGCTGGGCTGTTCACGGCATCGACGGCCCGATCAGGGCGACCGTCAACGTCCTCGTTGAGCCGCTGGAAGGCAGCGCTCGATCGCGCGTCACGATCGACCTAGATTTCGAGGGACACGGGATCGGCAAGCTGCTTGTGCCACTCGTGGTCCGCCGCCAAGCACGAAGCGAGATGCTCGCAAACTGCCGCGCGCTCAAGCAACGCCTCGAGACGAGAGCGCACCTCCGACGCGCGTGAACAGCGAAATGTCGGCTCCGCGTCGACCGGACCCGAACGGAGCCAGCCGGGCGTCGATGGGTCGGCCGTTTATCCGGGATGCCGCGCTTCGTCGCGGGCGCGTCGGGCGATCACACGAACGAACGGTTGTGGCACGCCGCGCGGGGTGACGTGCTGCTCGGCGCTGCTGTCGAGCAGCGTGAACTCTGGACCGAGGAGCGCGCAGATCTGCTGTGGTGAGCTTCCGAGCACGGGCAGCCCTGAACACTGTGCCGGGCCGTCCGCCGGGAATGTCGTGATTACGACGTACGACTCGGGCAGCAGCGCCGACCTGAGGATCTCCGCGTAGCGCTGCCGCTCATTCGGGTCAACGAAGAAGTGCAGGACGGCCCGGTCGTGCCAGAGCTCGTAACGACGCTGCGGTGACCAGGAGCGAAGGTCGGTCGCGATCCACGCGACGCGGGCGGCGTCGCCTCCGAGTCGCCGGCGCGCCAGCGACAGCGCGGCAGCGGACAGATCGAGAACGGTCACGTCGCTGTAGCCGGCACGGATCAATTCGCCGGCGAGGCCCGACGATCCCCCGCCGACGTCGAGGATCGGGGCAGCAGGGTCAAGCCCGAGCGATGCGATCGCCTGCACCGAGCGTCGCGGCACCGGCTCGGTCCAGCTAAGACCGGCATCTCCGTCGGCGTAGGCGCGCTCCCAATGACCCTTGGGATCCAGGAGCATCACCCGCTTATGAGCCACGCGGTCATCCCGCGGGCACGGTCGGCTGGCCGGCGGGCCGCGGTCTCGCGCGGATCGCCAGCACTATGTAAGAGCAGCAAACCGGCGCCAGCGAACGGCGCCGCGTACACGATCCCGTCGAGCAGCGTGCCGGCGGCGACCGCCAACACGGTCGCATGCTGCGATGCACCGACACCGTCCGCGCAGATGGCTGCGATCAGGCCGGTCGTGAGCACCGCGATTGATCCGAGACTCGCCAGCGTCGCGCGAGCGATCGCGAATGACGGGAGCGGGGGTTCGACCCCGGTCTCGAGTTGGCTGACGCGGCTGGCCAGCAACGCCTGGCCGACGAGCGGCACCGCGACGTCCGCTTCGCTCCAGTCCGGACTACCGACTGCGCGTAGCAGGGCGCCCGCTAGCGACCGCGCCCCGCACGCCGAGATTGCGCGGCGATCGGCGGCAAGCTCGCGACGGGCCGAATAGCGGGCAATCGACGGCTCCAGAGCCGGGAGGAAGAACAACGCGGCCGCCAGCACCCTCAGCACGACGATCTTGAGCGGATCGAGGTTGGCTACGTGATAGCCCTCGTGCTCTAGCACCGCACGCAGCTCAGCATCTGAGAGCCGCCCGACCAGATCCTGGCTGAGGACGACCCGCGGACGCAGCACACCGTGAACGAACGATAACTGTCCCGGCTCCCCGATCAGGACCACACGACCGGTCAAGCCAGCTGCGCCCGCCACTCGCACGAGCCGGTCTGGCTGCGGGGCAGCGAGCTGCCGCGTTCGCTGAGCCAACCACCGACACACCAGGACCTGCCGGGCGAGGACATGGCAGCCCCGTGCCACACCAATGCCAGCGATGGTCAAGAGCAGAAACGTAAGCATCATTGACACGCTGCCGAGCGCGCGCCAGCCCTCCCGAGAGACGTGGGTCACAACGGCGGGAAGGAGCGCACCCGCGACGGCTCCGCAGATCACGTAACCGCCGAGCAGCGATGCCGCGCGCCGACGCGAGGAACGTGCGGTTGACCCTGTCCAGCCTCACGTGGGCTCCTCGAGGAGCGCCCGCAGGCGACGCATGACATCCGGATCGGCGCGCGCCTGATCGACGAGATGCGCCACCGCCGCGTCCCCGTAGGTACGGATCACATCGCCAACAGCGATCGCGGCAGCGTCCTTCCCGGTCGCCTCATACACATAGCTGCGCGGCTCGCCGCGCCGCTCGAGCGCCCGTTTTGCTGCCAGCCGGTTCATCACCGTCATCGCCGTCGTATACGCGAGCGGCTCGGCACGCCGCCGGTTCAAGGTCTCGAGCACCTCGCGAACCGATAGTGGCCTGTCAGCCGACCAGATCGCGTCCATGATCTCTGACTCGAGCGGCGCAAACCCCGCGCTTGTCCGCTTCGGCCGTCCAGCCACACCCACACACTACTACATTTGCGTAGTGTAGGGTGGAGAACATGTTGCGCCTTGAAGACTGGGCGTCGAGGATCAGGTCACCGAGGGAACTCGCGTCGCGTCGCGATGGGTCCTGCACCGGCATCTATCACGGTCGAACGGTCGCCATGCGAGGAATCACCATCAGCCGCTTCGGCGACGACGGCAGAATCGTCGAAGACCACGGTCACAGCGACTCGATCGCTCTCCTCAGGCAACTGGGACCCATCCGCACGCTCGTGCTCGCGCTCGAGGTCCTCACCCGACGCGTCAAGCTCCCGAAGGGCGCGCTCAGATCAACACGGGTCGCGCTCATGAGCTGGCCGCGAGAGCTAGCGGCTGAGCTGGGCTTCGGGGCGCATCGGCTCGAACAACTCGACGAGGTTTCCAGCCGGGTCTTGTACGAGGATCTGCTTGCTGCCGATGCCAGTGACGATCTCGTTGCGGAATTGAACTCCGCGTGGTCGGAGTTGGTGAATGGTGTCCTCTAGGTCCGTCACTTGAAGCATGATTCGGTTCCATCCTCCGGGTTGTTGCTTGGTTCCGTCCGGCATCGGCCGGGAGCCTCCGCCGGGGTGGTCGGGGCCGACCGGCGAGACCAGTACCAGCCGCAGGTCGCCGCTCGTGAGCATCGCGAATGCGGGGTCGGGGTGCATTTGCTGCTCGAAGCCGAGCTGGCCGCAGTAGAAGTCGATCGCGGCGTCGACGTCGTCGACGATGTAGCGGACGCTGACTGTGCTCATTTGCTCACTCCTTGGTGGTCGTTCGTTCGTGGTATCCGGCGCGGGCCTCAAACAACTCGACGGGATTGCCGGAGGGGTCCGCGAGCAGGGCGGTGTCGACCGCCACGCCGGCGGCGATCCCGTGGCGGAACACGACGCCGCGGGCGCGGAGCGCCGTGACGGTGGCATTGAGGTTTGTGACTCGTAGCGAGATCCGGTTCCACCCACCGGGCTCGGGCAGCGTGCCGTCCGGCAGCGCGTGCGGCTCGCCGGGAACGCTCAGCAGCAGCCGCAGGTCACCCCGGTAGAGCATCGCGAACGTCGGCGATGCGTACAGCTCCTCTTCAAAGCCGAGCTGGTCGCGGTAGAACGCGATCGCTTCGTCGAGGTTCTCGACGAAGTACCGAACCGTCGCGGACCTTGGGATGGCCTCCTCGCCGCCCCAGATCCGCCGCCACAGGGCGTAGGCGAACGCTGGGCGCGGTTCGATCGGGACGCTCGGCAGTCGCAGCGCATCGAGTGGATCGGGGGTCAAGCAGCCTCCTCCCGGTAGATCCGCCGCAGCGCCGCTCGGGCGCGGACTAGCAGAGTCTCGGTGCCCCGCACCGTCCTGTTCAGATGGTCGGCTATCTCGCTCACCGTGAGGCCGTCGAGATACCGCAACGCAAGCGCCGCACGCTGTGGACCCGGCAGACGCGCGAGCGCCGAGTATGCGGCACTGGCATCGAGCAGCTCGTCCCACGGATCGTCGTGTTGGTCGAGGGCGACGGCCGCAAGCCGCCGTCGCTCGCGCTCGCCACGGCGCCAGTGATCGACGAGCTTGTGTCGTGCGATGCCGATCAGCCACGCGATACTCACCGACGGCGGGTCGGGCCGCTGCAACGCCGCGACCGCCGCCATAAACGTCTCAGCGGTCAGATCCTCGGCATCAGCAACGCTGCCGCAGCGCGGCAGCAGATAGCCGTACACATGGGGAAGGGCTGCGCGATACGTCGCTTCGTCGATACCTGATCATCGCCCGAGACGGGCCGAATCCGAACATCGCTAGCAAAAAGTCCAGCTCGATCATCATGCCCGGCCTCCACCCCGCCGCCGCGACGATCCGGGCCGCGGCTGCCGAACGCATCCCCACGGCTGTGCTGCACGCGCTTCGCGGATGGCGCGCCGGATCCGGTCGCGCAGCTCGGTGGGCGCGGGTGCGTCGAGCCGGCGGGTCGCTTGGATCGCGATCAGCTGCTGCTCGAGTGCACGCGCAAGCCTCGGCGACGCCGTCACACGCCGCAGCAGGGTTTCACGGCGAGCTTCCGGAAGGGATCCGTCTGCCAGGGCGGCTAGGTCGCGGGCCGTTCGACGCGTCACTGCTCGACGACTAGCTGCGAAGCACCTTCGCCGTCAAACGGCCGCTTCGGAGCGTCGCCTAGGCCGGGTGGGGCTGTACCATCTGTGGTCCACCCCACCCGGGGTGGGGTCTAGAAGGGGTGGTAGTGGTGAAGGAACTGGCTCGACGCGACGCGCTGAATCGGTTGAAGACGGTGCGTGGGCATCTCGATGGGATCGTCCGGATGGTCGAGGAGGACGCGTACTGCGTGGACTTGATGAAGCAGGTCTCGGCGGCGCAGTCGTCGCTTGAGAAGGTCAACCGGCTGATCTTGCGCAACCACCTGGAGACGTGCTTCTCAGAGGCGGTGAACGAGGGGCGCGGTCACGAGGCGATCGCGGAGCTGATGGACGCGGTGAAGTTTGACAAGGTGCTGACCGGCGGCGAGGGTTCGCTGGCGGGGGCGGCGACCGGCGAGGTTGCGAACGCCAGTGCGCGATCACGCCGCGCGCGATGACTCACACGACGCTGACCGTCGAAGGGATGACGTGTGAGGCGTGCATGTCGGCGGTTCGCGATGCGCTCGAGCTGCCCGGCGTGCATCTGGTGGACGTGAGCCTGGACACGGGCGTCGTCGACGTCGATCACGCGCGGAGTGTGAGCGTCGAGGTGATCGTCGGCGCGGTCGAGGAAACCGGCTACGAAGTCCGGGAGACGCGTACTGAATGACCGCGGCAGCGCCTTTGGAGACTGAGACAGTCCGTGCGGAGTGTTCATACGGGCACGAGGCGCTGATCGTTGAGGGGATGCATTGCGCGTCGTGCGCGGCGCGGGTCGAGCGGGTCCTCGCTCGCAGGCGGGGCGTGCAGAGCGTTGAGGTGAACTACGCGACCCACCACGCGCAGCTCGCCTACGAGCCGCGCATGTTCGATCTCGAAGCGGCCACGGCGGCGCTCGGCAAGCTCGGCTATCGGCTCAAGCCGGTGTCACGCGAGGCCGAGGCGCAGGCCGACGCCGAGCACGAACGCGCGCAACGCGACTGGCTGAAACGGGTGTGGCTGAGCCTCCCGCTCGCCGCGATCGTGGTCGTGCTCGTCTACGGATTCCCTAACCATGCCTGGGCGCGCTGGTTGGCGCTGGTGCTGACGCTGCCGGTCGAGTTCGTCGCGGGATGGCCGATCCTGAGTAGCGGTTTGCAGCGGGCGCGGCATATGAGCGCGAACATGGACACGCTGATCGCGCTGGGGACGCTGACCGCGTTTGCGTACTCGACGGTGCATCTACTGGTCGGCGGCGACCTGTTCTACGACACGACCGTCGTGATCATGGCGTTCATCGTGCTCGGGCGCTACTTCGAGACTCGCGCGACCGGGCGGGCGTCGGGAGCGATCCGCGCGCTTCTCGAGCTCGGCGCCAAGCAGGCGCGCGTGCTGGTCGACCGGCAGGAGCGGCTGGTCGCCGTCGAGGAGGTGACGGTGGGCGCGATAGTGCGCGTGCGCCCGGGCGAGAAGATCCCCGTCGACGGCGAGGTGCTCGATGGTCGCTCCGCGGTCGACGAGTCGATGCTGACCGGAGAGTCGCTGCCGGTAGAGAAGACGCCGGGCGACAAGGTCGCCGGCGCGACGATCAACGCCGAGGGCGCACTGACGATCCGCGCGACGGCGGTCGGCGCCAACACCGCGCTTGCGCAGATCGTGAGGTTGATCGAGGGCGCGCAATCGCACAAGGCGCCCGTTCAGCGCCTCGCCGACCGCGTCGCCAGCATCTTTGTCCCGCTCGTGCTTGTGATCGCCGGGGTGACGTTGCTGGGCTGGTGGTTGGTCGCCGGCGACGCGAGCCAGGGGCTGGTGGCGGCGGTCGCGGTGCTGATCATCGCCTGCCCGTGCGCGATGGGCCTGGCGACACCGACCGCGATCATGACCGGCACCGGTCGCGGCGCTGCGCTGGGGGTACTGATCAAGAGCCCCGAGGTGCTCGAGCGCTCGCGGCGGATCGACACGGTCATATTCGACAAGACCGGCACGCTCACCACCGGGAAGATGCAGCTCGGCGACGTGATCGCGGCCGAGGGGGAGAACGCGGTCGTGTTGCTCGAGCGCGCCGCAAGCGTTGAGGCTTCGTCCGAGCATCCGCTCGCAGCGGCGATCGTTGCAGGCGCTCACGATCACGGGATCGAGATCCTCCCCGCCCGCGATTTCGCGTCCAGCACCGGACGCGGCGCGACGGCGATCGTCGATGACGTCCGCGTCAGCGTCGGACGGCGCAGCTTCATCGCCGAGCACGGACGCGAGCTCGACGAACGGCTCGATCGACGCACGGTCGACGCCGAGCTCGACGGCCAGACGGCCGTGTTCGTCGCCTGGGACGGCTGGGTCCGCGGCGCGCTCGGCGTCGGCGACCGCCCCAAACCCAACGCAGCACAAACGGTCGGTCGGCTTCGCGCAATGGGGCTCGACGTAGCGTTGATCACCGGCGATAACCGGCACACCGCCGATGCGGTCGCCCGCGAGGTTGGGATCGACACGATCCTCGCGGAGGTGCTCCCCGCCGACAAGGCCGGAGAGGTCCGCCGGCTGCAGGAGCAGGGCAAACGGGTGGCGGTGGTCGGCGATGGCATCAATGACGCGCCGGCGCTCGCCCAAGCCGACCTCGGCGTCGCGATCGGCACCGGCACCGACGTCGCGATCGAGGCCAGCGACCTGACGCTGATCTCAGGCGACATCGGAGGCGTCGTCACGGCGCTCGAGCTCTCGCGGCGCACACTACGGACGATCCATCAGAACCTCGCCTGGGCGTGCGGCTACAACCTCGCGGCGATCCCACTCGCCGCTTTCGGCATCCTGCCACCCATCGCCGCCGGCGCGATCATGGCCGCCTCATCGGTCAGCGTCGTTAGCAACTCCCTGCGTCTGTTCCGATTCGGCCCGACGAACGCGCAGCCAGTCGAAGGCCGCGCCGACGCGCACCCTCTACCGGCGGCGCCGTCGGAGAATCCGCCGCTCGCGGCTTGAGCACGAGGGCAAAATGGCTAGAGCCCAGTGAACTTTGTTAACGAGACCGCACGCGTCCGCGACGTACAGGACAAGCAAGCGCCCCGGTATGACCGCCAGATCAGCTTCTTTGAGCGGATCCTGTTTGCCGGCGGCCGTGAATGGGTCTGCTCCCAGGCCCGCGGCAAGGTGCTCGAGCTCGCGTGTGGCACGGCGCGAAACCTGCCCTTCTATCCGCAGGACGTCGAGCTCACGGGCATCGAGCTCAGCCCCGCGATGCTGGCGATCGCCCAACGCCGCGCCCAAGACCTCGCCCGGCCGGCCGACCTCAGAGTCGGGGACGCTCAGAGCCTCGAGTTCCCCGACGCCAGCTTCGACACCGTCACCTGCACGCTGGGCTTTTGCACGATCCCCGACACCCGCCGCGCCGCGACCGAAGCGCTCCGCGTGCTGCGTCCCGGCGGCCAGCTGTTGATGCTCGAACACGTCCGCAGCCACGCGCGCGCGGTCCGTGTCGGCCAACGGCTGCTCGAACCGCTCGCCGTACGCTTCGAAGCCGATCACCTCCTGCGCGAACCGCTCGACTACCTCCCGAGCGTCGGATTCGAAATCGATCTCGTCGAGCGGTCAAAATGGGGCATCGTCGAGCGGCTTCGCGCCCGCCGACCTTCCTGAACCAACGCCGACTCAACGTCGGTGCGATCCGACAGCACGCCTGCAACCTCACGAGGGTGTCGTGCAACCGCGACTCCTACTGGATCAACGGAGCTCACCATCTCAGGATCTATTGGCTAGGTTTCGCGCATGCCGCCGACGTGGCTGACGGCGCTGGCGTGGATCTCGCTCGCGGCCGCGTTGGTGTGTGCCGGGATGATCGCCGTCGATGTATTCGTTGGCGCTGGTTTTTCGTTCAGAGGGTGTCGATCGGTACGCCGATGATGCTTAGACGGCGCGTGAGTCCGGCGAGCGCGAACTGCCGCAGGTCATCCTCGGAGACGCCGAGCACGGATTCGGCGGCGCCATCGCCGGGCGGCTTGAGCGACTCGGCGACTGCCGGCAGCAGGTCCCGAAGCGTCTTGCGGACGATGTCAGCCGTGTCGGGGTGTTCTCGGATGGTCTCGCGCAGGTACCAGACGCCGTAGCCGATGTGGCGGGTTTCGTCGTGGTGGATCTTCGAGTACCCGTCGACGAAGCCGGGGAGTAGCTGGTTGGCGATCAGGTAGTCGGTGATGAATTTGAACGAGGTCAGGCCGAGCGTGCTTTCGAGCACGAGGTGGTAGAGCGTCACGAACCGGACCTTGGCTGCACGGTTCCCGGGGGCGGCGACGAGGTGCACGTGGGCATCGACCAGCGCAACGTCGAAGATTTGCCGGAACGAGTCGGAGACGTGCTCGCGGGCTCGTTGAACGTGTGCGCCGATGAGGTCCGGGGCGGCGATCACCTCGTCCTGGAAGCGGGCGTAGAACTGCATGTGCCGCGCCTCGTCGACCTGCTGGGTCGCGAGGAACGTCGCTTCCTCCTCAGTGCCGCGCGCGCCGACCAGTCCCGAGAACTTGGTCGTGATCCGCTCCTCGGCGACCATCAGCGACGACAGCGCGAACAGCAGCAGCTCGCGCTGCTCGGCGCCGAGCTCGGGCCACTGCGCTTTGTCGGGGTCGAGATCGATCGCGAACGGCGACCACTGGGAGTCCTCCCAGCGCCGGTACAGCGTCTGGGGATCGTTGAGCTGAATCTCGTCGTCAGCCACGGTGCGCGGTCTTGCTCAGACCCGATCCGGTTTACGCGGCCCAGCTCACCCGGCAGCTGCGCCGCACCCACAGGTCCTGGCCGCGTGGTCGGCGCCGCAGCAGTCAGCCTTGTTCGCTGGCTCACAGCAGGTCGCCTGCGCCTCGGTGCCACAACATGCGGCGGCTGGCTTGGTGGCGCGGATGATTGCCGAGGATGCGTGTTCGTGGACTCGATGTGTCGGTCGGATGTCGATCTCGTCAAACCCGGCGGCGGTCAGGATCGAGCGAAACTCGGCTTCGGTGAGCGCGCCGGCGATGCAGCCGGTCCAGGCGGCCATGTCCGCCCTTGTCTGCTCGTCCATGTCTGGGGCGGCGATCACGTCTGAGATCGCGAACCTCCCACCGGGCCGCAGGACGCGCGCGGCTTCGGCGATCGTCGTCGGCTTGTCGCCGGAGAGGTTGATCACGCAGTTTGAGATCACGACGTCGACGCTCGCGTCCGGAAGGGGCATGTCCTCGAGGTAGCCCTTGACGAACTCGACGTTCTCGACCCCCGCCGCGGCAGCGTTGGCGCGTGCGAGCTCGAGCATCTCGTCGGTCATGTCAAGCCCGATCGCCTTACCGGTCGGTGCTACCCGGCGAGCGGAGATCAGCACGTCGGCACCGGCCCCCGAACCGAGGTCCAGCACGATCTCTCCGTCGCGCAGATCGGCGACCGCGGTCGGCACACCACAACCCAGCGACGCGTTGACCGCTGCGTCGGGCACGTTCTCCCGGCTGAGGTCGGCATACAGGCTGGCGCCGAACACGCCCGTCGCGTCGGCTGGGCTACACACGGTGCCATCCGACCCGCAGCAGCCTGCCGCTGCTTCGAGGGACTGTGCCTGGTCGTAGGCGCCGGCCGCCGCCGCCTTGGCCGCGTTGGCGTAGCGCTCGCGGACGGTCTCGCGGATGTCGGTCAACTCAGCCATGCGGACAGCTCCTTCAGCGCTTCGGGGATCACGTAGTAGTAGGCCCATAGTCCCTCGCGCTCTGAGCCGACGATGCCGGCTTGGCGTAGCACTTTTAGGTGGTGAGAGACGGTCGGCTGGGAGAGGTCGAACAGCGGCACCAGCTCGCATACGCAGACCTTCCCGGCGTGCTTTCGGAGCACGTCGACCAGCTGCAGGCGAACGGGGTCGCCCAGCGCCTTGGCGATCGCCGCCATGCGCAGGGCGTGGTCGCGCTCGACATCGGGATACACCACCGGCTCGCAGCAGCGCTCGCCCGCCGGTCGCTTGGTCTTCGGCACCAACTGCATATCGATAGCCATCAATCTACTTATATCGATTGAACTGACAATTGTCAATCTATAGAATCGCGCCTCCTGGAGTCGGCGATGCCCACCGAGCACACTCCCTTGTTGCGCCACTGCCTCGAGGCCACGGCCCAGCGCCTCTCGGACGAGTTCCGTGGCGTGTTCTCCTCCGAGACCCTCTTCCGGTACGTCGGGGTCGCCTACGAGCAGGTCGGTGACCGGCCGACCGTGGGGCCCAATTTCCTGCCCGTGATCATCGAGCGCTTCGCGCGCGAGCAGCTGTGGGCGATCGCACAGGCGGACGGCATGATCGAGAAGCCACTTCCGGAGGTGCTGTTCGTGTGCGAGCACAACGCCGGGCGCAGCCAGATGGCCGCACGCCTGACCGCCCACCTCTCAAACGGCTGGATCGCGGTTCGCTCGGCCGGCTCTCACCCCGAGGAGCGGATCGATCCCGTGGTCGTAGAAGCGATGGTGGAGATCGGACTCGACGTAAGCGACGAGTTCCCCAAGCCGCTCACCGACGCAGTGATCCGGGCGGCCGACGTGGTGGTCACATTGGGCTGCGGAGATGCGTGCCCGGTCTACACCGGCAAGCGCTACCAGGACTGGCCGGTCGACGATCCCGCCGGGATGCGACTCGAGGTCGTCAGACGGATTCGCTACGAGCTCTACCACCACGTGTGGGAGCTGATTGAGCTGCTCGTGCCGAACGTCGACCTCCTTTACCTACAACCACCCACAGGGGGCAAGAGTTGAAGCGCGTCGCAGTGATCACCGATATCCACGGCAACCTGCGGGCGCTGGAGGCGAGTCTCGCGGCGATCGACGCGATTGGCGTCGACGGCCTGTTCTGCGGCGGGGACCTGGTCGGCTACGGGCCGCATCCCAACCAGGTCTGCCGGCTGGTCGAGGACCGCGAGATTCCGACGATCTACGGCAACTACGACTACGCGATCGCGCGCGACCTGGACGACTGCGGCTGCGCGTACGTCACCAGGCACGACCGCGAGCTCGGCCAGCAGTCGGTGGCATGGACGCTCGAGCACACCAACCAGCGGTCCAAGGAGTTCATGCGCGCGCTGCCGTTCGATCTGCGCTTCGAGCTGGGCTCACAGCAGGTGCATCTTGTGCACGGCTCCCCGCGCAAGGTCAACGAGTACCTGTTCGAGGACAAACCGGCGAGCTTGTACGAGCGCCTGGCGGCGGCCGAGACCGCCAGCGTGCTGGTGTTCGGGCACACCCACAAGCCCTGGATCCACTCCTACGGTGACGTGCTGTTTGTCAACTGCGGCTCGGTGGGCAAGCCCAAGGACGGCGATCCCCGCGCGGGCTTCGCGATCCTAGAGCTCGATGACACGGGTCAGGTGGCTGCGTCGATCGAGCGTGTCCCATACGACGCAGAGGCGGTGGCCCGAGAGGTCGCCGCGGCCGGCCTGCCCGGCGAGTACGCCGAGAAGCTGGTCGCGGCCGCATAGAAGGAGGCACCAATGAAGTACGTCCTTTTCGTGTGCACCCACAACGCCGGGCGGTCACAGATGGCCCAGGCGTTCTTTGACCGCGAGTGCACCACGCACGACCTCAGGTCGTCAAGGTGTTCGACCTAGTCGCCGCCCGCACCGGAATCCGCGACCACGAGGCGCCCACCGCAGGCTTCGACCCGGTCACGGTGGCCTCAGAAGCCGACGACCACAAAGCCTACTACCCGGGCAGCCACAGAATCGCGATGCGCTACACCGGCGACCGACGCAGCCGCCAGCTGCTCGGCGTCCAACTCGTCGGCCACATCCGTTCGGAGATCGGCAAGCGGATCGACACTCCGGCAACCGCCATCTTCAACGAGATGACCGTGGACGTCATCTCAGATCTCGACCTCTCCTACACCCCGCCGTTCGGCTCCCCATGGGAAGCGCTCCAGCCCGGCGCCCAAGCCTGGACCCGACGCGTCCAGCTGTTAGGCCGTTGAGCCGCGCTCGATCATCACCGACGTTGCTTTGACGACGGCGGTTGCGGTGACGCCGGATGCGAGTCCGAGCTCCTCGATTGCATCGCGCGTGATCGCTGCGGTGATCAGAAATGGGCCGGCTTCGAGCTCGACGAGCGCCATCACGCCGTCGGCTTCGACGGACCGAACGACGCCCGTGAAGCGGTTGCGCGCCGACCGCTCAGTGCCGGTTCGATGCCGCTCTGGCCGGTCGGTCAGGCGGCGGACCTCAGATGCCGGCACCAGACGGCGGTTGCGCTCGTCGCGTTTGGTCTTGAGCCGGCCGCTTCGATCCCAGCGCCGAAGCGTGTCGACGCTGACGCCGAGGGCTGCGGCTGCTTCGCCAAGCGAGAGGTCGCGGGGCACTGGGGAGACCGTATCGCGCCGTTCAGAGCGTCACCAGCCTCGTTGCGGTCGCCTTCCAGGTGGCAAGCACCTGTGCGCCCACCGCGAGGTGGAGATCTTCGAGCGCCCTTCCCGTGATCTCGGCGACGAGCGGCTGGCCAGCGGAGAGGCCGACGCGGACTCGATTGCCCACCGTCGTGATCGACGTGATCTGAACGCTGAGGCGATTCTGGGCCGACTCGTCGGGCGTGGCCTGGGCCGAGGTGATTGTGATCTCCCAGGGATAGACGCTCACTGCCACACGACCGCTGCCCCGGTCGGTCGTGCGGGCCACGCCGCCGCCGTCCAGATCGACGATCGTGAGATCGCGTGCATCCGTGCGAGCGGTCCCGGTCAGCACGACGGCGCCCGTGAGGTCGGCGACGAAGGCGCTCGTCGGCCTAGAGGCGAGTTCGCTCGCGCTGCCGCGCTGGACGATCGTCCCGTGGTCGATGATGCCGATCTCGTCCCCGAGCAGCGCAGCCTCGCCGAACTCGTGTGTGACGAGCACGACGGGGACCTCGAGCGAGCGAAGCGTCGCGGTGAGCTGGCGTGTGGCGCTCGCGCGCGTGCGCGCGTCCAGCGCAGACAGGGGCTCGTCGAGCAGCAGGACGGCCGGACCGGGCGCGAGCGCCCGCGCGAGTGCCACGCGCTGGCGCTCCCCGCCCGAGAGAGTCGCCGGCTTTGCGTCGGCTCGATGGGCCAGTCCGAGCTGATCGAGCAGCGATAGCGCAGTGGCCTTGCGGTCAGGAGCCGGGCTCGATCGCAGCCCATAGGCGACGTTCCGCCACGCGCTCAGATGCGGAAACAGGGCATAGTCCTGGAACACGTAGCCGCAGCGGCGTCTTTCGGGCGGCAACCAGGCGCCGTCGGCGGTGTCGACCCAAACGTCGTCACCCCAGGTGATCCGGCCGCGGTCTGGGCGGACGATGCCGGCCAGCAGCCGCAGGATCGTGCTCTTGCCGGCGCCGGACGGACCTGCCAGCGCCAGACAGCGACCAGGGGAAACCTCGAAGGCCACGTCCAGCTCGATGCCCCCGACCGAGTGGACAAGCTCAGCGCGCAGCACCGCCGGCGGTCGCCTGGGCCGGGACCAGCTTGACCGCCAGCAGCAGTCCGGCGGACACGGCGACGAGGATTGCGGAGAGCGCTAGAGCCGCTGGGAAATCAGTCGCGAATTGATCGTAGATCGCCAGCGGCACGGTCTGAGTGATACCGCGAAACGATCCGGCGAACATCAAAGTCGCACCGAACTCGCCGAGTGCTCGTCCCCAGGCGAGCGCGAGCCCCGCCGACAGACCGGGGAGGGCGACCGGAATTGCGACACGCGCGACGCTGGCCGCTTCGTCGGAGCCAAGCGTCCGAGCGGCGTCCAGGAGCGAGTGGTCAACCGCTTCGAACGAAGCCTGGGCCTGGCGGATGTAAAACGGCGCGGACACGAACATCAGCGCCACCACCACAGCGGCCTTGTTCAAAGTCAGAGAGCTGCCCAGTAGGCCGCCGAGGATGCCGTTCGGTCCGAGCGATGCGAGCAGGGCGATACCCGCGACCGCCGGCGGCAGCACGAGCGGCAACTCGATGAGCGCGATCACGACAAAGCGCCCGGGGAACGACCGCGTCGCAAGTACGTAGGCCGCCGGGGTGCCGACCGCGACGATCACGGCGATCGCGATCGCCGTCGTTTCGAGGCTCAACCGGAGCGCGTCGGTGGCGGCGGGATCGCCGAGACTGGTGATCAGCTTGTGCGGTGCGGTGTGGGTGAAGATCGCGACGACCGGCAGGACAAGGAACGCGAGCGTCACCGCGAGCGCTGCGCCCAGCAGCAGCTGGAACCAGCGCCGGGCGATCATTGCGCCGGCGGTGGAAGGAACCCGGCGTCCCGCAGGTCTGTCTGCCCGTTGCCGTCCAGCAGCCCAGAGATGAAGGCCTTCGCCTGAGCCGGGTGCGGTCCGCCCTTCACGATCGCCACGCCGTATGCGACGACAGGTTGTAGCGAGGCGGGCAGCGGGATCGCACGCAGCGCCCCTTTGGTGGCTTTCACATCGGTCACGTAGGTGAACCCGGCGTCCACTGCGCCTTGCGTGAGCTTGCCGACGATGCCGGTCACGTCGGGCTCCTCGGAGCGGACGTTGGCGAGGATCTTCTTGCTGCCGGCCGACCCGAGCTTCGCCAGGACCGTTCGCGTGTAGGAGCCGATCGGGACGGTCGCGGAACCGATCGCGATCGTCGTTCCCGGTTTCTCGAGGTCCTGGACGCTCTCTATCTTCGAGTCGGAGGGCACGGCGATCACGAGCTGGTTGGCAGCGAACGTGACCGGTCTGGACACAAGGCCCTTGGCGTAGAGCATGTCGGGCAGCTTCGTGTTGGCCGACGCGAACACGTCGGGCTTGACGCCCTGCTCGATTTGCGCGGCGAGCATGTCGGACCCGGCGAAGGAGTAGCGGACCGTGGCCTGCGGGAATTGCTGCGCGTACGTGGTAAAGGCGTCCTTCAGGGAGGATGCTGCCGAAACCGTGAGATTCGGCTTGCCGCTGGATGACGCTCCCGATCCGGAGGGGCTCGAGCTGCTGCTCCCGCAGCCGGCGACCGCTAGCACGACCGTTCCCAGTACGGCGACCATCGAGCGGCGCTTCACAGGCGTTCCTTTCGGCGAGCGGGCACGGGCAGGGGCGAACGCCCCAGTGAATCCTCAATCTGCCATAGCATCGCATATGCATCGTGCGCGATGGGAGCTTTGCCGCGGAATCGATCGCTCCGCGCGCGGTCTGGGGCCGCGGCGCCGCGCCTACGTCCGGCGAGATACTCGGCCGCCTGCTCGAGGTCGTCTGACTCGAAGTACCCGAACATCTCGTTGCCGGAGCGGTAGATCGTGTAGTTGCGGATCCCGGCTGTGCGCAGCCCGTCGAGCATCGACCTCGCTGGCATGCAAGTATCGGCTCGTGCTGGAACAGCCTGCGCTTGTGACAGGCCGCACCCACGCAGAGGATCTAGCGCGGTGAGAGACTTCACCCGCGAGTACGACGTGCTTGTCGATCGCCTCGAGCGCGGCAAGCGCGATGTGCCCGGCATCGAGCGCTCGCTTGCGAGCCTTGCGGTTGAGACGCCGTCATGGGGCTACGGCGATTCCGGCACGCGGTTCGGCGTGTTTCCGCAGCCCGGCCGTCCCCGCGACGTCTTCGAGAAGCTCGAGGACGCCGCCGAGGTGCACCGCCTCACGGGCTCGGCGCCGGCGGTCGCGCTGCACTTCCCGTGGGACCAGGTCGAGGACCTCGGGGCGCTGCGTCACCGCCTGAGCGAGCTCGGGCTACGGGTTGGCGCGGTCAACCCGAACCTGTTCCAGGATCCGGACTATCGCCTCGGCTCACTGTGCAACGCCGATCCGGGCATCCGCCGAAAGGCGATCGACCACCTGCTCGAGTGCGTGCAGGTCGCGACCGCGCTCGGCTCCACCGCGCAGTCGCTGTGGCTGGCGGACGGCACCAACTACCCGGGACAGGACGACCTGCGGGCGCGGCGCGAGCGGTTGCAGGGCGCGCTGAGCGAGCTGTACGCGGCGCTGCCCCCCGAGCAGGAGCTGTTGGTCGAATACAAGCTGTTCGAGCCCGCCTTCTACGCCACCGACATCGCCGACTGGGGCTCGGCACTGTTGCTGTGCCAGCGGCTCGGGGACCGCGCCCGCGTGCTCGTCGATCTCGGCCACCACGCGCAGGGGGTCAACGTCGAGCAGATTGTGTCGATCCTCGCCGCCGAGCGGCGGCTCGGCGGTTTTCACTTCAACAACCGCAAGTACGCCGACGACGACCTGATCGTCGGCTCGGTCAATCCGTTCGAACTGTTTCTGATCTTCGTCGAGCTCGTGCAGGCCGGCGAGCGGCTGCCGCGGTTGACGATCGACCAGTCGCACAACGTCGAGGCCAAGGTCGAGGCGATGGTGCTGAGCGTCGTCCACCTGCAGGAGGCGTATGCCAAAGCGCTGCTTGTCGATCGGCGTGCGCTTGCCGACCGCCAGCAACAAGGAGACGTGCTCGGGGGCCACGAGCTGCTGCTCGAGGCTTACGTCCAGGATGTGAGGCCCTTGTGCGCGAAGGTCCGCGCCGAGGCGGGCGCCGCCGCCGACCCCGTCGCGGAGCTGCGCGCGATGGGCTACGCCGCGCGCGCCGCCACGACGCGGCGATGAACCTCACGATCAGCGGGCCCGTCGGCGCGCCGCCGCTGGTGCTATCCAACGAGCTCGGAACAACGGCGGCACTGTGGGACCCGCAGCTCGAGGAGCTCGAACGGCGGCGAACCGTGATCCGTTACGAGCACGCTCTGAGGGGATCGGTTGCGGAGCTGGCCGAACCGCTGCTGGAGGCGCTCGCACGGGTGGGCATGGAGCGAGTTTCGTTCTGTGGGCTCTCGCTGGGAGCGATGGTAGGGATGTGGATCGCGGCGGAGCGTCCGGACCGCATGGACCGCCTGGTGCTGGCCTGCACGTCTGCGCGGTTCGGCGTCCAATCCGAGTGGGCGGCACGAGCGGCGTTCGTGCGCGCACACGGGATGGAGCGCGTGGCCCGCGACGCGCTCGACAAGTGGTTCACGCCGGCGTACGTCGATCGCCAGCCGTTTCTCGACGTGCAACTGGCGTTTGCGCCTGAGGAGTACGCCCGCGGGCTGGAGGCGATCGGCGGATTCGACTTCCGCGAGCGCCTCGGCGAGATCCAGGTCCCGACGCTCGTGATCGCCGGCGCGCAGGACACGGCGACGACGCCGGCGGACGCGACCGCGCTCGCGGACGGGATCCCCGATTCGCGGCTGGTGATCCTCGAGCGGGCGGCCCACCTCGCCAACGTCGAAGCACCGCGAGCGTTCACACTCGCGGTGCTCGAGCATCTGTGGTGATGGCCTACTACGCCGCCGGCTCGAGAAAGCCGGTGATCGCGCGCATCCGGCCATCGTCGGCGACGGTGGCGAAGTCGACGCCGATCGCGACCGGGTCGCCGCCGTCGGCTGCGGCGAGTGACCACGTGAAGCGCACGCGGTCGTGGTGGGTGTCCGGGCCGTCGATCAGGGTGAAGCGGTGGCCCGGGAACTGCTGCTGGGCGCCGCCGATCATCTCGCTGATGCCGTCGATGCCGGCGCCGGCCATCACCGGGTCAAGGTAGCTGGCGTCCTCGGTGACGGTCTGTGCGACGAGCTCGCGCCGCTGCTGCGCGTCGGTCTCATTCCACATCGCGATGTAGCTCTGGACGGTCTGGGTGGTGTCTGACATGTGAGCCTCCTGGGCGGTTCGTTGAACGCCTCGCAAGCTCGCATGCCACGCGCCAGCCGTCGATTACCCGCCAGGTAAGCGCGCGGGCCGTCGCTTACCGGGGAGGTAATCGACACGCGCGCCGCCGCCCGGCACCGTGGCGGCATGACCACACAACAGAACACATCCACGTTGAAGGCGCCTCGAATCGCCGGTCTCGCAAGAGCGCTGGCGAGCGAGTGGGCGCCGCTTCCTGTCGTACTGGCGGGCACGTTCATGGTCGTGCTCGACTTCTTCATCGTCAACGTCGCGCTGCCGTCGATGCAGCGCGACCTGCACGCGAGCAGCGGCTCGATCGAATGGGTCGTCGCCGGCTACTCGCTGACCTCCGCGGTGTTCCTGATCGCGGGCGCGCGGTTGGGCGACAAGCTCGGCCGACGCCGGGTCTTCTCGCTGGGCCTCGCGCTGTTCACGCTGGCCTCGGCTGGATGCGGCGTCGCCGCGAGCCCGGAGATGCTGGTGCTGGCACGGCTCGTGCAGGGCGTCGGCGCCGCGCTGGTGATGCCGAACGTGCTGTCGATCATCGGCGTCACCTACGGCGGGCCGCGCCTCGCACGCGTGCTGGGCGTCTACGGCTTGGTGATGGGCGTGGCGGCGGCCAGCGGACAGCTGATCGGCGGCGTGCTCGTGCAGGCCGACGTCCTCGGCCTGGGATGGCGCAGTTGCTTTCTGATCAACGTCCCGATCGGCCTCGCCGCGCTGGTGCTCGCGCCCCGCGTGGTCCCCGAGTCCCACGGCGAGCGTGGAAGCCGGCTCGACGTCGGCGGAACGATCCTGCTAACGGCGGCGGTGACGGCGATCGTGCTGCCGCTGGTCGAGGGTCGCCAGCACGACTGGCCGCTGTGGACGTGGGTGTCGCTGGCAAGCGCGCCTTTGATCCTGCTGGCGTTCGGCGCGCACCAGCGGCAGCTTGCGCGGCGCGGGGGAGAGCCGGTGATGGCACCTGGCCTGTTCCGTAACCGCTCGTTCAGCGCCGGCCTGATCATGCAGCTCGTGTTCTGGTCCGGGCAGGCGTCGTTCTTCCTGGTGCTCGCGCTGTACCTGCAGCAGGGCCGTGGCTTGAGCGCGCTGGACTCGGGCCTGGTGTTCACGATCCTGGCGGGCAGCTACGTGATCGCATCGGCGCAGGCGCCGGCGCTGGTCGCGCGGCATGGCCGGCGGCTGATCGGGGTCGGCGCGCTGGTACTCGCGGCGGGCCACGGCCTGCTGCTCGCGGCGGTCGCGCACGTCGGCGACGGCGGCTCGATCGCCTACCTGATTCCTGGGCTGCTGACGATCGGAGCCGGGATGGGATTGCTGATCGTGCCGCTGACGACCACGATCCTGTCCGGGGTGCAGCCCGAGTACGCGGGCGCAGCGTCCGGGGCCATGACCACCATGCAGAACGTGGGCGGCGCTTTGGGTGTGGCGGTCACGGGCGTGATCTTCTTCGGCGCCCTGCACGGTGGCTACGCGCACGCGCTCGAGCTCAGCCTCGCCCAGCTCGCGGGGCTGCTGGTGGCGGTGGCGGCGCTGACGCGGCTGCTGCCGGCGGGCGACCGCGAGTCCGCGGCGGATGTGTCGGCGCCAGCCGGAGACCCGATGCCGCTGGCGGAGGCGGCATGAGAAGCACCGCGCCCAGCCTCCCACTGGCGATGCGGCACGGTTACCTCACAGGTAATCGTGCCGCCTCGCCGGGCGCGGTAGCTTTGGCGTATGGCAGTTATCACCGCAGAACCACTCGGCTCCCGGCCCCCGGTCGGCGAGCTGCTCAGGGCCTGGCGCCAGCGCCGAAGCCTCAGCCAGCTCGAGCTCGCACTGGAGGCTGACGTGTCATCGCGTCACGTCAGCTTCCTCGAGACTGGCCGCGCTCGCCCCAGCCGCGAGATGGTGCTGCATCTGGCCGAGCACCTCGAGGTTCCGCTGCGCGACCGCAACGGCCTGCTGCTCGCGGCCGGCTACGCGCCCGTGTACGCCGAGCGCGAGCTCCAGACGCCGGAGATGCAGCCGGTGCGCCAGGCGCTCGACCGGTTCCTGCGCGCGCACGAGCCGTTTCCTGCGGTCGTCGTCGATCGCCACTACAACCTGGTGTCCGCGAACGACGCCGTCGCGCTGCTGACCGACGGCGTCGCACCCTCGCTGATGGAGGCTCCCGCAAACGCCCTGCGGATCACCCTGCACCCCGAGGGGATGGCCCCGCGCATCGCCAACCTCGAACAGTGGAGCGCGCATCTGCTGCACCGCCTGCGCCGGCAGGCGTCGGTGACCGGCGATCCCGAGCTAGAGCGCCTGCACGACGAGCTCGCCTCGTATCCCGGGGTGGTCACCGAGGTGGCCCCCGACGACGGGGCGGACATCGTCCTGCCGATGCGCCTGCGCGAGGCCGACGGCGAGCTGTCGTTCTTCAGCACGATCTCGACGTTCGGCACGGCCGTCGACATCACCCTCGCGGAGCTGGCGATCGAGGCGTTCTACCCCGCCAACGCGCGCACCGCCGCGCGGCTGTTGCGCGACATCGGCGCCGACAACATGTGACCGAGCTGTCGATCAACCGGTCGGTCGAACCCCGGACGTGGGCGCTCCAGGAGGGCTATCGGCTGCTCGCCTACCTGCAGCTCGGACGGTCGGGGGCAAACAGCGGCGAAGTTCGGCGCGACGACGAGGTGTGGCAGATCAGCTCCCGGCGCCGGCGGCCCGAGGAGGTCGTGCTCGGGGAGGCGGCGGACCCGATCGTGGTCTTCGATCGCGATCAGGCGACGCTGCGGGGACTGCCCGAGCCACTTCCATGGACGTTCAGCGGCCGTCTCAGCCGCTCCCGCGCGGTACTCGGCGGTGGCGACCAGGCGATCACGCTGGAGACTGCGGGATGGCGGCCACAGGCGACCGTCGAGGTCCAGGGCGAGTGGGAGCACCGGGATCTGGTGGTGCTCGCGTGCTTTTTTGCGGCGATCGCGCGCCGGCGCCGCTCCACGTTCGTCGGCAGCGCGGTCCCGGGCTCGTAAGCCAGGTGCTCGTAATTACAAGTCACTTGCAGTAGCCGGACGCTCCGAGCTACGTTCCCGGAATGCGCTTGCGAGCCTTCTGGGGGTCGCTCGATCGTGGACAGCGACGCACGCTGGCGATGATGGTCGTCATCGTCGCAGGGCTGCACGTGCTGGGGTTCGCGACGCTGATCGCGCTGGTCGCGCCGAGCCACTACACGCTCGGCGCGTCGGGCACGTTCACGATCGGGATCGGGGTGACCGCTTATACGCTCGGGCTGCGGCACGCGTTTGATGCCGACCACATCTCGGCGATCGACAACACGACGCGCAAGCTGATGGCGGAGGGCAGGCGGCCGCTGAGCGTCGGGTTCTGGTTCTCGCTGGGCCACTCGTCGATCGTGTTCGCGCTCGCGTTGTTGATCTCGGTTGGGGTGCGGTCGCTCGACGGGTCGGTCCGGAACAACGGATCGCAGCTGCACAACGTCACCGGCTCGATCGGCACGACCGTGTCGGGCTCGTTCCTGTACCTCATAGCCGCGCTCAACGTGGTGATCCTTATCGGGATCGTCAAGGTGTTCCGCGAGATGAAGAGCGGCCGCTACGACGAGGCGGCCCTCGAGCGACAACTCGATCAGCGCGGCTTCATGAACCGCTTCCTCGGGCGGCTCACCAGGGCGGTGGCCAAGCCGCGCCAGATGTATTCGATCGGATTGCTGTTCGGGCTGGGGTTTGACACCGCAACTGAGGTCGCGCTGTTGGTGATCGCCGGCAGCGCAGGTGCCGCCGGCCTGCCGTGGTACGCGATCCTGTGCCTGCCGGTGCTGTTTGCCGCCGGGATGTCGCTGATGGACTCGATCGACGGCTCGTTCATGAACTTCGCCTACGGATGGGCGTTCTCAAAGCCGGTGCGAAAGGTCTTCTACAACATCACGATCACCGGCCTGTCGGTCGCCGTCGCGCTGGTGATCGGCACGATCGAGCTCGGCGGACTGGCCGCCCAGCACCTCGCCCTGTCCGGGTCGTTCTGGAGTTGGTTTGAGAACATCGACATCAACCTGCTCGGCTACATCATCGTCGGCCTGTTCGTCGCGACCTGGGGGCTCGCGTTGTCGGTGTGGCACTTCGGCCGGATCGAGGAACGCTGGACCGAGCACCTCGCCGACCGCGAGCCCGTCGGATGACTCGACCGGCAGACAGTCCACCGCAGGCATACGCCGATCTCGAGGAGGCGATCCGCGGACTGCGCGATTCCGGGTTGCGACTGTCCACCGCGAGGCGGCTGGTGCTCGATGCACTGTTCGCGGCCGAGGCGCCCGTATCGGCCGCGCAGCTGGCGCGCACGGTTTCGCTCGACGAGTCGTCGGTGTACCGGAATCTCGAGCTGCTCGAGGAGCGCGGCGTGGTCCGGCATCTGCACTTGGGCCACTCACCGGGCCTCTACGTCCTCGCGGGCGAACGCGACACCGAGTACCTATATTGCGAGCGCTGCGCGAAGGTAACCGCGGTCACGCCTGACCGTCTCGACCCGATCCGCGAGCAGGTCCGGCGCGAGTTCGGCTACACGCCGCGGTTCACCCATTTCGCGATCGTCGGGCTCTGCCAGGACTGCGCCGGCCCGGCTTCCTAGAGCCCCGGCATCACGACCCAGAGCTTCGGGGCGAGCGCGGTCAGCACGGCCGTGTCGAGTTCGTCCACCGTCGAACAGCCGGAGCGCTCCATTTCGAGCACGAGCTCGCGCCAGGCGCGTGCAACGGGTGCGACCCGCGCCGTCGGCCCCCAGCCGGTCGTCGCGCGCAGCTCGTCGGCGCGGGCGCGGGCGTCGGCGAGCGTCACGTCGCCGAATGACCGGTTGGCCCCGCCGATGTAGATCTGCTGGTCGAGGATCTGCTCGCGCTTGACGTCGCGCCCGCTCGTCATGCCGCCGCCAGCCGCCGTGTGGCCACCGCCGCTTGGCCGTAGGAAATGCCGCCGTCGCCGATCGGCAGGCGCTCGGGCGTGAGGACGCGCAGACCGCGCGCGTCGAGGCCCGCGCAGACGCTCTCGAGCAGTCGCCGGTTCAGGAACACACCGCCGCTGAGGACGACAACGTCGGTGCCATTGGCCGCCGCCAGGGCCACGCACGCCTCGACGGTGACCGCCGCGACCGCTGCGTGAAAGCGGCTCCCGATCAGGCCCGGCGCGACCCCAGCTGTGAGGTCTGCGCACACCCCGCGAATCAGCTCGCGCGGATCGAGCACCAGCACCCCGTCCACGGACTCGAGCTCGATCTGGTAGCGGCCGCCCTCGTTCGGGTCACACGCTGCCTCGAGCTCGATCGCCGCCTGGCCCTCGTAGTTGACGACCGTGCGCAACCCGCACAGCGCCGACACCGCATCGAACAGCCGACCCATGCTCGTCGTCATCGGCGATGCCACCCCGCTGCGCACAAGCCCGGCGACCTGCGCCCACGTGCGTTCGGGGACGAGCTCGCGCAGCGCCCGGGGCGGCGTCGCGTCGGCTGCCGTCAGCCACGCGCACGCGACTCGCCACGGCTCGCGGATCGCGCGCTCGCCACCGGGCATGCGAATCGCCCGCAGGTGCCCGGCGCGACTGAAATCACAGACACCTCCCACCAGCAGCTCGCCGCCCCAGATGGCGCCGTCGGTTCCGTATCCGCTGCCGTCGAAGATCGCGCCGACGGCAGTGCCCTGCTCGCCGTGCTCGGCGAGGCACGCCGCAAGATGCGCGTGATGGTGCTGCACCCCGATGAGCTCGACGCCATCGCGCTCGCGCGCGTACTTGGTCGACAGATACTCCGGGTGCAGATCGTGGGCCACGATCTCGGGCGCGACCGCGAACAGCCGCTCGAAGTGCTCGATCCCCTCGGTGAACGACTCAAGCGTCTCGTAGTTCTCCAGATCGCCGACGTGGTGGCCGACCCAGGCCCGGTTGCCGCGCGCCAGGCAGAACGTGTTCTTCAGCTCGGCTCCGCAGGCGAGCACCGGGCGCGGCGTGCCGCCCGGGAGCATCAGCCCGGCGGGCACGTATCCGCGCGAGCGCCGCACGAACAGCGGCCGCGGTCCCCGCGGTCCCGCGACGATTCGCGCCACCGAGTCGTCGGTGCGCGTCTCGATCGGGCGGTCGTGGACGAGCAGGAGGTCAGCGATTGCGCCCAGCCGCTCCACCGCGTCTTCGTCGCGGTAGGCGATCGGCTCGTCGGACACGTTGCCGCTGGTCATCACCAGCGCGCCGGCGCCGCAGTCGCGCAAGAGCAGGTGGTGAAGCGGCGAGTACGCGAGCATCACACCCAGCTCGAGGGCTCCCGGCGCGACCGACTCGGCAACGGGGCCGCCGATGCGGCGCTCGGCGAGCACGATCGGGCGCTGTGGCCCGCTCAGTAGCTTGCGTTCCGCGTCCCCGAGCCCGACCAGGACCTCCGCGTCGCCGACGGACGCGACCATCAGCGCAAACGGCTTGTCCTCGCGGTGCTTGCGTGCCCGGAGCGCGGCCACCGCCGCCTCGTCGTCTGCCCGGCACGCGAGGTGGTAGCCCCCAATCCCCTTGATCGCCACGACCTTGCCGCCGCGCAGCGCGTCGACGGCGGCCGCCAGAGCGGCGTCACAGCGGCCAACGGCACGACCGTCAGCATCGAGCAACGACAGTGACGGACCGCACTTCGGGCACGCGTTGGGCTGAGCGTGGAACCGCCGGTCGTCCGGGTTCTCGTATTCGGCGCGGCATTCGCTGCACATCTCGAAGCCGGCCATCGTCGTCAACGGGCGGTCGTACGGCACGCCGCGCACGATCGTGAACCTCGGACCGCAGTTGGTGCAGTTGATGAACGGGTAGCGGTGGCGGCGGTCCGACGGGTCCAGCAGCTCGCGCAGGCAGTCGTCGCACGTTGCGCTGTCGGGAGTCACCGGCACATCGGCAGGATCGCCATGCGGACTGGGACGGATCTGAAAGCCCGCGTCGCCGGTCGGCTCGCGATCGACGACCGTCATGCTCTCGAGCAGCGCGAGCGGCGGTGCGTCTGGACCCAGCCGCGCCAAGAACGTCTCGACTGCGTCGCTCAGACCCTCGATCTCGAGCAGGACGCCGCGGGAGTCGTTGAGCACGTACCCGGCCAACCCCAGCTCGCCGGCCAGGCGGTGGACGTACGGCCGAAAGCCGACGCCCTGCACTGTGCCTTCCACGCGGACCCGTGCGCGACGACGCGTGGCGACGCTCATCCGGGCCGGCCCTCCGGCACGAGCTCGACCAGCTCCCGCAGACAGTGATAGGCCCCGGCCTGCGCCTCCTGGATGCGCGGGATGTGCTCCGAGCGCGTAATCACGATGTGGTCGGCGAGGCGCTCTGAGCCGATCCGCCCGCCGTCGTAGCCGACCATCGCGATCGTCTCGAGGCTCCGACGCCGGGCCTCGGCGAGCGCCTCGATCACGTTGACCGAGTTGCCAGAGGTGGAAAGCGAAAGCAGCACGTCGCCGGCACTGCCGTACGCGATCACCTGGCGAGAGAAGATCGCGTCCACGCCGATGTCGTTGGCGATCGCCGTGAGGATGCCGGTGTCCTCCGTCAGGTCGATCGCGGGGCGTGCGGGGCCGCCCGCGGCTGCGACGCGAAAGTCGGCGACGACGTCCATCGCGTCGGTCGCCGAGCCGCCATTGCCGAGCGCCAGCAGCTTTCCGCCCTTGTCGAAGGTCCTGCGCAGTGCGTAAGCGGCATCGAGCAGCACAGCCCGGTTCTCGGTCAGCGTCTGCTCGCGCAACGCGCCGACCTCCTCGGCCTTCATCAGCACCGAGCGCCGGACGTCATCGAGGACCGGCTCCAGCGCGGACTCGCGCTCGTCCAGAAACGGGTACAGGAAGCTCGACGCGCCGGCGTCGTGGGTGCGGCGTTCGGTGCGGCCCTCGAGCAGGCCACGGTGCTCGAAGAACACGTGGACGAGCTCCCAGAGCACGTGGTAGAGCGTCTCGACGAGCTCCTGTGCGACGTACCGGTCGCCGGTCGGCGGTTCGAACTCCCAGTCGGCGCCGACCCGTGCGAACGCAATCGTCAGGCAGCCGCGGACGTGAGCTGCCTGCACCACGGAGGCAGCGTCGTCGGCCGCCGCGGCCGCGCCGAACGCGATAACGATGTCATCGGGCCTCACCAGCAACTCCACCTGCGCCGGCAGTGAACCGCCCTCGGCGGCGAGCCCGATCGCCGGAAGCGCCCGCTTGCCGACGATCACCGGGTGTACGAACTCGACCGCGACGTGGCGCGCGTCCGACCGCGCCGTCGGCGAGCGTCCGGTCGCGATCAGCCGCCCACCGCGGGCAAAGCGCTCGGCCATCCGATGGCAGAGCTCCGACAGTCGCTGCGCCTCGGCGGCGAAGAACTCCCGGTTGGCGTTGGTGCGCGTTCGGACCTGCGCTTCCAGACGCGCGTCCAAGGCCCCCTCGAGGGCGCTCTCACGCAAGCGCTCGGACCGGGGTGGCGGCTGACTGGAGCCACTCCCGCCAGCCGTCGATTCCCTCGCCCGTCCTCGCGCTCACCAGCATCCGCGGCACGTCGGGATGAACCTGGTCCAGGTAATAGAGGAACTTGTCGAGGTCGTAATCGAGGTGGGGGAGGAGGTCGATCTTGTTGACCAGCACCAGGTCGCAGGTGCGGAACATCAGGGGGTATTTGAGCGGCTTGTCCTCGCCTTCGGTGACCGAGCTGACCATCACGCGTACGTCCTCGCCGACCCGGAACTCGGCCGGGCAGACCAGGTTGCCGACGTTCTCGATGACCAGGAGGTCGATCTGCTCGAGCGGCAGCGCGCCGATTGCCGAGCGGACCATGTTTGCGTCCAGGTGGCATTCGCCGCCGAACCCGGGATCTGTGTTCAGCTGGGTGACCGGCACGTGGAGCGACGCCAGCCGGTCGGCGTCCAGCGAGCCCTGCACGTCGCCTTCGAGCACACCAACGCGCACGCCCGGCAGGTCCGCGACCACCCGCTCGAGCAGGGATGTCTTTCCGGCGCCCGGGGCGCTCATGAAGTTGACGACCCTGACGCCGGCGCGATCGAAGTCGGCTCTGTTGGCCGCCGCGATCGTGTTGTTGGCGTCGAGCGCTTCCTCGACGACCTTCACCTTGGTCCGATGCATTGCACCTCCTCGACCTCAATCGACTCGACTTCGAACTCGTTGCCGCGCGTTACGGTGACCGTGCTACTACCGCAGGCCGCGCAGCGGAAGAACGGAAGGTCCATCTCCCACTCGGCCGCGCACGCGTCGCAGCGCAGCACCGCCGGCACCAACTCCTGCTCGAGCCGGGCGCCTTCGCAGACCGTGCCCCGCGCCACGAACTCGAAGTAGAACTCCAGCGTGTCGGGCACCACCTGGCGCAGATGACCGACGCGCAGGCTGACCACCGACACACGCCGGCCAGCCGCGTGCTTGACGACCGTGTTGACGATCGCGCTGCTCAGCGAGAGCTCGTGCACCGCAACTCGTCGACCGTCTCGACCACGAGCCCGACGGCTCGCTGCACCGCTTCGGCGACCTGCTCCGACAGGCCCCAGCCCATCTGCTCGACGTCGGCAGGCTCGCACGCGATCACCATCACCCGGCCGGGCCACGCGCCGACCGACTTGACGAACCGCAGCACCGTCTGCGGGTCCATGCTGTGCGGGTTGATTGCGTCTCCGTCCTCGATCTGGCCCGCGACGGACTCCTCGTCGGCCTCCATCACGTACAGGGTCCCCGGCTCGCCGCCCTGGCGGCTGACGTCGAGGATCACCAGCGCGTCGTACCCGCGCATCACCTCGTAGGCGAGGTCGAGCCCACCGGTGCCGGCGTCCATCACCGCGACGTCGTCGGGCAGGTCGAGCTGCTCGAGGCGGCGCGCGACCGCGCCGCCGAAGCCGTCGTCGCGCAGCCAGGCGTTGCCGACGCCCGCCACGAGGATCCGGCGCAGGGGCGGGTCTGTGCTCATCGGTCCATCACCTCCACCTCCTCGGCGAAGAAGAACAGATACCTGCCGGTCTCGCGCATCAGCTCCTGGCCGGGGTCGTCGTCGATCGTCACCCCGAGATGCGTGCGGCCGTCGTAGTCGGTGAAGATCCGCTCGATCGTGGCGCTACGCCCGTCGAGCATCCGCGCGTGCAGGTCGGCGTCGGGGCCGGGACGGATGATCACTCCGGCACCGCGCCGAAAAGTCACGCCGTCGACCTCGGCGGCTTCCTCGCCCGCGCGCGGGTCGACGAGGCCCGGGGGCTCGGTCGGCGGCTCGGTCGTGTGCGGATCGCGGACGGTCACACGGCCGTGCAGCGCGATGATCTCCTCGGGCGTCGCGGCGGCCGCGCGCGCGATCATCTCCCGCACCGCCGGGTCCTGGTTCTCGATCTCCTTGCGTTCCGCGTCCGACAGCGCCTGCACGTGCAGCAGCAGCGCCTCTTCGATCTCGGTCGAATCGAACAGGCCACCGCGGCTCTCGGGCGCGATCTCGGGATGATCGGGCAGCACGATCGCGGCGCCGAGCACGACGTCGTCGGCCGGGCTGGCAAGAACCGGGAACGTGTTGATGCTCTGGCACGGGCGCTCGAGCGGCGACAGGAACCGTCCGCCCTGCACGCGCACGATCGGGTGTGTCGAGAGCAGCGATCTGCCCAAAGCGCCCGCCCGATCGAGGCCGCTTGAGACAAGCGTGCCGTTGGCCACCCGCAAGGTCACCTCGTACTCGCTCTCGCCCAGCTCGCAAGCCTCGAGCGTCACCTCGAGCTCAAGTGGCAGGCCCTCGCCGCCGTCGGCCATAGATGCCTGCTTGCGCGCGGGCGCGTGGGCGAGCGCGCCCACCATTGCCCCCGGCAGCTCGATCCGCCGCTGCACCGCCTGGTGGCGCTGGCCTCCCGGCGCGAGAAAGCGAACCTCGGCGCCCAGCACGGCATCCGGCGGCGCCTCGAGCACGCACCGCAGCTCGAGGTGGTCGTATGTGCTCGTCAGCGTCGCCGCGTAGACCGGCGGGTACACGATCCCGAATGGGGTGGGAGTCGCGTTCTTGGTCGCCGTCGGCGTGTAGGGGTACAGCGCGTAGCCCTCCCAGAGAAGCGAGTCCACGAGCTGCTCCAGCGCGTCAGTCACCGTCGACCTCGTCCAGCAGCCGCTCCACGCACGCATCGAGCGTCGGGAGCCCGCGGCGCAGCTTCGCTCGCTGCAGGCTCTCGAGCGTCTGCGAGCGCAGCGCCACCCAGCCCGTGTTCGGGTAGTAGTGCTCGACCGTCTCGTGCCACACCGAGACGGGCATCCGGAAGTCGGTTGACTTGCTCCACGGCACCAGCACCATCTGCAGGCCGCCGTCGTCGCCGGGGTAGTAGATCGTGCCGTTGAAGTGCAGCGCCAGCGGCGCCTCGCCGTCGGGCAGCGAGTGCAGGTACTTAGCGGCGGCGAGCTCGAGGTCGTAGTGGCAGGCGATCGGGACCGAGACCGTGGTCGAGCCCGTGAATGCAGGCACCAGCACGTCGAGCTGGGACCACACCAGGCTGCGGGTCGTCACCGCCCAGCGCTCGGGTGCGCCGAACAGCTCTACGAGCCGCTCGCGGGTCGCGTCGTCGTAGCTGCGCCGCGCCGGCTCGATCATCAGCTGGATCGTCAGCGCGATCATGTACACCTGCCGGCCGCTCGGCTCTGACACCTGCAGGTCGATCGCCAGCATCGGCGCCGCCGCGTACCGGACCGGGCGCGCGCCGAGGACGGCGAACTCGGGATCGGGCATCGCGGCGGACTCGGGCAGCGTCATCGACTCGATACTCACGCCGCGACCGCCTCGCGCCGCAGGTCGTCGAAGAACCGCGACACCGCCTCGCCCACGCCGGTCCCGCCCGAGATGCCCTCCCAGGTGAGCTTGATCGCGCCGGTCAGCGCGTAGCAGCGGTCGATCGGCGCGATCGCGTAGACAGCGGGGTCGGTGAGCCGATTGACGACCAGTCCCTCGATGTCGGGCTCGAGGCCGTCGAGCACCGGGTTGAGTTCGACCATCCGCCGCCAGCTTTCGAAGTGCAGCTCAGACTCGGTGGCGCCTGCCGGGCTTGGGTACATCGCCACCACGCACGCCGTGACCGTCGAGTGCATGAAGAACGCCAGTCCGATCGGGATCTGGAAGCTCGCCCACAGGTCGTCGGGGACGTCGAGGTCCGGCAGCCACAGGGTGCGGTTGCCGGTCGGGCGGTAGTCGCCTTCGCCGGCGCGCATCGCCCAGCACGCCTCGCACGAGCACACGATTCGCCGCTGCACCAGAGCCAGCAGATGGCGGTGGTCGTCGGGGATCGACATGCCGCACAGATCGCACCGTTCGGAGGCCTGGTCGGCCACCGCGCCCGCGCCCTCACCGCCGGGACGGGCGCGCGCCAGCCCGCGCATCCCCGAGATCATCTGCGCCCGTCGCCTGGACGCGACCGCCTCGTCGATCAACCGGCGGCCGTTGCCGTCCCTGCTCATCCCGCGAGCGCCACCTTGACGCGTCCCTGGTCGCGCAGCAGCGGCACGGGCTCGAGCTGCAGACGGTCGTCATCCATCGAGCGTCCGGCGCGGGGGAGGAAGTACGCGCGCTCGCACTGCGGACAGTGGAGCGCTCCCTCCGTAAGCCTCCCGTCGTGCAGCGCTCCGCCGCACTGCGCACACGCGTCGCGATACGCCAGCAGCGTGCCGTCGACGTTGGCGATCAGCAGCTCGCTGCCGGCGACCGTGACCGCGACCAGCGAGCCACTCGCCGGCTCGCCGCCGGGATCGACCTCAAACCACGCCGGCGACATCATCACCGGCAGCTCCGCTCCGTTTGCACCGGAGACCATCGGCAGCGCCGACCCCGGCATTTGCGGCGCGATCCCCTCGACCTCCAGGCCCTCGAGGTCGGGTGCCGCGTCCTCGAGCGCCTGCTTGATCGCGAGCTCGAGCGTGACCGACGACGCCGAGCAGTCAGAGCAGCTTCCCTGCAGCCGGATCCTCGCGACGCCGTTCTCCAACGACAGCAGCTCGACATTGCCGCCATGGGAGTCCATGTACGGTCGCACCGAGTCAAGCGCGTGCTGCACGCGCTCCTGGAGCGGGATGGGATGCAGGTCGTGGATCAGGAGCAAGGTCGCGACGAGTGGGTCCTCCACGAGCTCCGAAGCGATCCTCGCTCCCTCGGGCCCCGAGGCCAGGATCCCGTCGAGGATCCGCTCAAGGCCGCTGCCGTAGAGCTGTAGGACCGTGGACATGAGCTCCTCAGCCAGGTCGCGTGCGGCGGACTGCTCGCAGTCGTCCAGCAGCGCCTGCAGCTCCTGCACGCGCTCGAACAGGACGCCTGACTCGTCCGTCGCCATTGCTGCCGCCTCCATGGGGGTGCCTCGTCAGGCCAAGGCGGTGGGCGTGTGCATCACCTTGCGCACCTTGCCGCTGCCCGTGTACATGTGCACGCCGCACGGGAGGCACGGATCGAACGAGCGGACCGTTCGCATGATGTCGATGCCCTTGAACTTGTCGGGCCCGTTCTCCTCGAAGATCGGCGTGTTCTGTACCGCGTCCTCGTAGGGTCCCGGGGTCCCGTAGACGTCCCGTGGGCTCGCGTTCCACGGGGTGGGCGGATACGGCTGGTAGTTGGCGATCTTTCCTTCGCGGATCACCATGTGGTGCGACAGCACACCGCGTGCCGCTTCGTGGAAGCCGCAGCTGATCGCGCTCTCGGGGACCTTGAAGCTGTTCCAGCTCTTGGTCCGGCCCGCGCGCACCTCCTTCAGCGCCCGCTCCAGGCAGTGCAGCGCGATCAGCGCGCTGTAGGCCTGGTGGTAGGTGCGCGCGCGGTCTCGCTCGATCGCGTTGGACTTGTCCGGCACGTTCCACTCGAGCTCCATCTCGGGCATGTTCGGCGAGCGTGGCAGCACCATCTGCAGCGAGTGACCGGTGGCCTTGGCGTAGCCGAAGTCCACCAGCCCTGCCTTGGCCGTGCACCACTGGCGGGCGAACGGGCCGCCGCCGGTGTCACAGCACACGTGCGTGTCGGTGCGCTTGTCGTAGATCCGCGGTGACACCACCCAGGTGTATTTGTCTGTGAAGTCGCGCTTCTGCGGACGCGGGAGCGTGACCTTGTTCCATGGGTGGTTTTTGTCGACGGGGTTACCCAGGGGGTCGCGGTCGACGAACGTCGGCTCGTTCTCCCACGAGTCGAAGTACGACGACCCGAGCAGGATCCGGATCATCAGGTTGATCTCGACGAGGTCCGTCGAGATGAGCTCGCCGCCGATCGCTACGCCCGGCGTGATGTAGCGCTTGCGGCCCCACTCGGTCATGTTGCGGTAGTCGTAGTCGACGTAGTCGGGATCGTCGAACGAGCCCCAGTTGACGAGGTTGGTCTCGCGGAATCCGACCTGGTCGTAGCCCGGCAGCTCCTGCAGGAAGAAGTCGTACAGGTCGTCGTGCATCGGCACGCTGCGCTTGACGTAGTCGAAGTAGCGCATCAGGCGCACGTAGTAGTCGGTGCACGTCTGATGCGTGATGTCGGCGCTGCAACCGCCAGGCATGATCGTCGAGGGGTGGGTGTGACGGCCGCCGAACAGGCAGTACATCTCGCGCGTGTAACGGGCGACGTGCAGCGTCTCGAGGTAGAACTCACCGGTGAACGGGTTCAGCGCCCGCATGATGTCGGCGATCGTCTTGAAGCCGTGGATGTCACCGCTCGGCGCCGGCGTGTCCTCGGCCTTGGCGAGCAGCGTGGGGTTGGTCTCCTTGACCATCTGCTCGCAGAAGTCGACGTTGGCCATGCAGTCGTTGAAGATCGCGTGGTCGAAGATGTAGTCGGCGGTCTCGGCCAGGTTGAACGCCAGGTCGCCTAGCGGCGGCGGCTTGACGCCATAGGCCATGTTCTGGTTCAGGCACGAGCACGTGCAGTGGTTGTCACCACAGATGCCGCAGATCCGGCTGGTGATGAAGTGCGCGTCGCGCGGATCGATCCCCTTCATGAAGATGTCGAAACCGCGGAAGATCATCGACGTGCTGTAGCACTTGAGCACCTGCTGGTTGGTGAAGTCGATCTCGGTGTGGATGCCGAGGCTTCCGACGATCCGCGTGATCGGATCCCACGACATCTCCTTGACCATGACCTTCTGCTGACCCGGCGTTTCAACTGCCATTCGTTCTTCTCCTCATTCGCTCGTCGACACGGTCACCGGTTGCGCGCTCACCAGCGCTTCTGGTAGCCGGTGGTCAGCGTCGGTCCGCGCCGCCGCCATTCGGGCTCGACGTCGAACTTGGTCTTGATGTGGCGCTGGCGCATCATCCGGACGATCGGCCCGTAGCTGAATTGGATGATCCGCTGGGCGGCCTTGCCCCACGGGTCCTCGTCCATGAACGGCATGTACTTGTCGGGGAAACCGGGCATGGTGCAGGCCATGCAGATGCCGCCGACGTTCGGGCATCCGCCGATGCCGTTGACCCAGCCCCGGACCGGGACGTTGCACTTGACCACCGGGCCCTTACAGCCGAGCTTGACCAGGCAGCGGTGATCGGAGCCGTACTCGGTAGCGAAGTCACCCTGCTCGGCGAACCCGGCGCGGTTGCAGCTCTCGCGCACGGTGCGACCGAACAGCCACTTCGGTCGCAGCGCCTCGTCGAGCTCGGGTGCGGGCGCCAGGCCGGCGAGGTGAAGTGCCAGGTACAGCAGCGTCTCGGTCATGTTGTCGGGCTGCGCCGGACAGCCCGGGATGCAGACGATCGGCAGGCCGGCCTTTGACTTCCACTTCCATCCGAGGTAGTCGGGCACGCCCATCGCGCCGGTCGGGTTGTTCTTCATCGCGGGGATGCCGCCGTAGGTCGCACAGGTTCCGACGGCCACGACCGCGGCGGCCTTGGGCGCCAGGCGGTCGATCCACTCGTTCATCGTGATCGGCTGGCCGTTCTCGGGGTTGACGGCAAACCCCGTCCAGTGGCCCTCGCCGTTGATCTCCTCGTTTCCGAGTGAGCCCTCGATCACGAGCACGAACGGATCGAGCTCGCCGTTCTCGGCGTCAAACCACGCCTGCGCGTACTCCTGACCGACCGCGTAGTCGACGACCTGGTTGTGAACGACGACCTTGGGCATCCCGGGGATGGCCTGCAGGATGATGTCCTCGAGGCTCGGGTTGGTGGCCGACGTCATCGCCACGGAGTCGCCCTCGCAGCTCAGACCTGTGGTCATCCAGAGGACATGCGCGGTGACCGCCTCCGTCTTCTGCTGTTCGCCGTATGGACTCGCGGTCGTCGCCATTGCCTCTCCTCGTCAGTTCTCAACAGATCCGCGGCAGGGGATCTCCGACCAGCTGGTCCATGACCCTTCTGCCGCCAAAGCTCGTCTGCACCAGCACCATCCCCGGGGGCTCGGTACGCACCTCGCCGATCTCGGCCGCCGCCTCACAGCCGTCGACCGCGCGTAGAGCCTCGAGCGCCCGGTCCGCCGCCTCGGGCGCCACGAACGCGACCAGCTTGCCCTCGTTGGCCACGTACATCGGATCGATCCCGAGTATCTCCGCGGCGCCTGCCACCGCGGGATGCACGGGCACCTTGTCCTCGCGGACGATCATCGCCACCGACGAGGACCGGGAAAGCTCATTCAGCACCGACGCCACACCGCCGCGGGTCGCGTCACGCATGCAACGCAGCTGCGGTCCAGCCGCGTCGAGCAGCACGTCGACCGCCGGCCACAGTGACCGCGTATCGGACTCGATCTCGGCGTCGAGCTCGAATTCGCCGCGGGCGACCATGATCGCGGTGCCGTGCTCGCCGATGCTCCCCGACAGCAAGATCCGGTCGCCCGGACGCAGCGCCGCCGGGGACAGGCTTGCGCGCGCATCGATCCTGCCGATGCCGGTCGTGCACACGTACATGCCCTCGGCGCGCCCGCGCTCGACCACCTTGGTGTCGCCGGCGACGATCTGCACCCCGGCCGCGCGCGCCGCGCGCGCTATCGCCTCGACCTGTGAGCGCAGTTCGTCGGCGGGCAGCCCCTCCTCGAGCACAAGCGACAATGTCAGCGCCAGCGGCCGTGCGCCCGACACCGCCAGGTCGTTGACGGTCCCGTTGACCGCCAGCTCGCCGATCGATCCGCCCGGGAACCGCAACGGCTTGACGACGTAGGCGTCGGTCGTCATCGCCAGCCCGGTCCCGTCTACCTCGACTCGGCCGGCGTCGGCCAGCTCTGACAGCTCCCGGGACTCGAACGCCGGCACGAACAGGCCCTCGATCAGGCTCTGCGTCGCCTTGCCCCCGGCGCCATGGGCCATGTTGATCTGCGTGTCGCGGAACTTGGCGCGCTTGGACCGGGCGGTCTCGATGATCCCGAGGATCTTCTGTTCGCGATCAGAGACGGCGGTCATCACACGACCTCTCGCTCGCGCGCGAAGCGGCCGAAGTTGTAGTAGGCGGCGCACGCGCCCTCCGACGAGACCATGCACGTGCCGATCGGGCGCTCCGGGGTGCAGCCGGTGCCGAACACCTTGCATTCCCACGGCTTGATCACGCCCTTGAGCACCTCGCCGCACTGGCACGCCTTGGGATCCGCGACGCGCACGCCCGGCACGCTGAACCGGTGCTCGGCGTCGAGCTCCGCGTAGGCCTCCGACAGCTTCAGGCCGCTGTGTGAGATGAATCCCAGCCCGCGCCACTCGAAGTGTGGGCGCAGCTCGAACACCTCGGCCATCACCTCCAGCGCGCGCAGATTGCCCTCATACGGGACGACTCGCTTGTACTCGTTCTCGACCTCGCAGCGTCCCTCCTGGAGCTGACGCAGGATCATCGAGATCGCTTGCAGGATGTCCAGCGGCTCAAATCCCGCGATCACCACCGGCTTGCCGTAGTCGGCGGGGATGAACTCGAACGGCCTCGCCCCGACCACGGTCGACACGTGCCCCGGGCCGATGAACCCGTCGAGCCTCAGGTCGGGAGACTCGAGCAGCGCTCGCAGCGGGGGGACGATCGTCACGTGGCTGCACATGCACGAGAAGTTCGTGACCCGTTCGGCTCTCGCCCGCTTGAGCGTCAGCGCGGTCGACGGGGCAGTGGTCTCGAAGCCGATCGCGAAGAACACGACCTCACGGTCGGGGTTCTGCTTGGCGATCCGCAGCGCGTCGAGCGGCGAGTAGACCATGCGGATGTCGGCGCCGGCGGCCTTGGCCTCGAGCAGGCTCCCGTTCGAGCCGGGGACCCGCATCATGTCGCCGAAGCACGTGAAGATCACGCCCTCCCGATGGGCGATCGCGATCCCGTCGTCGACGCGGCCCATGGGGATCACGCACACCGGGCAGCCGGGCCCGTGGACCAGCTCGACGTTGGCCGGCAGCAGGTCGTCGACGCCGTACTTGTAGATCGAGTGGGTGTGGCCGCCGCACACCTCCATCAGCTTGTAGTGGCGGCCGGGCTGCACCTGAGTGAGGATCTCGCCGGCGAGCGCCCGGCCCAGGTCCGCGTCGCGGAACTCGTCGACGAACTTCACGACGCCACCGCGTGATCGTCGAGCCGCGCGATCGCCGTGCCGGCGTGCACGAGCAGCACGTCACCGGGAACGACGGGCGACACCAGAGCGATCTCGACCGTGCTGCGCTCGCCGTCGGAGCCGGTGCAGAGGGCGAGCTCGCGATCGCCGTCGACGGCGACCACCGTGCTCGGATCGCCGACGTCGCCGCAGGTGATGCATTGCTGCAATCCGCATACGGCATCCGGTGTCGGGAGCGAGCTCACTCTATGACGCTGGCTTTCAGCTCCTCCAGCTCCTGCTCATAATCCGCGCCCATTCGCACAAGCAGGTCGCGCGTGGCGCGCGCCTCCTCCTCGTCGACCTGGGAGATCGCGAATCCGACGTGGATCAGGACCCAGTCACCGGGTCCCACTCCGCCTCCGTCGCCGTCGAGCAGCCCCACGTTGACGTTGCGACGCACACCCGCGACGTCGACCTTGGCCAGCCTGTTCTCCTCATCGACGATTGCGATGACTTGACCAGGTATTGCCAGGCACACGAGCCGGTTCTATCACCGGCTACCTGAGCCTCCGAGGCGGTGGTAACCCGCGTTACCCCGCGACGAGGTAACCGCAATTACCGGGTGAAATCGGCGCGGTCGAGCCGTAGACTCGGACGCGCGGGACCGCCGTCGAAGTGCCGCCGACGAGGAGAAGCGTGACCATATCGACGGACCACCAGACGGCCGCTGCGCACGCCCCGTTGCGGTGGCCACGAACCGACGGGTCCGCACCCCGCCAGGCCGACGCACGCTCCCTGTACGGCTACCTGCTCGATCTCGACGACGACCTCGCCGACGAGTTCGATGTCCGGTCCCGGGTCAGCGCGCGGCAACTTGCGACAGTCAAGCTGCTCGAGGCCGACGTCGGCGAGAGCGACCTGACCAACTGGTTCGACGCCGCCCGCGGCGGCATGGGCCTGCTGGTCCTCGAGGGCATGCTGACGTTCGAGATGCGCGTCGGAGACCGGACCACCGCCGAGCTGGTCGGCGCCGGCGACCTGCTGCAGGCACCGACCGGGCGGGTTGACGAGCTGCTCGAGGGTCTGGCCGCCTGGAAGGTCCTGTGTCCGACGCGCCTCGCCCTGCTCGATGCAGAGTTCGCCGATCGGGTCCGGCCCTGGCCGCAGATCGGGCAGGCGATGATGCGTCGCGCTAGCCGGCGCACCACCGATGTCAACGTGGTGCGAGCGATCACCGCCCAGCCGCGGCTGGAGGTGCGGCTCGATCTGCTGCTGTGGCACCTCGCGGGCCGCTGGGGGCGAGTCGAGCCGGCGGGAATCCGGCTGATGCTGCCGCTCACGCATCGCCTGCTCGGTCACCTGGCCGCGGCCGAACGGCCATCGATCTCGCACGCTCTCGCCCGCCTGTCGCACGCCGGGCTGGTGACGGGCAGCACGGGGGATCTGCATCTGCACGGAACCGTCGAGGAGCACCTCGAGCTGCTTGCTCAACGCCCAGCAGACATGGTCCCGCGCGGTGGCCATCGCGGCTCCGTGCGGCGGTGACCGTGGCTGCCCCGCCGGACCGGGCGACGCGCGGGGACTCTGGCCGCGACCCCGTGACCGTGCTGTGGATCACCAGTGGCCTCGGATGCGACGGCGACTCGATCGCGCTGACGGCGGCCACCAATCCCAGCCTCGAGGATCTGCTGCGGGGATGCCTCCCGGGAATGCCGCCCGTGATCCTGCTCAACCCGGTGCTCGCCTACGAGAGCGGCGATGACTTCATGCGCGCGTGGTGGCGCGCGGCACACGGCGAGCTCGACCCGTTCATTCTGGTGCTGGAGGGGTCGGTGCCCAACGAGGAGATCAACGGCGAGGGCCACTGGGCGGGGTTGGGCGTGGACCCCGAGACCGGGCAGCCGATCCTCACCAACACCTGGATCGACCGGCTCGCCCCGAGGGCTGCCGCCGTGCTGGCGCTGGGGACGTGTGCCGCGTACGGAGGCATCCCCGCGATGCGCAACAACCCCACCGGCGCGATGGGCCTGGGCGACTACCTGGGCCGCCGTTGGGTCTCGCGGCTGGGCCTGCCGATCGTCAACCTGCCCGGCTGCCCCGTGCAGCCCGACAACATCACCGAGACCCTGCTGTACCTCGTCCTGCACATCGCGCGCATGGCCCCGGCGCTCGAGCTCGACGAGCAGGGCCGTCCCCGGCGAATCTTCGACCGCACCGTGCACGAGGGCTGCGACCGCGCCGGGCTGGCCGAAGAGGGGCAGTTCTCCAGCTCGCACGGCGACGGCCGCTGCCTGGTCAAGCTCGGCTGCAAGGGGCCGGTGGTCAAATGCAACGTGCCGATTCGCGGCTGGATCAACGGAATCGGCGGCTGTCCAAACGTGGGCGGGATCTGCATGGCGTGCACGATGCCGGGGTTCCCGGACAAGTACCTGCCATTCTGCGAGCCGGACGCCGCGGCGCGGCTGTACGCGAGAACCGCAAGGTACGCGCACGGCCCGGTCGTCAGGTACCTGCGCGCGCGGCGGATCCGCCGCACCTACGACGTCGAGCCCGAGTGGCGTAAGCGGGGTGCGGCGCTCACCACCGGTTATCGTCAGTGAGGCGATGCCGGTCTCGGTGGTGTTCAAATGCGAGCTGTGCGGGGCTCGTCCGGATCCCGAGACGCAGGTGTCGCTCGAACGCCAACTGCTGGATCTTCGCCACGGCGAGTACGTCGACGCCGAGCCCGGCCGCTGGCTGACCTGGCACGGGCGCGGGATGTACGGCCCTCATCGGTATGCGTGCGGTGAGCACCGCGGCGAGCTCAAGGCGCTCGTGCGCGAGCACTACGGCACGCTTGGCTGGCACCCCTGGGCGGTCGGACCGCATCCCTGGGCGGGCCGCCGCGGCACCGATCGGGCGCGGCGGTTCGTGCGGACGTTGCGTTCGACGATGGGCGCGCCGGGCTCTTAGTGCCCCGATTCGAAGCACTAGCGCGCGATCAGCCGACTGCCGCCTTCGCGGACCAGCTCCTCCCGCTCGCGCGCGAGATGCTCCTCCTCGCGCTCGCGAGACTCAGCGGCCGCCTTGGGCCCGGGAACGAGGAACGCGGTGAGCATGCAGACGATCAGAAAGCCGGTGGCCATCGCGAACGTCAGGTTGAAGCCGGTCACGGTCGGCTCGCCGTTGGCCACGTGGTCGGCGATGAACGTGGCCGAGATCTGGCCGCCTAGCGCGCCGCCGAGCGTGCGCATCACGGTGTTCATCCCGGTGGCGACGCCGGTCTGCGTCGCCGGGACGGCCTGCACTATGAGGTTGCCCAGCGCCGCGAACGCCAGTCCGATGCCGACCCCGAGCAGGGCCGCCGAGATCAGCATCTCGGAGGGGTGGTCGTGGGCGGCCCACAAGAAGGCAAACGACACCGCTGTGACCCCGGTGCCGACGATCAGCGCGAGCTTTGAGCCGTAGCGCCGGGCGACACGGCCGGCCTGCGTGCCAAGCAGGCCCATCCCGAGCGCGGCGGGCAGCAGGTAGAGGCTCGAGACGACGACCGAGGCGCCGAAGCCAAAGCCGGTGCTCTTGGGCAGCTGCGCGAATTGGGGGAAGACGATGAACGAGGCGTACATGCCTGCGCCGAGCAGGAACGCCACCAGGTTGGTCGTCCACACGCCGCGGATGCGCATCATCGTCATGTCGACGAGCGGGCTGTCGCTGTGCACCTCGACCGCTACCCAGGCCACGCACACCAACGCCCCGAAGCCGAACACGGCCCACGTCTGCCACCCGCCCCAGCCCCACACCGTGGTCTGGGCGATCGCGATCAGGATGCTGCAGATCCCGATCGACATCAGCGTCGCCGCCAGCCAGTTGACGCGTCCCGGAGCGCGAATCGGCGACTCCGGGATGAAGCGCCAGGTGAACACCGCGGCCAGGACCGTCACGACCAGCGGCAGCCAGAACAGCCAGTGCCAGCTCAGGTGCTCGAGGATCAGCGCGCCGATGACGAGCCCGGCGCCACCTCCGACACCCAGGATCGAAGAGATCAGGCCGATGCTGCCGGCGACGCGCTCGGGGGGAAACTCGTCTCGGGCGATCGAGAACGCCAACGGGAAGATGCCGCCGCCGGCGCCCTGGATCACGCGCGCGACGATCAACATGCCCAGAGAGTTCGACACCGCGGCCAGCAGCGTGCCGACGGCGAGGATGACCAGCGTCCAGACGAGCAGTCGCTCCTTGCCGTACATGTCGCCGAGACGCCCGATGATCGATGTCGCCACCGACGCCGACAGCAAGAAACCGGTGAGCAGCCAGGTGACGCCGGTCTCGGACGTGTGCAGGTCGTGCTCGAGGGTCGGCAGCGCCGGGATCACCGCCGAGCTGAGGATCGCGTACGAGAGCCCCGCGAGCGACAGGACCAGGAGGATCAGCGTCGGATCCACGCGCTCGGCGTGGTCCGGTCCCTGGGGCATGACGCTACTGTAGCGAGGCATCCAGCTCGGCCTTTTGGGTGTCCGTCAGAGCTCGGTAAGGCGGGCGAGAAGCGGGATTGCCTGAGCCAGAACCTCCTGCTCCTCGGCGGAGAATTCCTGTTCGATGGCCTGTGCCAGCCAGCCTTCGCGGCGGCGGCGGTCCTCGGCGAGCGTCTGCCGTCCGGCGTCCGTGAGCTCGAGCAGTGTCCGGCGGCCGTCGGCTTCGTCGGGGCGGCGGCTGACCAGGCCCTGCGCCTCGAGCTCGGCGAGCGTCTGGCCCATCGACTGGGGGCGCACGCGCTCGGCGCTGGCGAGCTCAACCGTGCTCAGCGGGCCCTGCCGGTCCAGGCGTCCGAGCACCGCCCCATGCGTCAGTGGGAACCGGTGCTCCGCGCGCAGGCGGCGCATGAGCTGGCCGAGGACGACCCGGAGCTCTGAGGCGACGAGGCTGGCGTCAACGCGCACGGGCACGAACAAAACTATACCCATGTGAAGGAGAACTGCTCAGTTTGCCTGTGTAAACTGAGAGGCAGTGGTAGTCACCGACCGCATTCGATCGAGGGTTCGCAGCGCTTCGGCCCTCTCCAACGCGAACGCCCAGCGATCGGAGAACTACAAGTGGATCGTGCTGTCGAACACCACGCTGGCGGTCCTGCTGGCGACGCTCGACGCGTCGATCACCCTGATCGCGATGCCCGACATCTTCCGCGGGATCAAGCTCGACCCGCTGGTCCCGGGGAACAGCTTCTACCTGCTGTGGATGGTGCTCGGCTACCTCGTGGTCTCGAGCGTGCTGATCGTCTCGCTGGGCCGGCTCGGCGACATGTACGGGCGGGTGCGGCTCTACAACCTCGGGTTCGTGATCTACACGGTGGCCTCGCTGGTGCTGACGGTCGATTGGCTCACCGGCCGCGCCGGCGCCACCTACCTGATCGTCTTCCGGATCGTGCAGGGAATCGGCGGCGCGTTCCTGCTCGCCAACTCCGCCGCGATCCTGACCGATGCGTTCCCAGCCAACCAGCGCGGGATGGCGCTGGGGATCAACAACATCGTCGGCGTCAGCGGCTTGTTCATCGGGTTGATCCTCGGCGGCGTGCTGGCTCCGATCAGCTGGCGGATGGTGTTCCTGATCTCGGTTCCGGTCGGGCTGTTCGGCACGGTCTGGGCATACATGAAGCTGCAGGAGCTCAGCACTCCGCGGCGCTCGCGCGTCGACTGGCCGGGGAATATCTCGTTTGCGCTCGGTCTGATCCTGATCATGGTCTCGATCACGTACGGGATCAGGCCGTACGGGCATCACGCGACCGGGTGGACGAGCCCCCGCGTGCTCATCCTGCTGTCTGCCGGCCTGGCATCGCTGATCGTGTTCGCGCTGGTCGAGCGCCGCGCAAAGGATCCGATGTTCAACCTGTCTCTGCTTCGCATCCGCGCGTTCAGCTTTGGGACGCTGTCGACGTTCCTGTCGGCGATCGCGCGGGGCGGCCTGATGTTCATGCTGATCATCTGGCTGCAGGGGATCTGGCTGCCCCTGCACGGCTACGACTTCACCGAGACGCCACTGTGGGCGGGGATCTACATGCTGCCGCTGACGATCGGGATGCTGATCTCCGGACCGACCTCGGGTTATCTGTCAGACCGCTTCGGCGCGCGTCCGTTCGCGACGGGCGGCATGATTGCCACGGCGTTCGGCTTCGCGCTGCTGACACTGCTGCCGGTCGATTTCTCCTACCCCGTGTTCGCCGCCGTACTGTTGTTGCTGGGAATCTCGATGGGGTTGTTCGCGTCGCCCAACCGGGCCGCGGTTATGAACAGCTTGCCGCCGGGCGATCGCGGCGCCGGCGGCGGCATGAACCAGACCTTCCAGAACTCGGCTCAGGTGCTCTCGGTCGGCGTCTTCTTCTCGCTGATGATCATCGGGCTGGCCAGCTCGCTCCCGCACACGCTGGCGAGTGGCCTCCACGCCCACGGCGTGAGCGCCGCCGACTCAATGGGGATCTCGCACACGCCGCCGGTATCAGTGTTGTTTGCGGCGTTCCTCGGCTACAACCCGATCCAGCACCTGGCCGGCGCCCACGTGCTCGGGACGCTGTCGGCGCACAACGCGGCGATCGTCACGGGCCAAACCTTCTTTCCGCAGCTGATTTCCGGACCGTTCCGCACCGGGCTGCACGAGGCGTTCGCGTTCGCGATCGTGGCGTGCCTGGTGGCGGCGGGCGCTTCGGCGCTGCGAGGCGGCAAGTATCACCACGACGACTCATCTGAACAGAAATCAAGAGAGGAGCAGCATGCGCATCCAGTGGTACGGACAGTCGGCGTTCGCGCTGACGGGCGCGGAAGCGTCGGTGTTCATCGATCCGTTCGGTGACATGTCGCCGTTGGCCGGGCGCGGGATGCAGTTCGACTACCCGGCGATCGACGGTGTCGGGGCCGACCTGCTGCTGGTGACGCATGAGCACCTCGATCACAACGGCGTCGAGGTGATCGACGGCGATCCAACGATCCTGCGCTCGACCGCCGGGAAGCTCGAGTCACCGCTCGGCGATGTCGTCGCGATCGCGTCCGAGCACGATCAGGCGGCCGGCACCGAACGCGGGCCCAATACGATCTTCGTGTTCAGCCTCGACGGTCTGCGCGTGGCGCACTTTGGCGACTTCGGGCAGGCGGCGCTACGCGACGAGCAGGCGGCGGCGATTGGCGAGGTCGACCTGGTCTTCCTGCCGGTCGGCGGTGGGCCGACCGTTGACGGGCGCGAGGCTCGGGAGATCGTCGACCGGCTGAGCCCCAAGTGGGTCGTGCCGATGCACTACCGCACGCCGAAGATCGGGTTTCTCGAGCCTGCCGACGCCTTCATCGAGAAGTTCGGCGAGGTGCACCGCTGCGCGGAGCCGAGCTTCGAGACCGGCGACCTGGACGCTCCCGAGCAGCCGGTCGTGGTCGTCCCTGCCGTGCCTTAGAGCGCTGCCCGGAGCCGGCCGCTCGCGAGGATCCGCCGGGCAGCCCGTGGGTCAAGCCGAGCCCGCCGGCGAGCTTGCCGACGTCGTGACGCTGGTCGGCGGAGACGAGGGTGATCCCGATGCCCTGGGCTCCGGCGCGGCCGGTGCGTCCGATGCGGTGCACGTAGGTGTCGCCGTCATGCGGCGGATCGAAGTTGATCACGTGCGAAATCCCGGCGACGTCGATTCCCCGGGCCGCGACATCGGTTGCCACGAGTACCTCGACCGTGCCCGACTCGAATCGGGCGAGCGCCTGCTCGCGCTGGCGCTGAGACTTGTTGCCGTGCATCGCCACTGCGTCGACGCCGTGACGGCGCAGGCGCTTGACCAGCCGGTCGGCCCCGTGCTTGGTGCGAACGAACACGAGCGTGAGCTCGCCGTCGTGCTCAAGCTCGCTGACGAGCGCCTCGACGCGGTGCTCGTGCGACACCTCGATGAACCGGTGCTCGACGTCACTGCTTGCGCGGCGCGCGGCCGGCCCGTGCTCATATACGGCGGGATCGCGCGTGTACTCCCTGGCGATGCGACCGGCTTCACCATCCAGCGTGGCCGAGAAGAACAGCGTCTGCCGGGCCTGCGGGCAGGCGGCGACGATCCGGTCGACGGCGGGTCGAAAGCCCATGTCGAGCATCCGGTCGGCCTCGTCGAGGACGAGGATCTGAATTTGGTCCAGGGTGAAGGCCCGGCGTTCGAGCAGGTCCTCGAGCCGGCCCGGAGTTGCGACGATCACGTGTGACGCGGCGGCCACCTTGGCCTGCTTGACCAAGCCGACGCCGCCGTAGACGGCGGCCACGCGAAGCGCGCGGGCGCGGGCGATCGCGTGAAGGTCATCAACGATCTGGGTCGCGAGCTCGCGCGTCGGGGCCAGCACCAGCGCCGCCGGGCGGCGGGCGTCGGCGGCGATCCGGTCGACGATCGGAACTCCGAACGCGAGCGTCTTGCCCGAGCCGGTGGGCGATTTTGCGAGCACGTCGCGACCGGCCAGGACATCGCCGATCACGTCGCGCTGGATCGCGAACGGCTGCGTGATCCCCTGGTCGGAGAGGGAGCTGACGACGGCGCGCGATACGCCGAGATCAGCGAAGGACTGATTTGACATGCACTGCTCCTTGACGGCACTAAGGGCCGCGAACGATTCGGGAGGCTATGGCCGACCCGAACCGCTTTCTGCGGGACCCAAGCAAGCTGCCTCGCGGCCGACGGCGCCGACCGCTGCAGCTAAACGTAGCAGGGTCCACCCTGAGTCGTGCCGGGCTCGCGCTGCCGCGTCGGCCCCGGAACCGCTGCATTCACGGCTGAAATCGACTACGCTTCGTTCCGTCGAGGTCACCCGGCGGGACCAGTGGTACGGCCGGGTCACTTCGAAGCACCGAGAAGCTCGCGCTCGTCGCCGCCCCAGGGCTGCCATGCGGGGGCGTTGCACTCAGCAACGTTGACACCTGCACGGGAGTCGTCTGATGACGGATTCATCCAAGCGCTGTACTGGGCCGGACCTGCTCAGCGCCTATGCGCAACCTCGCCTCGGACGAAGCCTGCTCGAGCTCGCGACGTCCGTGGTGCCGTATCTGGCGCTTTCGGTACTGATGTACCTGACGCTCGGCGTCTCGCTTCTGTTCACGGTGGCACTGGTCGTGCTTGCAGCAGGGTTTCTGGTGCGGACCTTCATCGTGTTCCACGACTGCGCCCACGGCTCTATGTTCCCCTCCAAACGCGCGAACAATTACGTCGGCCGCTGCGTCGGCCTCCTGCTCCTGTCGCCGTTTCGGCGCTGGCGCCACGACCACGCGGTCCATCACGCAACTTCCGGCGACATCGAGCGACGCGGAGTCGGGGATGTGATCACGCTGACGGTGTCCGAATACCGCGATCGCTCGTGGCGCGGTCGTTTCGCATACCGGGCGATCCGCAACCCGCTTGTGATGTTCGGCCTCGGTCCGATCGTCGCGATGATCATCGGGCCGCGGGTGCCGACTCGAGCTCAGCGCCCACGACTTCGCCACAGCGTGATCGGCACCGACGTGGCGCTGGCCCTGATCGTGGGCGGATTGTGCTGGTTGATCGGCTGGAAGAGCCTTTTGATCGTCTGGGCGCCCGCCGCGATGCTCGCGGGTGCGATCGGGATCTGGCTGTTCTACGTCCAGCATCAGTTCGAGGACGCGTACTGGCAGAGCTCGGCGAACTGGAGCTATGAGGATGCCGCGCTGCGGGGCAGCTCGTATCTGCGGATGCCCAGGCTCCTCCAGTTCTTCACCGGCAACATCGGTCTGCACCACGTCCACCACCTCAACGCGCGGATTCCCAACTACAACCTCCAGCGCGCGCACGACGAGAACCCTGTCCTTCAGTCCGTGCCCACGATCTCGCTCTGGGACGGAGTGCGGGCCGTACGCCTCAAACTCTGGGACGAGCAGGCGCGCAAGCTGGTCACCTTCGCGCAGGCGCGACAGGCGATGGTGTGATTGGGGGAGGCTGTCGCGAGCAAGCAAATGTGCTGCGCCGACGCTAAAGTTTCGAACATCAGGCCGAGCGAGGATCGCTCGGCGAACGTAGTGCCAGCGCTCGTAGCCTTTGCTGTCCGCAGCAATCTCCGCGTTCGCAGCACGAAACAACGCCGGAGGAATCAATGGCTACTGGAACCGTGAAGTGGTTCAGCGACGAGAAGGGCTTTGGCTTCATCACGCCCGACGACAACTCGCAGGACCTGTTCGTACATCACACTGCGATCGTCGCCGACGGCTACCGCTCGCTTGCCGAGGGCTCAAAGGTGTCTTACGACTCCGAGCCCGGCAACAAGGGCCCCAAGGCCGTCAACGTCCAGCCGATCTAAGTCGCTAGTCGCTGGTCTCGGCTACTAGGCCGAGACCAGCGCGTCCGTCAAGCCGTCGATTCCGACGATCTTCAGCGGTAGGTCGAGCGCCGCGAACGGTGCGGCTTGCATCACCGGCGTCCCCGCAACCGGGCTGCCGAACACGACCACCTTCGTATCGCGCAGCTCGAGCCCGTGCGCGGCGGCCTCGCCGCTGTGGTCGATCACGGCGAATAACTTCAGCCCCTTGGCCGACACCAGCTCGGACATTCGCTGCACGGTCTCGGGCACCGATCGTGGGCTGGATTTGGTGACGATCGAATCGGGCATGTCGGGGCTCCTCGCCGCCGGTCACGAACTTGACAGCGGAAGGATGATGGCCGCGATGGTGTTCGGGGGTCCGGCGGCCGGGAGAGGGCACAACACGACAATCGCGCGCGGATCGTCGATCTCGTGGGGGTTGACGTGTTATGCCCCCTCCCATCCAGGTCCTTCAATGGGCCGTTGACGTTCGGCGCCGGGTGACCTCGAGAGCGTCCCGCGGGACGACGGCTAGGCTCCGACGGTCGCGCCGACGGCGTGCTCTATGCGTTCGCCGAGATCCTGATCGACGTTCTTCCAGTACTCGAACGCGCGCGCGAGGACCTTGTCGGAGACGCCGTCTGCGAGATGGCCCGCGATGTTCGAGACCAGTCGCTCGCGCGCTTCGTCGTCGAGCACCTCGCGCACCTGCGTGCGGGCCTGGACGAAGTCGTCATCGTCGGCGCGCGGCGTGTATGCCGACCTGACCATCTCGCCGTCGGCCGCCCACAATCCCGCGTCGTCGGTCTTCGATGGCTCAGCCTTCGGGCCGCCGTAGGAATTGGGGGCATAGACCGGGTCGGTGACGTTCACCGTGCGCCCGACGCCGTCCTTGCTGTAGCTGTGCACCGGCACGTGCGGGGAGTTGACCGGGATCTGCTTGTAGTTGACCCCCAGCCGCGCGCGGTGCGCGTCGGCGTAAGAGAACCCGCGCGCCAGCAGCATCTTGTCGGGGCTCAGCCCGATCCCGGGCACGAGGTTGTTGGGCTCGAACGCTGCCTGCTCCATCTCGGTGTGGAAGTCGGTCAGGTTGCGATCGAGCGTCATCGTCCCGACCTTGATCAGCGGGTAGTCGCTGTGCGGCCACACCTTGGTCAGGTCAAACGGGTTGAATCGGTACGTCTTGGCCTCCTCGAAGGGCATGACCTGCATGAACAGCGTCCAGCTCGGGAAGTCGCCGTCGCGGATCGCCTCGAACAGGTCCTGCCGGTGGAGGTCGGGGTTCTCGCCGGCCAGCCGGTCGGCGTCCTCCTGGGTCAGACACTCGACCCCGTGATCGGTCTTGAAGTGGTACTTGACCCAGAACTTGTCGCCTCCGGCGTTGACCCACATGTAGGTGTGGCTGGAGTAGCCGTTCATGTGGCGGTAGGTCTGGGGGATACCGCGGTCACCCATCAGCCAGGTCACCATGTGGGCAGACTCTGGCGACAGCGTCCAGAAGTCCCACTGCATGTCGTGGTCGCGCAGTCCGTTGTCGGCGCGGCGCTTCTGGCTGCGGATGAAGTGCTGGAACTTCATCGGGTCGCGTACGAAGAAGATCGGCGTGTTGTTGCCGACCATGTCGTAGTTGCCGTCGCTGGTATAGAACTTCAGCGCGAAGCCGCGGGGGTCGCGCCAAGTATCCGGGCTGCCGCTCTCCCCGGCCACGGTCGAGAACCGGGCCAGCATCTCGGTCCTGACTCCAGGCTGGAACAAGGCGGCCCGGGTGTACGCGCTCACGTCTTCGGTCGTCTCGAACACGCCGAAGGCGCCAGAGCCCTTCGCGTGCGGCTGGCGTTCCGGGATCCGCTCGCGATTGAAGTTGGCCATCTGCTCGATCAGGTACTGGTCGTGGAGCAGAATCGGGCCGTCCGGGCCAACGGTCAACGAGAATTCGTCGCTGGCGGCGGGTATGCCCGCATCGGTCGTCGTGCGAGGTGGCTTATCGGTCATCTGGCGCGCTCCCTGTAATTCGATTTGGACGTTGTCTGGCAGTCGGGGCAGAGACCCAGAAGGTGACCTCGGCCTCGTCGATCACGAATCCCGCGGCGTCCGACGGCGCCAGGCAGGGTCGATCCCCGACCGCGCAGTCGATGTCGGCGATCGCCCCGCACGAGCGGCAAACGACGTGGTGGTGGTTGTCGTCGACGCGCGTCTCACTGCGCGCGGGCGGGTCGAGGCTATGGGCTGTCCCTACCCCGCCAAGCGTGGAACGAATTCAGAAATTGAAGCGATCGATCTGGTGTGGCGCTTGCATCGTGTGTCAGACCCGGAGATAGTGGGCAGATGGCCGACGACGCATCGATCGCGCTCGGGGCGCCGCAGATCGCCGGCACACTCGTCAACCCGAAGGGCCTGACGAAGAAGATGACCGCGGCGACCGCGGGTGGCGAGATCGGCGGCGCCGTGGGCAGTCTCGCCGCGAGCATGATCGCCGGCAAGGACTCTGGCGGCGCGGCCGACCTCCCGAACTTCGGCAGGGTCGGGTACGTCGCCGCCAGCGAGAGCGAGATCGCGCTCGTCAAGACCAAGACCGGCGCGTTCAAGATGAAGGTCTCAGACGAGGTGCTCGCGCGAGCTCCCAGGGGCGAGATCAGGTCGATCGAGCTCGATCAGGGCAAGCTGCTGTCGCATTTGACGATTGCGTTCGAGAACGGCGTCCGCTGGCAATTCGACATTCCCAAGCAGGCCAAGAAGACCGCGCAGGAGCTCGTGCGCGCGCTGGGCGGCAGCCTCGTGTGAGAATCTCGCCATGAACGAGACCAACCAGCAGATACGCCTTGCCGCACGCCCTTCGGGTACCCCGGATGCCTCCGTCTGGGATCTCACCGATGAGCCCGTGCCGACGCCCGGCCAGGGCGAGTTCGTAGTGCAGATCTCCCACATCTCGGTCGACCCGGCGATGCGCGGATGGATGAACGACGTGCCCTCTTACATCCCACCGGTCGAGCTGGGCGCGGTGATGCGCGCCGGCGCGGTCGGCCGCGTGGTCGCATCCGAGCATCCGGAGTTCAGCGAGGGCGAGCATGTCTATGCCGCGTTCGGCGTGCAGGAGTTTGCGCTCTCGGACGGGTCGGGGGTCATCAAGATCGACCCATCGCTGGCGCCGTTGCCGACGTACCTCGGAGCGCTCGGCCTGACCGGTCTGACCGCATACTTCGGGCTGCTCGACGTCGGCAAGCTGCGGGAGGGAGAGACCGTCGTCGTGTCCGGCGCGGCGGGCGCGGTCGGCAGCATCGTGGGTCAGATCGCCAAGCTCAAGGGCTGCCGCGCGGTCGGGATCGCGGGCGGCGCCGAGAAGTGCGAGTGGATCACCGAGGAGCTCGGGTTCGACACAGCGATCGATTACAAGCGCGACGATGTCCGCCGCGCGCTGCGCCAGGCCACACCCGACCGCATCGACGTGTACTTCGACAACGTCGGTGGCGAGATCCTCGACGCCGCGCTGACGAGGCTCGCCCGGGGTGCGCGGATCGTGCTCTGCGGCGGGATCTCGCAGTACAACGCTCAGCGCCCCAGCGGCCCGTCGAACTACCTGGCGATGATCGCGGCGCGGGCGACGATGACGGGGTTTCTCGTGTTCGACTTCGCCGACCGCTACCAGGAGGCCATCGCCGAGCTCGCGGGCTGGCTTCGCGACGGCAAGCTCGTCTCGCGCGAGTACATCGTCGAGGGCGGCGTGCAGGCTTTCCCCGACGCCTTGCTCAAGCTGTTCGAGGGCGAGAACACGGGCAAGCTCGTGATCGCCGTGTAGCACGCTCTCGGAGGCGGGGCGAGAAACGCGTCATATGTCGACGTTTCTCGCCCAACCCCCTAGACCGTCAGCGCGACCGCCGCCTCCGGCGTGGCGACGTGGAAGCTGAAGCTCTGCTCCAGGTACAGCCGGACCACGTCTGCGTCGTGTGAGTCGTAGCCGATCGACAGATCCTGGCCGGACTCGAACAGGAAGTCGCCGCCTCGCAGGCTCACCACGACCGCCCCCTGCACCCCGGGCGCCCACACGAGCGGCCCGTCGATGATCTTGCGCAGGTGGTCGAGCAGCGGGTAGCCGCCGTTCTCGCCGGTCTCGGCCACGAGCCGATACTGCTCGCGGCCCAGTGCGAGACCGTAGGGTCCGGTGACGCCGGCCGACAGCAGCCGCTCAACCGCGTCGGCCACCGCAGCTGGGTACCCCGCGGTGTCCTGGCCCAACGGGATCTTGTCGTGCGGGGTGCACTCGGTGATCCCCTCGATCGCCCCCTTCCAGCCGTGGAACACGGCGATGTTCTCCGACACGGCGATCTGGTGCGCGGCCTTGTCGAGGGGCTCCCAGTCCGCGTCCTCGGCGCCGCGATCGGCGTCGCGAAGCTCCGCGCGGGACAGCGAGAAGTCCGCTCTGACCTCCACCAGCGGCAGCACCCGGCGCTGCAGCCCGGTGACTCCCCGGCATGGAGGCGACTTGAGGGCGCTCACGCGCCCCAGGTTGGTCGCCGAGTACTCCCACCCGTGCGGGCCGGAGAAGTCCACGAGCTTGCGGGCCGCCAGCGCGGGCGTGAGCCGCTCGGTGGCCTCCTCGTCGAGCTCATTCCAGACGCCGTCGGAGATCGGTGCGTGTCCGCGAAGTAGATGATTCATCGCACCGCGCTCCGCAAGCTTCCGATTCCGAGCGAGCTGTTGTCGTAGGCGCCATCCGATCCGCCCCCGTCACCTTCGAGCGCCTCGGACTCGGCTTCCTCGCCGTGCTCGACGATGTCGCCCGTCTTGAACAAGATCCCCTGCGCGATCTCGCGCCACACCGGGGTGCGGCGCAAAAGGAACTCGAGATCCATCGCGAAGTGCTTGAACTCCTCGCCCTGGGCGTCCCGCATCACAGCGGCCGCCTCGGGATCCTTCTCCACGGCGAGCCGTTGCTCGTACCAGCCGATCGCCTCGGCTTCCTCCGTCAGCGATGCGCACAGGCGTGCGAACGTCCGCGTAGCCGCCGGCAGCTCCTCGGGCGGCTCGTGGTACTGGTCAAAACCCATCGGATCTCCTTCGTGAGCTAGGAAGTCCGGAGGGTACTGCCCGCGGGGTTACCGGCGGTAAGTGAGTGCGTCGCCCGACTGCGCGTCGAAGAAGTGCAGCCTCGTGGCGTCCAGCCACAGATCGGACGGCTCGCCTGCCCGGGCTGTGCTCTTGGGGCTCAGGCGGGCCACCAGCACGGTGTCGCCCGCGTCGGTCGTCTCCTCGACACCGCCGGCGTCGTCGCGGAGCTCCTGAAGCTCCTCGCTGGCGACGATCTCCTTGGCGTTGATGCCGAAGTGGGCGTAGTACTCGGCGCCCATGGCTTCGACAAGGTCGAAGTTCGCTTTGAACGTGACCCCGCGGTCGCGGATATTGCTTTCGACCTTGGTGGCGTCCTCGAAGTCCTCGGGCCGGATGCCCGCGATCACGTCGCCGGCGCCGCGGTGGTTGCCCAGACGCTGGAGGGTCTCGGCCGGCAGCGGCACGTCGACCATCGGCAGGTGGGCGGTCCCGTTTTCGAGCGTCGCGGGCATGAAGTTCATGCCCGGAGAGCCGATGAAGCCGGCGACGAACAGGTTTGCGGGGTTGTCGTAGAGCTCCATCGGCGAGCCGACCTGCTGCAGCACGCCGCTGAGCATCACGGCCACGCGGTCGCCGAGCGTCATCGCCTCGGTCTGGTCGTGGGTGACGTACACGGTGGTCGTGTTGAGCTTGCGCTGGATGCGCGCGACCTGTGCGCGCATCTGCACGCGGAGCTTGGCGTCGAGGTTGGACAGCGGCTCGTCCATCAGGAACGCACTGGGGTCGCGGACGATCGCGCGTCCCATCGCGACGCGCTGGCGCTGACCGCCGGAGAGGTTGGCGGGCTTGCGCTCGAGGTGCTCGTTGAGGTCGAGGATGTCGGCCGCCTCCTGGACCTTGCGGTTGACCTCGGCCTTGGGCACCTTGGCGAGCCGCAGCGCGAAAGCCATGTTCTCGCGGACGGTCATGTGCGGATACAGCGCATAGCTTTGGAACACCATCGCGATGTCGCGGTCGCGCGGCGCGACGCGGTTGACGACCTTGCCTCCGATCCGCAGCTCGCCCGCGGAGATGTCCTCGAGTCCGGCGATCATGTTCAGCGCGGTGGACTTGCCGCAGCCCGAAGGGCCGACGAGGATCATGAACTCCCCGTCGGAGATCTCGAGGTTGAGCTGCTTGACGGCCTCGAATCCGTCGGGATAGCGCTTGACGACGTTGTCGAGAACGATCTCGGCCATTTCCTCTCCTTTAGCCCTTGACCGCCCCGGCGGTCAGGCCGGAAACGATGCGGCGCTGGAAGATCAGCACCATGATCAGAATCGGGACGGTGACGATCACCGCGCCGGCGGCGATCGCGCCGGCAGGCTGTTGGAACTGCGATGCGCCCGTGAAATACGAAAGCGCCACCGGAGCGGTCCGCGCCGAGTTGGTCGCCGTCAGCACGTTGGCGAACAGGAAGTCGTTCCACGCCGCGATGAACGTGAGGATCCCGGCGGTGAACACGCCCGGGATAGCGAGCGGCAGGATCACGCGCCAGAACGCCTGCAGCGGAGTGGCTCCGTCCATTTGCGCCGCCTTCTCCAGGTCCCAGGGGATCTCCCTGAAGAAAGCCGAAAGGATGTAGATCGACAGCGGCAGCGAGAACGACAGGTAAGGCAGGATCAGCCCGAGCCAGGTGTCGAACAGGCCGATGTTGCGCCACACGTTGTAGAGGCCGCCCACGATCGAGATCGCCGGGAACATCGTGACCGCGAGCGCCCCCGCGAGGATCGCGGTCTTGCCCGGGAAGTCGAGCCTCGTGATCGCGTAGGCAGCCATCGACGCGAACGCGAGCGCAATCACGGTCGTGATCAGCGCGATCCCGATGGAGTTGCGCAACGCAGCCGTGAAGAAACCGGTCTTGAATGCGGTCGTGTAGTTGTGCAGCGTCCAGTGCGTCGGCAGGAAACTGCCGTCGCCGATCGACTCCGGGGTCTTCAGCGAGAGCGACGCGATCCAGATGACCGGGATCAACGCGTAGATCAGCACGCCGATGACGGCGAAGATCCAGAGCGTCTTGCGGGTGGGTGTGTTCTCTTGGTCCATGGTTCTACCTCCGCTGTGGGCTCGCGCCCAGGAACCTGGTGAAGATCAGCGCGATCAAGATCACGCAGAAGAAGATCAGGACCGAGATCGCCGAGCCCAGTCCCAGGTTCAGGCGGTTGATCAAGACCCGATAGCCGAGCAGCGACACGCTCTCAGTGTTGTTGGCGCCGTTGGTCATGATGTAAACCACGTCGTAGATCCGGAACGCGTCCAACGTCCGGAACAGCACAGCGACCATCAGCGCCGGTTTGATCAGCGGCAGCGTGATCCGGAAGAAGCGCTGCAGCGAGGTGGCGCCATCAACTTTTGCCGCTTTGTAGAGGTCCTCCGGCACGAGCGCGAGGCCGCCGAGCAGCAACAGTGCGATGAAGGGCGTCGTCTTCCAGACCTCCGCCATGATGATCAAGATGAAAGATCCGCTCCGGGTCGTGAGCGGCGGCGTGGTCAGATTCAGCCAGTGCGTGACGAACCCGGTCGCCGGGTCGAACGCGAGTCGCCAGGCGAACGCGGCGACAACTGTTACCGCCCCGTAAGGCACCAGCACCGCGACCCGGATCCACGTGCGTGCGTAGATCGCGCGGTACATCGCCTGGGCGATCAGCATGCCAAGGACCAGCTCGATCGAGACCGAGACCACCGTGATGATCAGCGTGTTGCCGACGTCCTGCCACCACGTGTGCGAAGTGAGCACCGACTTGTAGTTGTCCAGGCCCACCCAGGCGTCGAGCTGCGGGAAGCGCAGATCGGCACGATGCAGCGACAGCCAGAACGCGTACAGAATCGGGAAGCCGGCGACGAACAGCATCACGATCACCGCGGGGGCGCACAGCAGCAAGCCCAGCTTGCGCTCGGCCTTGGCCCGGCCGGTGAGGCCGTGGGCAGCGGGCGGCGCTGCCTGGATCTGCCTGGGCGCGGTGGTTGTGGTGGCGACGTTGGCCATCAGCACAGCCCTCCCGACTGGAGCGTCTTAAGACAGGACTTCAGCTTGTTGATGTCCTGACTGGGGTTGATGCCCGCCGGCGGATGCAGCGTCTGTTGGATCGCCAGCGAAACATCCGAGTACAGCGGCGTCTGCGGGCGGGTGGTGGCGTGCTGGAGCTGCTTGAGCAGCACCGACGCGAACGGATAGGCCTTGATCACCGCCGGGTTGCTGTATGAGTTGATCGTGACCGGCGGGAGGCCCTCGTTGATCGCCTCCTGGTTCTGCCAGTACGGGCGGGTCATGCAGATCGCCGCCTGCTCTGCCAACGCAGGGTTGGGCCCGTACTTCGAGACGCCGATGTTGGCGCCGCCGACCGAGGAGCGGCCGGGGACGTTCGGATAGATCGCGGGATACGGCGCCCAGCCAAGGTTCTGGAACACCTTCTTGGTCACGGGGCTGATCGCCGCGTCGGTTCGGGCCGCTGCGTAGACGTAGGGCCAGTTGACCATGAACGCCGCCTTGCCGGCTTCGAACGTCAGGCGCCCCTGGTCCTCCTGGTCTGTCGACAGCGACGGGTCAGCGCGGCCCGACTTGGCCACGTCGAGGATCGTCTGCGCCGCCACCACCGCCGGTTTGCCGAGGATCGGAGTGCCGCTGGCGTTGACAACCTGGCCGCCTGCCGACGCGTCGAGGCTGTTGAACCAGACCGTGTAGCCCTCATACTCCTGCCCCTGCTCCTCGATCAGGCCGTCGCTCGCCGGAAGCTTCTGGGCCATCGAGATCATCTGCGCCCACGTCTTGGGCGGAGTCTTGACGAGATCCTTGCGGTACCACAGCAACTGGGCGTTGGTGTTGAGCGGGACCACGTAGAGCGTGCCCTTGTACTGAGCGCCCTGGGCGACGATCGGAAGCACGTTGCTGAGGGCCTGCTGACGCAAGGCGCCCGTAATCGGCTTCAGCCAGCCGGCCGCGGCGAACTCCGAGGTCCAGATCGTGTCCATGTTCATCAGCGAGATGTCCGAGTCGTGGGCGGCCAGGCGCTGGACCAGGAGGGCTCGCGAGGCGTCGGCGCTGTTGGCGAGCGGGACGAACGTGATCTTGTACTTGCCGCCCGATGCCTGCGCGCAGGCCTTTGCGGCCTTGGTGTTTGTCCCGTTCGGATCCGGCGACGAGTAGAAGTTGAGGTTGACGGGGCCGTGTGACGAGCTCGACCCGCAGCCCGCGGCGGCGAGTGCCCAGACGACAATCAGGGCCGCCGCCAGGCACATCGCGACTCTGGGAGACCTCTCCGATCCTCGTTGCACGTGACCCTCCTTCGATCCCGCCGATGGCGGTTACCGCGAGCGTTCTATCGCTGCGCAGGCAGGCTGCCCAGCGCCGTTCGGCTATGCCGGACGAGGGCGCTGCCTGAGGTGGGTCAGTCCATCTCCTTGAGGATCTTGTGCACCATCGTGTCTTCGCCGACGGCGGGTCCAAGCGGCTCGCGGAGCAGCCGATCGAGGATCTCTTCGGTGCCCTCGTGGCTGGTCAGCAGCAGGTACCTGAGCATCGCGATCCGCATGTAGCGCTCGGTCTCGGTGCCCTGCCCACCGATGCCCGCCTCGGACAGGGCCTCGACCACAGGCTCGTACTCCTCGCGAAACCACGCCAGCGCGATCTCCTCGCGAGACAGCAGGTGACCACGCGCGTGGCTGGCGCGCAGGCCCCAGGCTTCGACGAGCGTGCCCAGCTGCGCGAACCGCCATTCGTCGGTCAGCTGGATGCGCGGGCGAAGTTCTGCGGGGAGCGGCACGCGCTCGTGAAAGACGCGTTCGTGGTGCTTGAGCGGCAGGTCGCGCAGCCGCAGCTCTGACTCTGCGCCCAGTGCGGTGCGGACCTCGCGCACGTGTGCCTCGATGTGGGTGTCCCCGAGCGCCCGGGCGACCGACACGCGATGGTGGCCGTCCTGAACGAAGTGCAGCTCGCCGATCCGGTACACGTCGATCGGAGGCATGCTCTGGCCGCGGCGACGCGCGGTCGCGATCCGCTCCCAGCGCCAGCGCACGCCGGGCGAGTTCGGACGGAACTTGCGGTCGAACTCGTTGTGCCGGCGCGCGACCGTCCCGACGATGCTGTCGAGCCGGATCTCGTGGATGCCGATGTCGCGCTCGCTGCGTCGGCCCAGCGCTGCGACCACCTCCTCGAACGGGAGCATCATCGACACGTCGTCGGGTTCGAACCGCAGCCGCGATGCGATCTTCGAATAGGCGCGGCGCCTGCGCTGGCGCGCGAAATCGGATTGGGCGTCCTGCTGTGGGAGTCCGGTGTCCTTCATCGACGTTGGCCCTCTCGGAACGAACCGGTGGTTTGAGGCCGATGATAGGCACTGACAGATCGGGTGAGGTGGGATATGCGGGGGTAGGCTTCGGGCATGTCCCGCGAGTCTGAGCTGCTCGCCGTGCTGACAAGCGAGCCGGCGACCACGTCGGAGGTGTATGAGCGGATCGGTTACGTGGCGCTTACGCGGCTGGGCCTGATCCCGTATCCGGCGTTCCGTCAAGCGCTCGCCGGGCTGTCAGCGTCGGGGCTCGCGCAGCACGACACGGCGCAGGACGGCTCGACCGTCTGGTGGATCCCCGAGGAGTCGTCGGACTAGCTTGTGCTGCGCTGAGGTGGTGTTACCGTACGTAGGTGCAGTGCTGGTCGTTGGCTTGATTCACGATGGTGGTTGGGAGCCTCCCGACGATGAGTCCGAGCCGCCGCGACCGAGCCGCAGGTGGAACCTTCCGTGGCGGCCGCTCGTGTGGGTCGCGGTGTGGTTGTGGCTGATGGCGCTGGTCCCGGTGGTGAGCTCCGCGTTCGGCGGACTGGCCGGGTTCGGGGTGTTGATGGCTGCCGTGGTCCTGGCGGTCTGGCGCATCGACCGCTGGTGCGCCAAGCAGTACTGGGCCGGCCTGCGCGAATACAAGCTTTGACGCGCGTTCTGCCATCCCGAACGGGCGTTGACCGAGGTGGGCTGGCGGTGTCACACTCGCGCGCCGAGTTCAGCGAGGAGCCGAGTTTCAGCGAGGAGGAGACCCATGGACGCGCCAACTGAGCACCGCACCCTGATCGTCGCGAACCTGACCGCGTCGACGCCGTTTCTGCTCCAAGAGATCTCCCGGCTGGCGGCCGAGCGCCCCACGAAGTTCTCGCTGCTGGTCCCGGGGGTCGACCCTGCCAAGGCGGCCGACTGGTCGCTGGAGACCGCCGAGAAGCTGCTCAGCCGAGCCGCAGATTCGCCGGTCAAGGGATCGCTCGGCGGGCAGGATCCGCTCGACTCCATCCGCGAGGCGATCGCCGGCGGCAACTACGACGACGTGCTGATCTCGACGCTGCCAAAGCGGCGGTCGGAGTGGCTGCGCAAGGACCTGCCGACGAGGGTCTCGGAGCTCGGGATCCCGGTCAGCGTGATCACGCCGCCGGAGGAGCCCAGCCCGCTCAAGCAGTTCACCGATCAGTTCTCGGCCAGATAGCCGCCGGGGGCCCGCGCGTCGGGGCTTAGGCGGTCGCCCGCACCGGCTCACCGCGGCGTATCGCGGCGGAGATCTTTGACGCCGCCGCGACGACCGCGCGAGTGTGCGCGTCGGCGTTTAGCCGTGACAGACGGTCGGCGAGGTCGAGGCTGATCGCGGCGGTGACCGTGCCCACGGCGTCGCGGACCGGCGCGGCGACCGCACAGCTGCGCTCCGACTCCTCGGCGTCGTCGCGCGCCCAGCCGTGCAGCCGCACGCGCTCGAGGTCGGACTCCAGCGCGTCGAGCGAGGTGTGCTCGCTGCGCACGAGTCCGACGCTCCACAGCATCTCGACCTCGTGCGCCGGGCGGCCGGCGAGCAGGACCTTGGCGACGGCGCTTCCGTCGAGCGGAACCGCGGTCCCCGCAACCGGCGCGCAGTCGCCCCCGTAGCGCCGGTCGCGCCTGCAGTCGAGGTAGATGATCCGGTCGCAGTCCCAGGCCGCCAGGCTGACCGGCAGGCGCTGGCGCTCTGCCAGCGCGCGGACGACCGGTCGCGCCTGCGCCTTGAGCTCGCTTGTGCGCAGCAGGACCGAGGCCAGCGAGATCGTGCGCCACCCCAGCCGGTAGCGGCCGTGGCCGACTCGCTGCAACAGCCCGATCGCGGCGAGGCTGGAGAGAATGTCGTGCGCCAGCGACTTACCGATGCCGAGCCGCTGAGCGGTCGCGGTGACGCCCCACTCGGGCTCGTCGGTGGTGAACAGGTCCAGGACCGCACCCGCGCGCCTGAGCGTGCCGAGCATCTAATCCGCCCGGGCCGCCTGGCTGGATCGGTCGACCGGCGCGGCCATGCACCACTCGTCGTCGAGCCTGAGTGCATACGGAGGCTCGGCACCGGCTTGCTCGCACGTGCGTGCCGCGACCTGGGCGGCAAACCGTGTGGTGCGCACGACCGCGTCGAAGTCGCCCAGGTCCTCGCGCCCGAGGCCGCCGGCGATCCATGCGGTCAGCCAGCCGCCGCCGAACGCGTCGCCGGCCCCGATCGTGTCGACCACGTCGGCGGGCGGTGCCGGGACCGCGGTTTGCCCGGCCGGCGAGATCACGGTCGCGCCGCGGCTTCCCTGGGTCACCAGCACAACCGTCGGCCCCCGCGTGAGCAAGTCGCCGGCGGTCTGCAGCGGAGGCTGCTCGGGCTCCAGGTAGGCGAGGTCCTCCTCGCTGGCCTTGACGACATCGACGCGCGCCAGCAACTCGCGCAGGCGCTCCCGATGCACGGCGGGGTATGGAGCCGCGCCGGGGCGGCAGTTCGGGTCGAGCATGACCAGTGTCGTCGAAGGGGCTTCGCGGACCAGTCCGGCGATCGCCCTGGCCTGCGGCTCGAATACCAGGCCCAGGCCGCCGACGTGGAGCGCCGCTGGGAGCGGCGGCATCGCGGCGCGGGCCTGCTCGGGGAGCAGTCCCGAGATCGATGTGCCGTCGGCGTAGAAGCGGTAGCTGGCCGCCCCGTCGTGGTCGAGCTCGACGAGCGCGAACGTGGTCGGATCATCGGTGTCCACGACCCCGTCGAGGCGAACATCCGACTGCGCCAGTCCGGCCCGAAGCGCGCGCCCGTGAACGTCGGTCGAGATGCGTCCCACGAACACGGGGGCCAGGCCGAGACGGCCGATCGTGCGAGCCGTGTTGTAGGGGCCGCCGCCGAGATGCGGGGTGGTCGTGCCCTCGGGCTCGAGCACGAGGTCGACCAGGGCCTCGCCGGCGACCACGATGAGCCGATCGCCTGCGGTCATATCAGCACGCTGCGGACTGCCGTTGCTGGTCCGGGCACGGGCTAGGTCCTCTCCTCTGGAACCGGTTCCATGTTTCCACCGCACCGGATCCCTGTCAAGTGAGATTTCAACTTGTGGATGCTCGAAGCGCGAACGTGTGCGCGCTAGGCTGCGCAGCTAATGGATCCGGTTCCAACGAGGCGAGGGAACGCCGCCCCGACGATCCGCGATGTCGCGCGCCACGCCAAGGTCGGGGTAGGGACGGTGTCGCGCGTGCTCAACGACAGCCCGCTGGTGAGCGACGAGGCCCGCGTCCGCGTGCGCAAGACGATCGACGAGCTGGGCTACCGGCCCAGTTCGACGGCGCGACGGCTGTCGCTCGGGCGCACCCAGATGATCGGGGTCGTGGCGCCGTTCTTCACGACGCGATCGGTCGTGGAGCGGCTGCGGGGCGTGGTCGAGCGGTTGCGCGATCGCGGCGAATATGACGTGTTGCTGTTCGACGTCGAGACGCTCGAGCAGCGAGCGGACGCGTTCGAAGCTTTCGCCGCCCGCGACCGCGTCGATGGACTGCTGATCGTGTCGCTGCGCCCGTCCGACGAAGAGGTCGCCCGCATGCAGCGCGAGGGGCTGCCGGTGGTGCTGATCGACGTCGCTCATCGGGCGTTGCCGCGCGTGGTCATCGACGACGTCCTGGGCGGCGAGATCGCCACCGAGTACCTGCTCGCCAAGGGTCACACGCGGATCGGCTTCGTCGGCGATGCGCCGACTCCGTTCGGCTTCGCCTCGTCGGAGCTGCGTTGCCATGGGATGCGCGCGGCGCTGCGACGCGCCGGCATCAGGCCCGTGGCCGCCCTCCAGAAACGCGGCGCGCACGGGCGTGAGGAGGCCATCGAGCTGTCGCGCCGGCTGCTGGCGATGGAGGATCCGCCGACGGCGATATTCGCCGCATCAGACGTTCAGGCCATGGGCGTCCTGCAAGCCGCCGAGGCGCTCGGCGTGCGCGTGCCCGAGGACCTTGCCGTGATCGGCTTCGACGACGTGGAGGAGGCGGCCGTGCTGGGGCTGACGACCGTCCGCCAGCCGCTGCGGGAGACCGGGGCTCGTGGAGTCGAGCTGCTGCTGTCGGCGATCGAAGGGCGCGAGGTGGGGCCGGTCGAGGAGCTGGCGTCCCTGACGGTCATCGAGCGGCGCACCGCGTAGTCCGCGTCGCGTTCTAGTCTCCAATCCCGGGTGTCCACGATGCCCGAACGCCGCTGGGCGCGACCGATGGGGCACGGTAGAAACCGAGGCGGAGTGGACGACCGCGAACTGACCGCCCGCGTCGAGGGCCTGACGACGGAGCAGAAGATCCGCCTGCTGACGGGCGCGGACGGCTGGTCCCTGCATGCGGAGCCGGCCGTGGGGCTGCGCCGCCTGGTCGTCTCCGACGGACCGGCGGGCGTGCGGGGCGAGCACTGGGACGAGCGCGAGACCTCGACCAACGTCCCGTCGCCGACAGCTCTGGCCGCGACCTGGGACGAGCCGCTGGTGCAAGAGCTGGGGCGGCTGCTGGCGTACGAGGCGCGCCGCAAGCAGGTGGACGTGCTGCTCGCTCCGACCGTGAACCTGCACCGCACGCCGTACGCCGGGCGCCACTTCGAGTGCTTCAGCGAGGACCCGTTGCTGACGGCCAGGATCGCCGTGGCATACGTGCGCGGCGTGCAGGACGGAGGAGTGGCGGCGACCGTCAAGCACTTCGTGGCCAACGACTCCGAGACCGAGCGCATGACGCTCGACGCAAGCATCGACGACCGCACTCTGTTCGAGATGTACCTGGCGCCATTCGAAGCAGTCGTCCGCGAGGCAGGCGTATGGGCGGTGATGGCTGCGTACAACAGCGTCAACGGCCACACCATGACCGAGAGCCCGCTGCTTGAGGAGATCCTCAAGCGCCGGTGGGGCTTTGACGGCGTGGTGATGTCCGACTGGTTTGCGACCCGATCGACCGAGGGGTCGGCGCGCGCGGCACTGGACATGGTGATGCCAGGACACGACGGACCGTGGGGGGACGCCCTGCTCGCTGCGGTGCGCGACGGCTCGGTTGACGAGGCGGCGATCGACGAGAAGGTGCTGCGGATCATGCGCTTGGCCGACCGGGTCGGAGCTCTCGAGGGCAGCCGGCCGCGGCCCTCCCCGCGCTACGCCGCCGACGAGATCGCCTGGGTCGTGCGCCGCGTCGCGGCGGCCAGCTTCGTGCTCGTGCGCAACCAGCGAGGCGTGCTTCCACTGGACCGCTCGCGACTGCGGCGCGTCGCGGTGATCGGCCCGAACGCCGCCACGGCAAGGACCCTCGGCGGCGGCAGCGCGACGGTGTTTGCGCCCTACTCGGTATCGCCGCTGCAGGGACTGCTGACGGCCTTGCCCCCGACGGTGGAGGTTCGTCATTGCATCGGCGTGACGGCCTCCAGGCGGATTCCGGTGGCTGGGCCTCCGTGGGTCTTCCAGCCCGACGGCGACGGGCCCGGTGTGCAGGCACGACTGCTCGCCGCCGACGGCTCCGAGCTCCTCAACGAACGCCGTCCGGGCTGCGCTTTTCACTGGCCCGGTCATGTCGGCGGGGAGCCCGTCGTAAAGGCCGAGGTCAGCGCTCTGATCCGCGCGACCGATCCGGGTACCTACACGGTGGGGGTCTCGGGCACCGGGCATTACCGCATGTCGATCGACGGGGAGGAGGTACTCGACGACGTCCTCGAGCCCAGGCCCGAAGCCGACATGGTGGAGACGCTGATGATCCCTCCGCAGGCGGCTCACCAGGTGCAACTCGATCGCGGCGAGCAAATCCGGCTCGTCGCCGTCAGCGAGATCGGGCCGACCCCCCTGCTCGGCATCCGGTTCTCGCTCAACGTCGATCCGCCTCACGGCAGCGACGACGAGGAGATCGACCGCGCCGTCTCGCTAGCCCGGTCCTCGGACGTGGCGGTTGTGGTCGTCGGGACGACGGAGGAGGTCGAGAGCGAGGGCTTCGATCGCGACTCACTTGCACTGCCGGGCCGGCAGGACGAGCTCGTGCGCAGGGTGGTCGATGCAAACCCCGACACGATCGTGATCGTCAACGCCGGCGCTCCGGTGCTGATGCCGTGGGCTGACAGCGCTGCAGCGGTGATCCTCGCGTGGTTTCCGGGCCAGGAGTTCGGGAACGCCCTCGCGGACGTGTTGCTGGGCGACGCCGAGCCCGGCGGGAGGCTGCCGACGAGCTGGCCGCTGAGCGAGGAGGGTCTCCCCAGCACGCAGCCCGTCGAAGGGGTCCTCCGCTACGACGAGGGGATGCGGGTCGGCTATCGCGGCCGTGAGCGCGGCGGGCCTGCTCCCCTGTATCCGTTCGGACACGGTCTTGGCTATTCGAGCTGGACGTATCTGTCGATCGACGCGCCGCGGGAGGCCCGGGCGGGCGCCGAGGTCGCAGTCGACGTGACCGTGCGCAACACGGGCTCTCGCCGTGCCCGGGAGGTGGTCCAGCTGTACGCCAGCCGCGCAGTCAGCGCGGTGGAGCGACCGGCGCGGTGGTTGGTGGGGTTTGCGGTCGTCGACGCTAACGCCGGCGAGGAAGTGACCGCGACGATCAGAGTGCGCGCGCGAGCGTTCCAGCATTGGAGCCCGGCCGCCGGCGGCTGGACGATCGAGCCAGGCGCGTTCCAGCTCGAAGCGGGCGCCTCCTCGACGGAGCTCTCCCTGTTTTCGGCAATCGAGATCTTCCGAGGTGATACCTCGGCAGAGGGCCACGGGTGTCCGCCGCCTGACCTCTCCTCTGCGCGGCGGACACCGGGCCTTTCACACACAGCATGAACCACAACCCATCCAACTGCCGGCGCGGGCCGTGGTGGCGCAGCGCCGTGATCTATCAGGTCTACATCCGCAGCTTTGCCGACGGGAACGGCGACGGGATCGGGGACATCCCGGGACTGCGAGCCCGGCTGCGGCACCTTGCCGATCTCGGCGTCGACGCGCTCTGGATCAATCCGTGGTACCCGTCGCCGATGAAGGACGCCGGCTACGACGTGTCGGACTTCCGGGCGATCGAGCCCCTCTTCGGAACGCTCGACGACGCGCGGGGGATGATCGGCGAGGCGCACAGGCTTGGGTTGCGCGTGCTGCTCGACATCGTCCCCAACCACCTGTCGGACCATCACGCCTGGTTTCAGGAGGCGCTCGCGGCCGGACCGGGATCGCGCGAGCGCGCCAGGTTCATCTTCCGCGACGGCCGCGGCCCCGGTGGGGCTCAGCCCCCCAACGACTGGCGCAGCAATTTCGGCGGGGCTGCCTGGACTCGGGTGACCGAGCGCGACGGCAGCCCGGGCCAGTGGTACCTGCACCTGTTCACCCCCGAGCAACCCGACGTCGACTGGACCAACCTCGAGGTGCGCGAGGAGTTCGATCAGACGATGCGGTTCTGGTTCGACATCGGCGTCGACGGGTTCCGGATCGATGTCGCCCACGGTCTCGCCAAGGCCGACGGGCTACCGGACATCGGATCGACTGTGTGGCCGCCGCCCGGCTCTGATCGGGTCGAGCATCCGCACTGGGATCGCGACGAGGTTCACGAGATCTATCGGACGTGGCGTGCCCTGGCCGACGACTATGACGATCCGCGGGTGTTTGTCGCGGAGGCCTGGGTCCACAACCCCGAGCGCCTTGCGATGTACGTCCGCGACGACGAGCTGCACACCGCGTTCAACTTCGACTTCCTGCTGGCGCCGTGGCTGGCCGAGCCGATGCGCGACTCGATCATCACGTCGCTGGAGGCCCACGAGGGCGTCGGCGCGCCGCCCACCTGGGTGCTGTCAAATCACGACACGGTCAGGGAGGTGTCGCGCTATGCGCGACCCCAGGGCGTCCGTGAGCTGCGCCACCTCGACGACCTGCTGGAGCTGCCAGCCGATTTCGAGCTCGGTGTGAAGCGGGCGCGAGCGGCGGCGCTGCTGATGCTCGCGCTGCCGGGTGGCGCCTACGTGTATCAGGGCGAGGAGCTCGGGCTGGCCGAGGTGGAGGATCTGCCGGAGGAACTGCTCCAGGATCCTGGCTGGAAGCAGTCCGGCTATATGTTGCGCGGCCGCGACGGCTGTCGGGTGCCGATCCCGTGGTCGGGTCAGGAGCCGCCATTCGGGTTCACGCTCAACGGGGCGGCGGCGGCACCGTGGCTGCCCCAGCCGCGCTCGTGGCGGACGGTCACGGTGCAGGCGGAGACCGGCGACGAGCGCTCGATGCTCGAGCTCTACCGCCGAGCGCTACGGATCCGCCGTGAGCATCCCGCGCTTGGCGACGGGGCGATGCGTTGGATCAACGCGCCCGCGGGCGCGCTCGCGTTTGCCCGCGATCCCGGGTTTGTGTGCTTGGTCAACATGGACGCGGACCCCGCGCCGGCGCCGCACGGCGCCGAGTTGCTGCTGAGCAGCGGCGAGCTCGAGAGCGACGCCGCCGTCCCCGCCGATACGGCCGCGTGGTTTACGACGCCGGGGTCGGCGTAGGATTGGGGCATGGCGAAATCCATGAGTGACGAGCAGGTGCAGGCACGAATCGAGGAGCTCGAGCGGGAGGAGCGCAAGCTCCGGACCGACGAGGGCGAGGCGGCCGAGGCCGACGCCGACGACCAGGTCGCGCGCGACGCGCAGCGCCTGGAGGCGATCCGGAGCGAGCTCGATCAGCTGTGGGACTACCTACGCCAGCGCCGCGCCCTGCGCGACGCGGGCCAGGACCCGGACAACGCGCAGATGCGGGATCCGGGGACAGTGGAGCGCTACCTGGGTTAGGAGCGGGCTGCGGCTGCGGCTGCGGCTGCGGCGAAGCGGTCGAGCGCTTCGCGGCGCGCCCGCGCGTGATCGACGATCGGCGGCGGATAGTCGCTGCCGATGACGCAGCGCGCCGCCTCCTGGACGTCGGCGGGCATCGTCCACGGCTCGGCGAGGTACTCGTCGGGCACGCGCTCGAGCTCGGGCACGTAGCGGCGAACGTAGCTGCCGTCGGGGTCGAAGCGCTGCTGCTGGCGCGACGGGTTGTAGAGCCTGCGCGCCGGAGGCTGGGGGTCCACCCCGACCGACGCGATCCACTGCCAGTTCCCGTTGTTGCTCGCCTCGTCGCCGTCGACGAGCAGCTCCATGAACCAGCGCTCGCCCCACCGCCAGTCGATCCCCAGGTCCTTGGTCAAGAACGATCCCACGATCAGGCGGCCGCGGTTGTGTATCCACCCCTCGCGCAGGAGCTGGCGCATCGCTGCATCGACCACCGGATACCCCGTACGGCCCTCACGCCAGGCGTCGAAGTTGCGGCGCGCGCGGCTCCACCCCAACCGCGCTCGGTACCTCTGCTGATGCTCTGACCGGGCGTTGCGCGGAGACGACCGCAAGACCTGGGCGTAGAAGTCCCGCCAGCACAACTGGCGGCGAAGCTCCGCCGCGCCCGGCGAGCTCGGCAACCTGTGCTCGACGTCGCGCGGCGACAGGCAGCCGAAGTGGAGATGCGGCGACAGCGCGGACGTGCCGTTGCGCCCGAGCGTGGCGCGTTGCTTGTGATAGCTGTCGACGCCGTCGGCCAGGAACGCCTCGAACCGCGCCCAGCCTACCTGCTCGCCGCCGGCCGGCGGATCGGCGAGCGGCTGGCTCAGACCGAGTGCCTTCAGCGCCGGGATCCGGCCGGTCCTGATTACCGCGGGCAGCCCCGGCAGCGAGCGGGGCGTTAGCAGCGGCTCGCGCCGGGGCGCGCGCTCCCACGACCGGTGATACGGCGTGAACATCGTGTAGGGCCTGCCGTCGCCGGTGCGAATCTCAGCTGGGTCGTCGACGACGAACAGGCCGGGGTGCTCAACCAGCTCTAGGCCGTGCGCTGCCAGCGCGCCCGATACAGTCGCGTCGCGGCGCCGGGCATACGGGCCGACGTCCACGGTCGTGTGGACGGCGGTAGCGCCGACCTCGCGAGCCAGCGCGGGGAGTTCGCGCTCGGGGGCTCCGCGACGAATGACCAGGCGGCTCCCCAGCTCGCGCAGCGAGCGATCGACATCGTGCATGCAATCGAGCATGAACTGCGTGCGGGAGCCGGAACGGTGGCGTCCGCCGAGGAGCCGGGGGTCCACGCAGAACACCGGTACGAGCCGGTCGGCCTGCGCTGCCGCCGCCAGGGCGGGGTTGTCTCGCAGCCGCAGGTCGCGGCGCATCCAAAGGATCGCGACGGTGCTCACGCCGCGAGGACGTCGCGCAGGGCGGCCTCGAGCTCTGGATGGCGAAACTCGTAGCCGAGCTCGCCCAGGCGAGCCGGGACCGCCCGCTGCCCGGTGAGGACGATCGTCGCCATCTCGCCGTACAGTGCCTTTAGTGCAAGACCGGGGACCGGCAGCACGGCAGGACGGTGCAGCACGCGTCCCAGCGTCTTGGAAAGCTCGGCGTTGGTGACCGGACTGGGCGCCGTGAGGTTGAGTGGGCCGGCCGCGCCGTCGTCGGCGAGGCATCGGAGCATCGCCCCGACGACGTCGTCGAGGTGGATCCAGGGGACGTACTGCCTGCCCCCGGCGACCGGGCCGCCGACTCCCAGCTTGAACGGGGGCAGCATCTTCTCGAGCGCGCCCCCGGCCGGTGACAGCACGACCCCGGTGCGCGTGATCGCGACCCGCACGCCGGCCGCCGCCGCCTCGCCGGCTTCACGCTCCCACTCGACAGTCACGCGGGCCAGGAAGTCATCGCCGGCAGGGTCTGACTCGCGAACGGGATCGTCGCCGCGGGGGCCGTAGTAGCCGGTTGCCGATTGCGAAACGAGCGCGCGCGGCCGCCGATCCTCGGGCAGCCCGGCGATCGTGGCCACCAGCGACCTTGTGCCGAGCACGCGCGAGTCCCGGATCTCGCGCTTGGCGTCGTCGCTCCAGCGCTGCGCGATGGGCTCGCCGAGGAGGTGCAGGACCGCGTCTGCCCGTTCGAGCGCGGTAGCAGGCGCCGGCGCGTGCTTGGGGTCGGGCCACGCGTGCAGCTCGACATCGCCGCCGAGCGCTTCACGGCCGGTCTCGGTGTCACGGGTCAGCGCGACGACCTGGTCGCCGCGCTCGAGCATCGCCGCGATCGCACGGCGGCCGATCACTCCGGTCGCGCCTGTGACCGCTACGCGCACGGCTGCTGCTCCACGGTGTCAGAGGATGCCACGAGTGCCACTGTAACAAGCTGTTGCATTTATCTCCACAGACAGTACGATGCCCGTTCGTGTCCGCTTCAAACACCGGTCGGGTGTCGGGGCTGACGACCACTCAGCTCGCCGAGCACACCGGGGTTCCCGCGGCCACGCTGCGAATGTGGGAGGCCCGCCACGGCTTTCCATCGCCGGCGCGGCTGCCCGGCGGTCACCGTCGCTATAGCGCGGATGACGTCGAGCTCGTGCGCGCGGTTGTCCGGCTGCGGCAGGAGGGGCTTTCGCTCGTCGCCGCGATCGGCCGGGCCGGGGCTGACGGCACTGTGGCGCCAGCGTCGATCTTCGCGGGGCTGGCCCGGCGTCGCCCCGACCTGCAGTCGATGAAGCTCGTCAAGCCGACGCTGCTGGCGCTGTCGCGAGCGGTCGAGGACGAGTGCCTGGCGAGCGCGCGCAGCGGAGTCCTGGTCGGGAGCTTTCAAACGGCGCGGTTCTACGGGCAATCCGAACGGCGCTGGCGCGAGCTTGCGCGCAACGCGCGGGTCGCGGTCGCGCTGGCGGACTTCAAGCGGCTGCGCCGGCCGGCACACGGTCCCGTGCAGGTGCCCGTGCGCCGTGACCATCCGCTGGCGCGCGAGTGGGCGATCGTGATGCATGCGCCCGACGCCTCGGCGTGCCTTGCGGCTTGGGAGATCCCGGCATCGAGCGAGCCCGCCGACGCCGACCGGCGCTTCGAGGTGCTGTGGTCGCCTGAGCCCGAGGTGGCTCGGGAGGCGGTTGCGATCGCCGCGGAGGTGATCGCCCCGCTTGCGCCGAGCATCGCCACGACACTCGAATCGATCCTCGACGAACCGGCGGCGCCGAGCTCTGCGGACCTGCGGGCTGCCGTCAGGCAAGCCCACCGGATGCTCGCCTACATCGGCGCGGAGTGATCCTCTAGACCACGCGTAGCGGCGTGCCAAGTTGCAGGTGACCAGCGAGCCAGAAGTCGTCGGACACCCGCAAGCGAATGCAGCCGTGGGAGATGTATCCCGGGATGCCCTGTGGGTCGTAATAGGGGCCGTGGATGCCCACGACGCCGCCGCCGGGCCACTCGCTCAGCGTCGAGTAGTCGGTGGTCCCGAACGCATAGGGGTAGTAGCCCGAGCCTGGGTTCGTGATCTCGAAGCGCTCGTCGATCCAGAAGTGCCCGGTAGGCGTCGGGGTCGCCGGCTTGCCCACGCCCACCGGAGCCGTCCAGATCCGGCGGCCGCGGCTGTAGAACGACATCTGCCGTTGCTCTCGGTCCACCACCACCAGCAGATGGGTCAGGTGAAACGACCCGAGTGCGCTGCGTTGAACCCAGCCCGTCCGCCCGTTGGGACGCCCTGGGATCCGCAGCTTCACCCACTCCCGACCGTGAGCGTCCCAGTGCGCTCGCAGCAGCAGGTAGATCGCGGAGAATCCGTCCGCGGTGTACCAGGTCAGCCGCTCGACCCGCCGCGAGGAGCCGCTCGGCGCCTGGTGAATCCAGGCGATGCGGTTCACGTAAGCCCAGCGCGTGAAGGTGTTCTCGTTTGAGAGGAGCTGATCGCGGTGGCGGGTGGTGCGGACCGACGCGCTGCTGGAGAGCCGCGCGGGGTCGAGTGATTGGATCTCGGTGCCGCCCCAGGCCCGCAGCGGCCCGTATGTAGCAGGCGCTGATGGCGAAGCACCCGCTGTGGTGCCACCCGGGGCCACCACAACTCCTATCAACGCCCCGATCCGTATGACGAACTTCATATGGGCAGCGAGACGCGTGCGGCGACGCGGTGGCGACGTCATCCTGTGAAGGTCGGCGCGCCGTGGATGACCGTGGCTGCGCGCGTGCGCCTGGTGGGTGCGTTTCGGCTGTTGACGGTTGCGTGGTTGACGAGGCGGCCGGGGCTTCTCGTTGTGACTCGGGCGGTGAGGTGCAACGTCCTGCTCTTGCCGATTGCGAGCTTGGAGATCGTGGTGCAGAACGACTTGCCCGAGCGCTTGAAGCCGGGCGCCGAGATCACCGTCAACCCGGTCGGCGGCGTGTCGCACACGCGGACCTTCATCGCGAGCGCCTCACCGGCGTTTGACACTCGCAGGGAGTATGTGATCGTCCCCCCGAGCGACGCACTCGCCGGCGAACCGGTCTTGCTCAGCTTGAGGAGGGTGTCAGCCGGGCCGCCGGGAACTCTGGGCGGGTGCACGGGCTGGACGGGCGGCTGTGGCGGGCCGTCCGGGTCTGGGGGCAGGGGCGTCGGCGTCGGTGGAATCGGCTGGTCGGGAACGCGCACCAGCGTCAGGGTCTCGTCGCGGTTGGGGTGCGGGTCGGGAACCGGCTCGTCCTGGTCGCCGGAGACGGTGGCAACGTTGAGCAGGAGCGTCCCGGTGGGCGTTGTGGACGGTACGGTCGCAACGATCGTGAGCGTCAGCGACGACCCGGCGGCGGGCGCCGCCGGGACGCTTGGGGCCGTGCAGGTGACCGCTCCGGTGGCGCCCACCGGAGGGGTGGTGCACGTCAGCTCGGGACTAGCGCTGGCGCTCACGAACATGACGCCGGCCGGCAGCTGGTCGGCCAGCATGAACCCGGTCGAGGTGGCGGGCCCGTAGTTGGTGCCCACCATCGTCCAGGTGAGCGTGTCCCCTGGCTTGACGATGTTGTGCGAGACGGTCTTGACGACGCCCAGATCGGCGAGCTCCGGCGCCGGAGGCGCCGGCGGTACGACGACGGCCGCTGGATCGCAACCGTGGAACACGACGTTCGGCTGGTCCTCGGAATTTGCGTTGTAGCAGGCGTAGTTGGCCAGCGAGGCGGGGGTGTCGCCTTGGGCCGAGGCCGAAACGGTCGCCTTGTATGAGTACGCAAATGTGGCGTCCGGCTGAAGCGTCCCTACGTTGCATGTGATGGTGCGCGCGGCCGCCGTGTAGGTGCATCGGCCGCCACCGTCGTTGGTGAAGCCCACGAAGTCCAGGCCGGACGGCAGCGGATCGGCGACCACAACG
>DASSGR010000224.1:0-63299 GCA_035693425.1 Solirubrobacteraceae bacterium
CTCGTGAAAGTGATACGCGTAGGTGTTCTCATCGATCTCCGAGATCCGCCCTTCCTCGGAACGAATCGCGCCCGCGAAATAGCGGAAGTGGTCGGCCGACAGCGGAATGTCGGCGGCGAGCGTCTCGCGCACCGGCTTGCCATTCTCATAGCTCTCCGCGACCGCCAGCATCTCGAGGTTCTCATCGATCGCGTCCGCGACCGCGTTGAGCACGGCCGCGCGCTCGGTCGGCGAGCGCCGCCCCCACGCCTCCTTGGCCGCATGCGCGGCATCGAGCGCCAGCTCGATGTCCAGCGGACCGGAATGCGCCACCTCGCAGAACGGCTCGCCCGTCGACGGCGTCAGGTTCTCCCGATACTCGCCCGTCGTCGGAGCAACCCAATCCCCCCCAATGAAGTTCTCATAGCGGCCCTTGAGCTCGACCGGACTGCCCGCCTCACCGGGCGCCGCGTACGTGGTTGTTGATTCGATCGTGGCCATAGCCCCGTCGCTCCTTTCGAGTGAGAGAAAGTCGTCTGCCGATGCTCCGCCGATCGAGCCCCTCTGACATCGGGGTAGGCCGTGTCATTCACTGCGGGAAAGCCCGGATGGCAGACCGTCCGCGCCCGACCGGCTCTGCGGTAGCTACTCCGTGACTGGCGCGGCCGATGCGCATCGGGTTGTCGGATCCTCCCGGAAGCCGCGCCGAGCACCGCGACCTACGCTGCACACGTCAAGCCCATCACCGCGACTCCCCAGGCGACGACGGCGCTCAGCCGGCTGGCCCGAAAGCATGGCCCGCTGGCGATTTTCCAGTCGGGGGGATGCTGCGACGGCTCGCTCCCACTCTGCCTGCTCGCAGGCGATCTGGCGCCCGGCCCTGGCGACATCCTGCTCGGAGAGGTGGCCGGGGTCCAGTTCTACATCGACTCCGAGCAGTTCCGCAGGTGGGGCGATCCCGACTTCGTGCTCGACGTCGCGAGCGGCGCTCCGGAGGGCTTCTCGCTCGGTCTTGCAGATGCACACTTCGTGACCCTCTCGCCTGTCTGCCAGGCCAGGGCGGCCTAGGCGCTCGGCGCCGGCGTCCTGCTGCGCTGGCCCTGCTCACGCTGTGAGCCAACCCGGTGGATCACCTCGAAGTAACGCCCGAGATGGTGCGGGCCGAGAAACTGCTCCTGCACGCGACGCTGGGCCGCGATCCCGATCTGCTGAGCGCGCTCGCCGTCGGCCAGGAGACCGCTGATCGCCGCTCCGACCTGCTCGAGGTCGCGCGGGTCCGACAGCAGCACGCCCGATCGTCCGTCCTCGATCTGATCACGAATCCCGCCGATCCGGCTCGCCACGACCGGCCGGCGCTTCCACATCGCCTCGGCCACGGTCAAGCCGAACCCCTCCGCAAGGCTCTTCTGCACGACAACATCTGCATGCCGCTGCAGGGCGTTGACGATCGCCGCGTTCTCCTCGATGTCGTCCATTGGAAGCGAGCACAGGTGAACCCGCCGGCGAACCGGCGCGGGAAGGTCGTGCCACGCGGCCCGCACGCTGTCCAGCACCTGCGCGCCCTCCGGGTCGTCGGCGACCGCCGCGGTCGAGGGACCGACCAGCAACAGATGCGCGGCTGTGCGACTCGCGACGTGCTCGCCGAACGCACCCAGGACGCCGACCGGATCCTTGAGCGTGTCCCAACGTGAAACCTGCATCACGACCGGCACGTCCGAGACCAGCGGCTCCTCCTCCAGCATCTCCGCCCGCCGCTCGACGCGCCCTGGGGTGCCGTCGGAGCGTGTGAACGTCGGATAAGCATCCACGTCGGCAGCGAGCACCCCCGCAGTGGCCATGATGGACAGTGACTGCTCGCGCGTCTGTTCGGCGTTCTTCGGTGCGAAGGCGTCGATCGAAGGGCGGATCACCGAGACCCGGTCCCGCGGGAGCCGCTCCCACGCGAACCCCGCTCGAGAGAAGATGTACACGTGCGCATCCAGGACGTAACCGCGCAGGAAGTCCCACGCCTCGCGTGCGCGCTCGTTGGCGGCGTCGATACCCACGTGACAGCGCCACATGACGGTTGCTCCCGTCTTGCGCACGGCGGCTGCCAGACCGGCCGTCTGTGGATCGTGGAGGATCACCACGTCGTCGGGATGCACGAGCCGCGAGAGCTCCTCCGCGCTCGCCGCCAACGTCTCCTCGTAGACCTCGCGCTCGGCGCTGCCCAGCGGACCACCGTCCCCGTCGAACCCGTGAAGGCGGTTGTGAATCCGCTTAGTAATGGCAAAGAACTCTGGCTGGCCCGAGATCACCGCCCACCGCGCGTCGACACCTGCGCCGCGACAGTAACCCAGCAACGGCCGGAGCATCTCGACCACGCCGCCGCCCTTGGCGGTCGAGTTCACGTTCCAGATCACGCGGCCGTGTAACTCGCGCGAGGCATGGCTGATCAGATCCAGCAACGCCTCGTACTCGCCGCCTGACAAGACCGACGCGAAGCGCTCCGGCGCCATCGACGGCACCGCCTCATATTGCAGTGAAGGCATCTCGCTCCCTTTCTCCTTGATCTGAGCGGGCCGCCAGGCCCCCTAGTCGCGCGCGATCAGCATTGCGATTCCCTGGCCGCCGCCGATGCAGAGGCTGACCAGCCCGAGATGGTGATCGCGACGCTCCATCTCGCTCAGCAGCTTGGTCACGAGGATCGCGCCTGTCGCCGCCACCGGGTGCCCGAGGCCTATCGCGCCACCGTTGGGGTTGACCCGCGATGTGTCCAGCCCGAGATCCTGCAGGACGGCGAGCGACTGGGCGGCGAACGCTTCGTTGAGCTCGATCACATCGACCTCGTCGAGCGTCCTGCCCGCTCGCTCGAGCGCCTTATGGATGGCCGGAACCGGACCGATGCCCATCGTCTTGGGCTCCACCCCGCACACCGCGTGGGAGACGATCCGGCCCTTGACCGGCGCTCCCAGCCGCTCCGCTCGCTGGGCCGACATGACCACCACCGCCGCCGCCGCATCGTTGACCCCGGAGGCGTTCCCGGCCGTCACCGTGCCTTCCTTGTCGAACGCCGGCCTAAGCTTGGCCAATCCCTCGAGCGATACATCCGGGCGAGCGTGCTCGTCAACCTTGAACTCGACCGTGCCTTTGCGGGTCGCCAGCTCCACCGGCACGATCTCCGCGTCGAAGCGGCCGGCGTCGATCGCCGCGGTCGCGCGGCGGTGCGATTGCACCGCGAACTCATCCTGCGCCTCGCGGGAGATTCCGTGGGACTTCGCCAGGTTCTCGGCTGTCACTCCCATGTGGATCTTGTTGAACGGATCGGTCAGGGCGCCGACGACCGAGTCGACCAGCGATGCATCCCCCATGCGCGCCCCCCAGCGCGCGTTCTCCATCCAGTAGGCGCCCCGACTCATCGACTCGGCGCCCCCGGCCACTGCCACCTCCGCATCGCCTGTCTGGATCATCTGGGTCGCGGTCACGATCGCCTGCAGGCCGCTACCGCACAGGCGGTTAAGCGTCAGCGCAGGCGACTCCTTCGGAATGCCCGCGCCGATCCCGACTACGCGGGCCAGATAGTGATCCTCGGGCGACGTGTGGATCACGTTGCCGAACACCACCTGCTCTACCAGCGCGGGGTCGAGCCCGGCGCGCTCGATTGCCGCACGCGCGGCGAATGCGCCGAGCTGCGTCGGCGGGACGTCACGCAAGCTGCGTCCGAACGACCCGATCGCGGTCCGGGCCGCTGAGCTGATCACGACGTCGCTCACTTGCATCCTCTCGTAGCGTCCGCGGCGCACAAGCCGCGGTTACAGCTCTCCCCACCCCAGGATCCCCGCGACGTCCAGCGTCGAGAGGATCCCGACCGGGCGCTTGGTCAGGGGATTGACCGCCACGACATGACTGGCGCTCTTGGCGAGCATCAGCTCCGCCGCGTCACGCAACGGCGACGTCGTTTCGACCTTGATCACCGGCTGACGCGCCAGCTCCGCGGCCGTGTCCGGAGCGTCCGGCCGCATCGCTGCCCGCAGCACGTCGAAGTCCGAGACGATTCCCAGCGCGGGTGATTCGTCCCCTTGGCTGTCCGCCGTGCCGCCCACCACGATGCAGTGGACGTGGTGCGTGCTCATCATTCTCGCGACCTCGGGGAGCGTCGCCTCGGAGTCGCAAGACAGGATCCCCGGGTGCATCGCATCGGCCACCGTCGCGTGGTCCAAATGCGGCAGCAGATAGCTTCCGTGGCTGGGCTGAACGCTGGTGTTCGGCATCGTGTGTCTCCTCGTTGGCCTTGGAAGCCAAAGGTAAGCAGCGGGATCGCGGCAGGCATCCGCCCGGCGCCGTGCCACGCTGCGGTTAATTACCTAGCGATCTCCAAGCTGTCGATCGTGGCCATCAGGCGGGTAGCGTCATCGCCGCGAGCGGGATGTCGACGTCGATGAACCCCACTGGCGGGCTGCCGAAGCCGACCCCCTCGTCCTCGCGCGCAAACAGGTACGGCGCCAGGTGGCGGCCGGCGATCTTCGTCGGCGGCCACCACAGTGGACACCACGCGCCGGGGACCTCCGGATCCGCGCCCGGTGCGCCCGAGCGCATGTACACCGGCTCGCCGCCCGTGAACAGCATTCCCCGCAGCACGGGCCGGAACGGCGCGAGCTCGACCGCCGCGCCGTAGCGCGCCGCGACGTGCTCGGCCACGGCATCCGCCTGCTGCGCGGCAAGCCCGCCCTGCTTTACCGGGAAGTCGACCGCGTCCCCGGCCGCATACACGTCGGCGAGTCCTCGCACCCGCCCGTACTCGTCCACCGGGATGAACCCGTGCGGATGTGTGGCAGGCACGCCGGCAATCCCGGGCCCGCTCAGCAGCGGCAGGGTGACGACGTAGTCCGAGCCCATTTCAGACCGAGCGCCGTTCATCGACACACCGTCGTCAGCATCGGCGAATGCCGCCCCGACGAACTCGATCTCCGCCGCCGCCATCAGACGGGCGATGCGCTGGCTGTCCCGATCGCCGAACAGCGCAAGCGGCCGATCCTCGGGGCTGATCAGACGCAAACGGACCCCGTTGACGTTGCTCCGCGCGAGCTCGCGGGCGGTCATCAGCGCTAGCTCGTACAGCGGTAGGAGCCATCCCGTCATCGTCGGAGCGACGAACACCACGCCGCGCCCGTCGCTGCTGCGCAGGCGGTCAAGCATCTCCCGGATGGCGGCTCCGGAGCCTTTGAGCCCGAACGTGATCGCGTCGGGAAACGGCGCCCGCCCCCGCGCCCCGGTAGCGATGATCAGCGTGTCGAAGGCGAGGTGCGAGCCATCCGCCAAGCCGACTCGGCGCTCGGCGGGATCGACCTCTGTCACGGTTCCGTGGACGAACTCCGTGCCGAGTTCAGCGGTGATGTGCGGCAGCAACACACGTGCTGCCGGCCCCAAGCCAAACGGCTCGGCCACGGTCATCGGGCGGTCGACGAACCGGTCGTCCTGCGAAACAAGCGTCACCGCGATGTGATCGCCGCCAATGGCCCGCAGCGCGAGCAGCGCTTCCAGGCCGGCGACACCACCGCCGACGATCACAACGTGGCCTGAGCTGGGGGTGTTGGGTTGTGTCACGTCACTCACCTAGCGTATTAGCGGGGTTCTTGATCCTGTTCATGACAACTACTCGTAGAGCTGCTGCTCGAACTCGGGACTTTCTGCAGGGTGCGCTGCGCCAGCGCTGACCAAGACCTCGAATCGATTGACCGGCCGTGGCTCGGGCTTTTTGGCCGGTTGCTCTGTGTAACCGAGCGCATGGTGAGCACAGGCCGGTCTCGGTGTCCCATACCGGCCGCTGCCGACAGCATGCGCAGCGCTCGCCCACGCGGATCACCGGACTCATCGCACGCCGACGCTTGTCACGCCCTCGACGGAGGCCTGCAAATGGTCTTCGTGGGTTCGTTTCGGGCTTTTTCTTGACATCGGGACTCCTTGCTGAGCTTCCGTTGCAACCGTAGGAGCCGCGATGGTTCGCGCCATCCGGGAACCGCCCGCCTCTGGCATCGGGTTTACCGACGACAGCCGGACGGAATCCCGTTCCGCCGTCCGCCGTCCGGCGGCCGCGCTGAGTCACCGGGTCCGCAATCGCACCTGCCGCGTCGAGTGCGAGGCGTCCGCGGAGGCCGCGCGTCCTCGACCGCCGGTGGATGCTTGCGGTCACCACGGGGCGTAGGCGCCGGCGTTTGCAGCCCGCATCGCGGCGACGTAGCCGGCGCGCTCGAGGGCGGCCCCATCGGCCTCGCTGGGCACCGCGAGCAGCCCGCGCACGTGCGAGAGGTCTTCGAATCCCTTGCGAGACATCCAGGCGGCCAGCCCGTCGAGCAGCTCGCTGGCGTACTTGGGCCCGTGGCGCAGCAAGGCCGACGTGGTCATTACCACGTCGGCGCCGGCGAGCAGGTACCTGGCGAGATCGGCGGGGACTTCCACGCCCGAGGTGGCTGCGAGTGAGGTCCTTACCCTGCCGCGCAGCAGCGCGATCCAGGTACGCGCCAGCCGGGCGTCGGCGGGGCTCGACAGGTTCACCCGCGGGAGAACCACGAGCTGCTCCGGGTCGATGTCGGGCTGCAGGAAGCGATTGAACAGCACCAGCGCGTCGGCGCCGGCGCTGTCGAGGCGCAGCGCCATCTCGCCGCAGGAGCTGAAGTAGGGGCTGAGCTTGACCGCGACCGGCACGCTGACGGCGGACTTGACGCTCTCGAGGACGTCGACGTGACGCTGCTCGACGTCGCGTCCGGAGGTCTCGGGATCGCCCGGCAGGTAATAGATGTTCAGCTCGATCGCGGCTGCGCCGGCGTCTTGCATCGCGCGGGCGTATTCGGTCCACCCCTCGGGGGTGACGCCGTTGAGGCTCGCGATCACTGGTACGTCGACGGTCGAGACGGCGCGCTCGAGCAGCGCCAGGTAGCTGCGGGGGCCGCCGTCCTCTTGCACCACGGCGGGGAAGTAGCCCAGCGCCTCGGGGAAGCTCTCGGCGGTCTCCTCGTCGAGCTGGATGGCTCGCGTCGCCTGCTCTCGCAGCTGCTCCTCGAACAGCGAGAACAGAACGATCGCCCCGACGCCCCCATCTGCCAGCCGCCTGACGCCGTCGAGCGTGTACGACAGCGGTGATGGGGACGCCACCAGCGGGTTGCGCAGGGCAAGTCCCATGTAGTCGGTGGAGAGATCCATCAGCTTCCCCGGCGGGGATCGGACGGGAACTCGTTCGCGCTGCGCGTCGCCATCTCCTCGTAGAGCCGCCAGCGCTGGTCGGCGGTCTGCTGGGCGAGGCCGAGCAGGCGCTCGGCCTCGGTCGGCTGGGCGGCGGCAAGCGCACGAAACCGCAGCTCGTTCTTGCGGTAGTCACCGAGTGTCATGCGCGGCCTGGGCGAGTCGAGCAGGAAGGGATTGCCGCCGGCCGCGCGGACCACCGGGTCATATCGAACCAGCGGCCAGTGACCGCTGGCCACCGCGCCGTACTGCTGGCTCAGCCCTTCGCGCATGTCGTATCCGTGCGCGACGCAGTGGCTGTAGGCGATGATCAGCGACGGTCCGTCGTAGGCCTCGGCCTCGCGGAACGCGCGCAGGGTCTGCTGCGGATCGGCGCCGAACGCCACCCGCGCCACGTACACGTCCGCGTACGCGATCGCCTGCAGCGCAAGATCCTTGGTCGGGACGGTCTTGCCCGCAGCGGCGAACTTCGCGACCGCCCCGAGCGGCGTGGCCTTGGACATCTGGCCGCCCGTGTTGGAGTACACCTCGGTGTCCATCACGAGCACGTTTATGTTCTTGCCGCTAGCCAGCACGTGGTCGAGCCCGCCGGCGCCGATGTCGTACGCCCAGCCGTCGCCACCGACGATCCAGACGCTGCGCCGGACTAGGTGGTCGAGCACGCTGCGCAGGTCCTCGACGGCTGGCCCTTCGAGCTCCTCGAGCCGGCGCTGCAGCGCCGCGAGCCGCTCGCGCTGGGCGCGCAGCTCGGACTCTCGCACCTGCGTCGCGTACAGGATCTCGTCGACCAGCTCGGTGCCGACCGCGTCGCGCAGCTCCTGCAGCCGTCGGCGGGCGAGCTCGGTGTGGCGATCGGCCGCGAGTCGCAGCCCCAGCCCGAACTCGGCGTTGTCCTCAAACAGCGAGTTCGACCACGCCGGGCCGTGCCCGTCGGCATTGACCGTCCACGGCGTCGTGGGCTGATTGCCGCCGTAGATCGACGAGCAGCCGGTTGCGTTGGCGACCGTCAGCCGGTCGCCGAACAGCTGCGAAAGAAGCTTCAGGTACGGCGTCTCGCCGCACCCGGCGCAGGCGCCGGAAAACTCGAACAACGGGTCCAGGAACTGCGTCCCGCGCACCGTGCCGAAGTCCACGCGGGTGCGGTCGTTCGCCGGTAGCTGCTCGAAGAAGGCGATGTTCTGACGCTCGCTCGCCAGGAGCGGCTCGATCGCGTCGAGGTTGATCGCCTTGCGGCCGGGCTCTGTGGCCGCGGACACCGGACACGCCTCGACGCACAGCCCGCATCCGGTGCAGTCCTCGACGTACACCTGGAGCGTGTACCGCGCGTCCGGGAGCCCGGCTCCGTCCAGCGGCGCCGACCGGAACCCGTCGGGTGCGCCGTTGAGGTGGTCTGGGTCGTAGTAGCGCGAGCGGATCACGCTGTGCGGGCAGACGAAGCTGCAGTTGCCGCACTGGATGCAGAGTTCTGAGTCCCAGACCGCGACGAACTCTGAGATGTTGCGCTTCTCGTATTTGGTCGTACCGCTCGGATATGTGCCGTCGACCGGGAGCGCGCTCACGGGCAGCTGATCGCCTTGGCCGGCCATCATCGTCGCTGTCACCGTGCGCACGAACTCAGGCGCGTCTGCGGGGACGAGCTCGCGCGGCTGCCGTGTGGAGGAGGCCTGGTCGGGGATGGCAACCTCGTGAAGGGCGGCGAGCGAGCGATCGACCGCCTCGACGTTGCGGCTCACGACCTCGGCGCCGCGCTTGCCGTAGGTCTTCTCGATCGACGCCTTGATCGCCGCGATCGCGTGCTCGCGCTCGAGCACGCCGGAGATCGCGAAGAAGCACGTCTGCAGGACCGTGTTGGTGCGCCGGCCAAGCCCGGCCTCACGCGCGATCTTCCCGGCGTCGATCGCGAAGAGCTTGATCTGCTTGGCGAGGATCTTCTCTTGCACCGGGCGCGTCAGCGCGTCCCAGACGCGATCGGGCCGCTCGCGGCAGTTGAGCAGCAGCGTCGCGCCGTGGGCGGCGCGATCGAGCACCTCGGAGCGCTCGATCAACGCGAACTGGTGGCAGCCGACGAAGCTCGCGGCGGAGACGAGGTACGGGGCGCGGATCGGCCGGGGGCCGAAGCGCGGGTGCGAGACCGTCTGCGAACCCGACTTCTTGGAGTCGTAGACGAAGTAGCCCTGGGCGTGCAGGTTGGCGGCGTCGCCGAGGATCTTGATCGTGTTCTTGTTCGCACCGACCGTGCCGTCGGACCCCAGCCCGAAGAACACGGCGCGAACGGTCTCCTCGGGCTCGATGTCGAGCGACTCGTCGTACTGCAGGCTTGTCGCGGAGACGTCGTCGTTGATCCCGATCGTGAATCGCCGCTTGGGACGCTCGCGCGCAAGCTCCGCGAACACGCCCGCGACCATCCCGGGGGTGAACTCCTTGGACGACAGGCCGTAGCGACCGCCGATGACGGTCGGCATCGCCTCGCGCGTGCCGGCGTCATTGGCCTCGCTCAAGGCCGCGAGCACGTCCAGGAACAGCGGCTCGCCTAACGAACCCGGCTCCTTGGTGCGGTCCAGCACGGCGACGCGCCGGACGCTTTCGGGCAGGGCCCGCGCCAGCTCGCGCGCCGGGAAGGGCCTGTAGAGCCTGATCTGCGCGACGCCCACCCGCTCACCCCGGGCTTGCAGATAGGCGACGGTCTCGCGCGCGGTCTCCCCGCCCGACCCCATCACGACGAGCACCCGCTCGGCTTCGGGATCACCGCTGTAGTCCACCAGCCCGTAACGGCGGCCGGTCCGTTCGCCGAGCCGGTCCATCGCGCCCTGCACCGCCTCGGGCACGCGCGCATAGAACGGATTGACGGTCTCGCGCGCCTGGAAGTAGACGTCGGGGTTCTGCGCGGTGCCTCGGATGAACGGCCGCGCCGGCGACAGCGCCCGCGCGCGATGCGCGCGGACGAGCTCGTCGGAAATCAGCGCGCGTACGTCTGCCTCGTCGAGCATGTCGATCGTTTGCAGTTCGTGCGACGTGCGAAAGCCGTCGAAGAAGTGCAGGAATGGGACGCGTGTCTTGAGCGTCGCAGCGTGCGCTACGAGCGCGAAATCGTGCGCCTCCTGCACCGACGCGGCCGACAGCAGCGCAAAGCCGGTCTGGCGAACCGCCATCACATCCGAGTGGTCCCCGAAGATCGACAGCGCCTGAGCCGCGAGCGACCGCGCGGCCACGTGCATTACCGCCGACGTCAGCTCACCGGCGATCTTGTACATGTTCGGGATCATCAGCAGCAGGCCCTGGGAGGCGGTGAACGTGGTCCCGAGCGCCCCGCCCTGGAGCGCGCCGTGAAGGGCTCCCGCGGCACCCCCCTCGCTCTGCATCTCAACGACAGCAGGGACCGTGCCCCACAGGTTCGTCCGCCCTTTGCTCGACCATTCGTCGGCGAGCTCGGCCATCGGCGACGAGGGGGTGATCGGGAAGATGCAGCAGACCTCGCTGCATCTGAACGCCACCGACACCGCCGCTTCGTTGCCGTCAACGGTTGCGCGCATCACCGCACCTCCACGCTCGGGTCCGGGGGCGCCACAAACGCGTAGTGCGGATCCGGCGCTTTCTCGTCAACCATCTCGATCGAGTGGACCGGGCACTGCTCAAAGCATGCTTGGCAGCCGGTGCAGCGGTCGTAGTCGAACCGGTAGCGCAGTCCGGGGCCGAGCTTGATCACCGCGTCTTCGGGGCATGCTCCGAGGCAGCCGTCGCATTCGATGCAGTTGCCGCACGACAGGCACCGCCTCGCCTCGAACACCGCCTCCTCGGGGGAGAGACCTCCGACCACCTCGTCGAAGCCGCCGAGTCGCGATTCCGGCGCGAGCTCGGGCTGCTGGCGGCGGGGATGGTCACCGAAGTACCACAGGTTTAGGAGCTCGAACTCCGCCTGCGGGTGCTTGGGTGCGCGCGTATACGCCTGGTCGCGGAGCCACGCGTCGATCTCGCGCGCGGCGCGCTTGCCATGGCCGACGCCCACGGTCACGGTCCGCTCCGACGGCACCATGTCGCCGCCGGCGAACACGCCCTGGCACCCGGTCATCAACGAGCTCGAGACGCGGACGGTCCCGTCTCGGTCAAATTCCACTCCCGGCACCCCGCGCAGGAACTCGATGTCGCTCACCTGGCCCAGCGCCAGGATCACGGTATCCGCCGCCAGCGTCTCGAACCGGCCCGTCGGCTGGGGATAGCCGGACTCGTCGAGCTCCATCTCCTCGACCTGCAGTTCAGGACCCTCGATCGCCTTGATCGTCCGCAGCCAGTTGATCCGCACTCCCTCCCGCTCGGCGTCCTGCGCCTCCTCCTCGTGGGCGGGCATCTGCGCGCGCGTGCGCCGGTAGACGATCAGCGCCTCCTCGGCCCCCATTCGCCGCGCGACTCGCGCGGCATCCATCGCGGTGTTGCCGCCGCCGTAGACGGCCACCCTGCGCCCGATCACCGGCCGGTCACCGGCGGCGACCCCACGCAGGAACGACACGGCGTCCACGATGTGCCCGGCGTCGGCCGCGGGGATGTCGACCCGCTTTGACAGGTGCGCGCCAACCGCCACGAACACAGCGTCAAACGCGCCCTCACGGCGTTCCTGCTCGAGGTCCTCGACGCGGTTATTGCTCGTGAAGCGGACCCCGAGCGCCGCGATCCGATCGACCTCGCCCGTGATCACGTCCCGGGGGAGTCGATAGGCGGGGATCCCGTAGCGCATCATCCCGCCGGGCTCGGGCCCCGCGTCGCGGACCTCTACCTCGTGACCGAGCCTGGCGAGGTGGTAGGCGGCCGAAAGTCCGCTCGGCCCCGCTCCGATCACGAGCACACGCATGCCGCTGTGAACCGACGGGGGGTCGAACTGCCAACCCTTCTCGAGCGCCAGATCGCCCAGGAAACGCTCGACGGCGTGAATCGAGATTGGACTGTCGAGCTCGGCGCGGTTGCAGACGCTCTCACACGGGTGGTAACAGACGCGGCCGTGGATCGCCGGGAACGGGTTGTCGGCGGTCAACAGTCGCCATGCCTGTTCGTGCTCGCTCACCTTGACGTGGGCCATCCAGCCTTGGATGTTCTCGCCCGCCGGGCAGCCGGCGTTGCACGGCGGTAGCAGATCGACGTACACGGGCCGCTCGCCGCGGACCGGTCCCGTGCGAGAGCTGCCGTGCTCGAGGTCGGTCAGCGGCGTGATGTCCGCGGCCGAGCGAGCTGGCCGCGGCGGCGGGCGGCGCTGCGCCCGCTGGAAGCGTCGCTGTTGGGAAGCCATCTGCCCAGTCCTCGCGAGCGGCTACCGCGGAGCCGCGATCGCGGCCTGGGCAGCCGCCACGCGAGCGATCGGAAGACGGAACGGCGAGCAGCTGACGTAATCGAGCCCGGAGTCGTGGAAGAAGCGGATCGACTCGGGATCACCGCCGTGTTCGCCGCACACGCCGAGTTCGAGGTCGTCCCGTGCTTGGCGCCCTTTCTCGACGGCGATCCGCACCAACTCGCCCACACCCGCTTGGTCGATCGTCGCAAACGGGGAGCCGTCGACGATCTTCTCCTCCACGTAGCGCGGGATGATCCGACCCTCGATGTCGTCGCGGGAGAAGCCGATCCCGCACTGCGTGAGATCGTTGGTGCCGAACGAGAAGAAGTCGGCGAAGTGGGCGATGCGATCGGCGATGAAGCAGGCGCGAGGGAGCTCGATCATCGTGCCGACACCGAAGTCGGTTCCGTAGCTGAGCCCCTCATCCTCGGCGACCGACACCACGCGCTTTCTGACCAGCTCGAGCTCGCGGTCGTAGGCAACCAGCGGGATCATGATCTCGAGGCGGGGCGCGCGGCCCGTCCGGTCCCGCACCGCGCTCGCGGCGCGGGCGATCGCCCGCACCTGCATCTCGTACACCTCCGGCTCCATCACGCCCAGGCGCACGCCGCGTGTTCCCAGCATCGGGTTGGTTTCCTCGAGCGACCGCACCCGATCGAACTGAGCCTCGAGCCCGGGGAGACGAGGGCTGCGGTCGATTCGCGCGCGCACGATCTCCTCAAGCAGCTCGAACCGGTCGGGCAGGAATTCGTGCAGCGGCGGATCGAGTAGGCGAATCGTCACCGGCCAGCCGGCCATCGCCTCGAACAGGCCCTCGAAGTCGCTCTGCTGCAGCGGCAGCAGCTCATCCAGCGCGGCCCGTCGGCCGGCCTCGTCTTCGGCCATGATCATCGCCCGCATCTTCGGCTGCCTATCGGCGGCCATGAACATGTGCTCGGTCCGGCACAGCCCGATGCCCTCGGCGCCGAACCGGTGGGCGCGGGTGGCGTCCTCGGGAGTGTCGGCGTTCGCCCGCACGCCGATCTGGCGCAACTCGTCAGCCCACCGCAGGACGGTCTCAAACCGGGCGTCGATGTGGGCCTCGACCAGCGGGACATCGTCGGTGGTGATGACGCCGTTGGTGCCGTCGATCGCGATGAAGTCGCCCGCGTGCAGGACGAGCTCGCCGATCCGCACCTCGCCCAGCTTGAGATCGATGTCCAGGGCGGCCGCACCGGTGATCGCGGGGCGGCCCATGCCGCGTGCCACCAGCGCCGCGTGCGAGGCCTTGCCGCCCTCCGATGTCAGGATCCCCACCGCGGCATGGAACCCGGCGACGTCGTCGGCCTCGGTGAATGGCCGCACGAGGATCACCGCCTTTCCGTCGGCAGCCTGCTCGACGGCGTCGGGCGCGGTGAACACAATCGCTCCCTTCGCCGCGCCCGGCGAGGCGGCGACCCCACGGGCGAGCACCGTGTAGCGCGCGGTGGTGTCAAACGACGGGTGGAGGAGCGCGTCGAGCGCTCCGGCGTCGATCGTCGCGACCGCCTCCGCCTTGTTCAGCAGCCGCTCCTCAAACGCGTCGACGGCGAACCGCACCGCGGCCTGCGCGGGCCGCTTGGCGTTGCGCGTCTGGAGCATGAACAGGCGTCCCTCCTCGACCGTGAACTCGGTGTCCTGCATGTCGCGGTAGTGCGACTCGAGCTTGCGCAGGATCTCGGTCAGCTGATCGGCGATCTCCGGCATCCAATCGTGCAGCTCGGCGAGGTCGCGCGGCGTGCGGACCCCCGAGACGACGTCTTCGCCTTGGGCGCGCGGTAGGAAATCTCCAGACGGCGTCGGCGCACCGGTGACCTCGTCGCGGCTGAAGGCCACCCCCGAGCATGACTTGTCGCCCTTGTTGCCGTACACCATCTGCTGCACGTTTACGGCCGTCCCCCAATCGTCCGGGAGCCTGTTGATCCGCCGGTATTGAACGGCCCGCTCGCCCATCCACGAGTCGAACACGGCCTGGATCGCTTCGGTCAGTTGCTGCCGTGGGTCGGTCGGGAACTCGTAGAAGGACTTGAAGCGCTCGGTCAGCTCACGCAGCGCGTCGGCGTCGAGCTCGGTGTCGAGGGTCACGCCGCGCTCGCGCTTGACGCGCGCGATCTCCTCCTCGAAGCGCTCCCCGGGAATCCCGCGCACGACGTTGCCGAACATCTGCACCAGGCGGCGGTAGCAGTCCCACGCGAAGCGCTCATCCTCGGTGCGCGCCTCCAGGCCGGCGGCCGACTCGTCGTTGAGCCCGAGGTTCAGCACCGTGTCCATCATCCCCGGCATCGACACGCGCGCGCCGGAGCGCACCGACACGAGCAGCGGATCGTCGGTGTCGCCCAGCCGCTTACCGGCTCGCTTCTCGAGCGCCGCGAGCGCCGCGCCGACCTGCTCGTCCAGGCCGTCCGGCCACGTCCGGTCGCCGCGCATGTATGCCACGCACGCCTCGGTGGTGATCGTGAACCCGGCCGGGACCATGTTGGCTCCCAGGATGCGCGTCATCTCAGCCACGCCCGAGCCCTTGCCGCCGAGCAGCTCGCGCAGCTTGCGCGACCCCTCGGCGAACTCATACACCCATTTGTGTGTCCGAGCCGGAGAATCCTTGGCGCTTGCTAGTTGCGTGGTCATCTGATTTCTCCCAAGACTCTCGACGTTTGGCCCACGGTTTGGTGGAGAACTGCTTGCTGACCGATAGTCTTGGCGCCGCACGGACTGTCTGTATCCGTGCGCGCTGCTCAGGCCCGTACGTAGTTTTCCCCGTGGGTAGTTCTCCGCAGCGAGGGTTCGGACGCGCGCGCTGTCCGGCCGCGCCCCGAACCTCTAGCGTGGCGGGATGCGCTCTCAGGCACGTTGGACGCTCGCCGCGGCCGCAGCGGCGGGTGCAGTGGGCGAGTTGGTCCGCCGCCGCGTGTCGGCGCGCAGCCCGTCCCCGCCGCGGGTAGCGCGCAACGCGCCCCTGCCACCGATGACAACGCAGTCCAGTCCGGGCCAGATCGCGGACCTGCAGCAGGCCTACGGCGCTGACATGTCTGCCGAGTCCGCGCTGCCGCCCGGCCAGGGCGGGACGGCCGGCTGACGGGACCGGCACGAGGGCGTGCGTGCTCGACGACCGGTTCCCGACGATGGGTACGGTTGCGCGGGTCGTGCGCGACGCCGACGGCGACGTCGACGTCGCGTCGCTGTTCGCAGAGATCGACCGCCGGCTGTCGCGGTTTGACGCGACGAGCGATCTCTCGCGCCTCAACGCCGATCCGCGACCCCGCGTGCGCGCCGCGCCGCTGCTTAGGGCGGCGGTCGCGGCGGCGTTGCATGCGGCCTCGGTGAGCGGCGGGCTGGTCGACCCGACGCTGCTCGGGGCGCTGCGCCGCGCCGGCTACGGTGAGTCGCGCGCGCACGTGTCCCCCGCGTCGCTGTCGCGAGGACTGAGAGCGGCGCCGCGACGACATCCCGCTCGGCCCGATCCGGCCGCCCGATGGCGCGCGGTGGTGGTCGATGATCGCGCCGGCGCGGTCTGTCGGCCGCCGGGCCTGTGCCTCGATCTGGGGGGTTCGGTCAAGGGCTGGGCGGCGGATCTTCTCGCTGGCCGGCTCGAGCGCTACGGGCGGTGCGCCGTCGACTGTGGCGGTGACCTGCGGCTGGCGGCGGGCGGCGGAGCGCCCTGGGAGGTTCGCGTGCGCAATCCGTTCACCGGCGCCGTCGCCCACACTTTCCGGGTCCGCGCGGGCGCGGTGGCGACGTCTGGCATCGACGCACGGCTGTGGGAGCGTGGAGAAGGGGATTTCGCCCACCACCTGATCGACCCCGCCACGGGAGTTCCCGCGTGGACGGGATTGGTCGCGGCCACCGCGCTTGCGCCAACCGCGCTGGAGGCCGAGGCGCTCGCCAAGGCCGCGCTGCTGTCAGGTCCGGCGGCCGGACGGCGGCTGCTGCGTGCCCGCTACGGCGGCGTGCTCGTCCTCGACGATGGCACGGTCGACCGGGTCGCCTGACTGCTCGGCGCGGTGGATTCCTCGCTGCACCGCGTCGATCAGGTAACCGCGTAGCGACGCCACTTCGATGACGTTCGTCACCGATCCCATCCGAACGGCTCGCTCGATGCTGTGAACCCGATCGAACCGCTCGGCAAACGCGCGCCGCTTATCGGCCAGCACCTCCTCCCACAGTGCGGCTCTGCCGGCCCGCAGGCGCTGGCGCTCCGCGCCGTCGGCTTGCGCGATCTGTCCGGAGAGCGCCTGCATACGCTCGTCGCCGGCGGCGGCCCGCTCGACCTCGCCGGCGAACACCACCGCAGCCGCCGGGGCGCCGCCGATCACCGAGGCGCGGGCACCTTTGAGCGCGACGGTCTCGAGGTTCGGATTCAATCTCTGCGAGAAGACCACGAATGCGCCGCCGTGGTATCGCGAGAGGACGCAGAAGACGATCGGGCCGTCGAAGTTGACGACCGCCCGCGCGATCTCGGCGCCGAACTCCAGCTGCCACTCGCGCAGCGACTCGGGCGAGCCGTCGAAACCGGCAAGGTTTGCGAGCACCACCACCGGCCGGCGCCCGCCGGCTGCGTTGAGCGCACGGGCGACCTTCTTGGCGGCTCGCGGAAACAGCGTGGCCGCGGTCCATTGCTCCGGCCCATCGGCAGGGATCGCTCCGCGCCGCGGCAGCGGCCGCGACTCGATCCCGATCAGCGACACCGGCCAGCCTCCCAGATGCGCATCCCACACGACCGCGACCTCAGCGTCGCGCATCGCCGCCCAGCGCTCCAGGGGCGAGTGGTCGCGGTCGATTACCGCATTCATCACAGACCGGATGTCAAACGGTTGCTTGCGATCGATGGTCGGGTCATCTGCGAACACGTCAGCGATCCGTTTGTGTTGCGAGCCGGGCCCATGATGCGCAGCCTCGCCGACATCGCGATCGGCCGGATCGTCTGTCTGCGCCCGGCGCGGAAAGCGTTCGCCGGGCGCGACATACGTGTGCTCGTAGTACCGAAGCAGGACCCGGCAGGCGTCGGCGAGATCGGCGGCCCAATATTGCGCCTGGCCGTTGGGACCCATGATTCGCTCATAGCCTCCGATGCCGAAGTTGTCCTCCGCGGACACTGCGCCCGAGTAGTCGAGCGACTGCTTGCCAGCCAGCACCATCGCGCTTTGGGGCGTCATGATCAGCGCGCCGCGGGTGTGCATCAGCATCGTCGCCTCCGCGTTGCAATACGGTTGCGCTCCGACGTTGATGCCGGCGACGACGACGTTGAGCTCTCCGCCGGCCTGGGTGAACAGCACGATCCGCCGCAGCCCGGTTGCGATCCAGTCCATCGTCTCGGTGCCCGAGTCCATCGCGATCTTCGCGCCGGCGGAGAGCGCGAACCACTCGAGCGGTACGCCCAGCTGCTCCGCGAGATCGATCGCCGCGACGATCCGCCGGCACTCGGGCTCGGCCAGTGATCCCAGCGCGCGCGTCGGGTCGCCCAGCAGGATCACCCGCAGCATGCCGCTGGGGTAGCGCTCGGTGAAGTTGCGAATCGTGCCGACGACGATGCCGCTTCGGTTGGTCGCCGGTGGCCGCACGACCGGCTCGAGCAGGCCGCTGTCGCTCAGTTCGTGCTCGATGAACTCTCCCGCCGGCCGGCCGGCGGTGACATCGGCGGGGGCTAGCAGCTGCACGATCTCGGCGGGGTGAAGCGTGCCCCGGCGGCGTGCGGAGCTGATGCGCCGCGTCGCCTCGTCGAGCGGCTTCAGTGGCTCGGTGGGCGGGTCGGCCACCTCGGCCTCGACCTCGTGGCCAGTCGGCGCATACAAGCGCAGGACTCGGTCATGGACGCCATCGTTCTCTCGCAGACGTCCTTGGATCGCCACGAGTTCGAGCCCCAGTCCAGCGGTCCCGGCCGCCGCGCGCTCGACGAGCGCGCGGACCTCGTCGGGATCCAGCTCGATCACCGGCCACGCGTGCAGCAGGACGCGGTTCCACATCAGTCGCCGGTGCAGGGGCCGTGGGGCTTGGAAGGCGCGGATTGCCTCCAGTACCGACACGACCACGCGTTCGAGCTCCGGCAGCGCGACGACGCGACCCCGTTCGTCGCGGACGGGGGTGAGGTCGCGAACCTCTGCCAGCGCGAACAATCGCTCATCCTTGGCGTTGGCACGCGCGACCCCTCGGAACATGTAGATGTCCTCAGTCGACGCGAGGCGCTCCAGATCGAACTCGCGCAGGCGCCATAGGCGCAGGCGATGGCCCATCATCGGGTGCAGACCGCGCAGCATCTCGTCCTCGGTCAGCCCATTCGGCCCCGGCCGGAACGTGAACAGGTCGATGGCCGACATTCCCCGTCCTCTGCTCGGCTCCGCTACCGCGATGACGATGCGCTCAAGCGCCGGCGGCGTCGCAAGCTCGGCCAGTGCGGCGCCCAGGCGCAGCGCGGTCTCCTCGCGCGCCGGTGCTGGGTCCTGATGCTGTGCGTACAGGTCGAGCACCGCGGGCGTCGCGCCCGGCAGCGCCGCGGCGTGACGAGCAAACGCGTTTGCGATCGCCCCCACATCCTCGAGCTCGACGTAAGCGGCCGCCAGCTTCCGTCTGACCCCGCCCAGCGCGTAGCTTGCAAACGCGACGTCGAACCCGTCGAGCTGCAGGTGCTCGAATCCGCCCAGTGACCGCGTCCGGTAATAGCGGCGCGTCATCGCCTCGATCAGCAGCCGGCGAGCGGCCGGTGCTGCTGTGCCCATCGCGACCGTCAGTCGCGGCGCGAGCGGACGGGGGCAGTCGACTATCTCTTCGAGCAGCTGGCTCGCGTCCGCGCGCCCGGGCTCGCCCACAACCGCGGCGACCCGTCGCTCGACCTCGGCATACACCCGCTCTCGAGCTTCCGAGATGATCGGCTCGTCGAAGTAGCGGTAGCGGACCTCGCGAGCCAGATCGGCGACGACCGCGTCGCGGCCCTCGAGCGCGGTCGCGAGCCGGTCGAGGACGTCTCGGAATTCCCCGTCATCGACGTGTCCGACCAGCTCGTCGGCGTCCTCGAGCCGGCGGTCGAGGATCGCCACGATCGCGGTGCGCGCGATCTCGGCCCGCTGCATCGAGAGGAACAGCCGGTAGCACGCCTCCTCCAAGGCGGGGGTCCGCTCGAGGCCGTCGACCCCGTAGTGGGCGAGCGCCCGGCACAGGGCGGCGGTGAAGGACGGTGGCAGTCCCTCGGCCTCGGCGTCGAGTGAGCGCAGCCATCCGTGCAGGTGTTCCCGCGGGCTTGGCAGGAGCTCCGCCGCTGCCTCCCCGTCCTCGCGCTGGGGGCGCGAGACCGCGCGCAGGTCGGCGAACATTCCCAGCAGGCGATGCTCGCCCGGAATCAGGGCCGGATCACACGCGAGCAGGTCTGCGCATTGGCCGTGCAGGTCGGCGATCGTCCGTTCCACTTCGGCCTCGCCGATGTCATAGCCGAGCACCAGCCATTCCATCCGGCGCAGGTTCTCCCGGCATCGGTCGGGCGCGGCCACGCCGGCCTTCGTCAGCGCCGTGAACGATAGGCGCTCGCCGGGCGGCGCCTGGGGCGGTTGCTCGATCGCCTCCAGCGCGAGCAGTGGCGTCTGCGCCGCGACGTGGACGTTCTCGCCGACAAGCACCTGCTTGACTCGACCGCGGCACGGCGCGGTCAGCGACGACTCCATCTTCATCGCCTCTACGACCGCGACCACGTCTCCGGCCTCGACGACGTCCCCCGGGGACAATGGGATCGAGACCACCAGCGCGGAACCCGGGGCGCGGATCAGGCCGCCGTCGTCGCGCGAGACACGATGCGGCACGGCGTCGACCTCTACGAGCAGGTCGTCGCCCTGTCTGGAGGTCAGCGTCCGGTGGGACCGGCCGGGCAGCTCGAGTCGGCGCTCGTGTGCGCCCAGCCGGCGAGCGTTCAACTCGAGCGATCGCCCGTCGACGGTGACGCGGTAGCGGTCCGGGGCGATCTGCGCGACCGCGAGACGGTAGGACTGCCCGCGGTGGCGCAGCTCATAGGTGCGCGACAGCGCACCCGCCGCCTGAGGTCGTCCGCGGCGGGCGAACGCGTAGAAGCGGGCCCGATCGTCGGCGGCATCCCGGTCCGCCAGCTCGATCGCGGCCCCTACCAGCGCGAGGTCACCGTGGCGCACCGGCGGCGTGCCTGGGCTCACGTCCAACCGGTGAAGCCAGCCGCTGTCGAGATCCCCGGCGCGTAGCTTCGGATGGTCCAGCAGCTGCAGCAGGAAGCCTTGGTTCGTCGTCCCGCCATCGAGGATCGCGACCGTGTCTGCGAGTGCCCGGCGCAGGCGCGCGAGCGCCTCGTCGCGGTCGCTGCCCCACGCGGTCAGCTTGCCGATCGTCGAGTCGAGCTCGGCCGGGATCTGGTCGCCCTCGGTCACCGCGGTGTCGATCCGCAGACCGGGACCGGTTGGCAGCCGCAGTTGGACCAGCCGCGTGGTCGTCGCTACCGACCCGCGCGTCGGGTCTTCCGCGCACAGCTGGGCCTCGATCGCGTGCCCGACCGGCGCCGGCGGCCCGCCCTCGAGCCGCCCGCCGGCGGCGACGTGCAACTGAAGCTTGACGAGATCGAGCCCGGTGACCGCCTCGGTCACCGCGTGCCCGCATCCGAGTCGGGCCTTCACCCTCATGAACGAGACCCGGCGCGCGGCCGGTTCGTACATGAACTCGACCGTGCCGGCGCCGCAGTACCCGGTCCGCAGCATCAGCCGCTGCGCCGCCTCCATCAGGTGGCGCTGCTGATCGGCAGGAAGGCCCGGGCTCGAGGACTCCTCGAGCATGCTCTGCTCGCCTGCGCTGCACGAGCGGTCGCACACCCCGAGCGGCCACACGGCGCCATGGCCGTCGGCGATGATCGGCACCTCCACGTGACGCGTCCCGGTGCTCGGCTGCTCCGGGCCGGGCGTGGACGGAGCGACCGCAATCCCCATCTGCTCGGCGAGCAGCGCCGCGGCGGTCTCGTCGACAAGCTGTCGCATCACGACCGGATCCGGCCCTACGAATACGATCCCGAGTCGCTCGCAGAGCTCGGCGAACTCGGGCCGTTCGGCCACCGGTCCCCAGCCCACCCAAGCCGCGTCGGCGCGAGCTGCCCGCAGGGCACGCTCGAGCCCCTCCTGATCTCCAAGGCACACCGCCTCGTCGGCCTGCCGGACGAAGGTCGCGTCACGCTCGGCCTCGGTGTGCAGGGCGATCAGGCGGACGGGATCGGCTCGGCCGTGGTTGAGCTCGCGCACGGCATGGATGACGCGCATCGCGGGCTCACCGCGGCTGACGATCGCCAGCCGTGAGAACTCATGACGTAGCATCGGGCCTTGGTCCTCGGCGACGCCGCCGAGCGGCCGTCAACCCCCGTCGGAGTAGCCGGCCTCGAGCAGCTCGATGACCTCGCGGATCATCGGGATGCGTGGGTTGGTGCGAATGCTCGGGTCCATGAACGCCGCCTTGGCGAGGTCGGGAAGCGCCTTTTCGAACTCCTGGCGTTTGACGCCGCAGTCCGCCAGCGTCCGCGGCTCGTCGACCTCGGCCAGCAGCTCGTCGACGCGGGCGAACAGCCGCTCGCGTCGATCGCGCTCGGTCTTGCCGCCGAGCCCGAGGATCCATGCGATCTGGGCGTACTTCTCGGGCGCTATGTAGGCGGAGTAGCCCGGCGCCGGCATGAACTTGCTCGGCAGCGAGGCGTTGTAGCGCAGCACGTGCGGAAGGAAGATCGCGTTCGCGCGGCCGTGCGCGATCCCGAATCGGGCGCCCACCGGGTGCGCAAGTGCATGGTTGAGCCCAACGAATGCGTTGGAGAAGGCCAGCCCGGCGATCGTCGCGGCATTGGCCATCGCCGTGCGAGCCTCCAGGTCAGACCCGTCGTGATAGGCGCGGGGCAGCGACGCGAAGATCAGGTTGACGGCCTGGATGCAGAACGCGTCGGTGTACGGAGAGGCAAAGATCGAGACCACCGCCTCCAGCGCATGTGTCAGAGCATCGATTCCGGTGTCGGCGGTGATCTCCCGAGGCATCGTCAGCGTCAGTATCGGGTCGACGATCGCCATGTCGGGCACGAGCGAGTAGTCGACCAGCGTCACCTTCCGCTGGCCCACGCTGATCACCGCGGCCGGCGAGACCTCCGACCCCGTGCCCGACGTCGTCGGGATCGCGACCAGCCGGAGCTTATGCGCGACCTGCGGGAAATCAGAGATTCGCTTGCGCGCATCGAGGAACGGCAGCGACAACTCGCGCACGCTCACCTGCGGGCTCTCGTGGAACAGGCGCATCGCCTTGGCGGCATCCATCACCGAGCCGCCGCCCAGCGCGATGATCGCATCGGCGTTGAACCGTTCCAGCTCCTCAACTCCGGCCCGGATCTGCGCCTCGGTCGGTTCCGGCTCGACCCCGGAGAACACGTTGACGGCGCCGGCGGTGAGGTAGTGGCGCACCTCCTCGGCCACCCCGCGGGCCACGGTCGGACCGTCGGTGACGATCATCGGCCGGTCCGCCCCGAGCTGGCGCAGGTTGTCGAGCGCGCCGGGATTGAAGTATGTGTCGGCCGGCACGCGGAACCACTGCGGCGGCGTCTGCCGGCGTGACACGGTCTTGATGTTCAGGAGGTTTCGGTAGTTGACGTTGTCGGTCGTGTTCGAGCCTCCCCACGTTCCGCAGCCGAGCGAGAACGTCGGGGTCATCGAGTTGTAGACGCCGCCCAGCGCGCCGACCGCGGTCGGCGCGTTGACGAGGATCCTCCCCGTGCGGATCGCGAGCGCAAACCGATCGATCACGTCGTCGTCGGTCGCGTACACGGCCGACGTGTGCCCCAGGCCGCCGTGCTCTGTGACCAGCTCGCACGCCTGGATCCCGTGCTCGACACTTGGCGAGCGGACCACCCCGAGCACCGGCATCAGCTTCTCGGCGATGAACGGATGCGCGGCCAGGGCGTCGAGCTCCGTCGGCAGCGGTGCGAGCAGCACCTTGTCCTCGTCAGCCGCCTCGAAGCCCGCCAGGCCGGCCAGGTTGACGCATGACTGCCCGAGGACCTCCATCTGCACCTTGCCGTCGTCTGCGAACGACCGAGCCGCCAGCGCCGCCGTCTGCTCGTCGGTCAGCAGCCGGGAGCCCATCCGCTGGAACTCCTCGATCATCTGATCGTAGATCTGATCGTCGATCACGCACGTCTGCTCCGCCGGGCAGATCACCGAGGAGTCGAACGTCTTGGAGACAAGAATGTCGACCACCGCCATCCGGATGTCGGCGCTGCGGTGCACGTACACGGGCGCGTTGCCCGAGCCGACGCTGAGGCACGGCTTGCCGGCTGCGTTTGCGGCCGCGACCGCCTTCGGGCCGCCGGTCGTCCAGATGAAGTCGACGCCGGGGTGGTGAAACAGGTACTGCGAGACGTCGAGGGACGGGTCGGGGATCACCTGCAGGGCGTGCGCCGGCAGCCCGGCCGCCTCGCCGGCCTCCTGCAGGAGCTCGGCCGCGCGCGCCGCGCAGCGCGACGCCCGCGCTGACGGGCGCATGATCAAAGCGTTGCGGGTCTTCGCGCAGACGATCGACTTGAACAGCGCCGTCGAGGTCGGGTTGGTGATCGGCAGCAGCGCCAGCACGACCCCGATCGGCTCGGCGACGTACTTGAGCGCACGCTCGCGGTCCTCGTCGATCACGCCTACCGACTTCTTGTCCTTCAGGTAGTCGTACAGGAACTCGGTCGCGATGTAGTTCTTGAGCACCTTGTCCTCGAACACGCCGAAGTGCGTCTCCTCCATCGCTAGCTCCGCCAGCTCGACCGCGTTCTCGAGCCCCGCGACCGTCATCGCCCAGACGATCTGATCGACCTGTTCCTGGTTCAGTTCACGTAGGGCCATAGACGCTTCGCGGGCTCGCTCGACGAAGCCGTCCAGCCGTGCTGCCCACTCGGCGTCCGCCGCGATCTGATCTTTGACTGCCGTCGCCATGATGTTGTCCCCCTAGTCCAGCGCCGGGATCATCGGACCGTCGCCGGCTGGGTCGAGGATCCCTTCCTCAAGCCAGCCGTAGCGGCCGTCAAGCACCTTCTGTGCGGCCGAGTAACGCTCATCGTCGTCGTTGGACCACAGCTCTCCGAACAGCGTGTCGGCCCTGCGCTTGGCCATCGCGCAGAACAGCTGCGCGAGCTCGAACGCCTCGGCCTTGCGCTCGGGATGCTCGCGCCCCAGCGTGTCGGCGTAGACGACCGTCGCGGAGATCGCGTACAGCTCGGCGCCGATGTCGACGATCCGCCCGAGGAACGACTGCCTCTGCTCGAGCTTCGCCTGCCAGCGCGCCATTCCGTAGAACGTCGATCGCGCGAGCTTGCGCGAGGCACGTTCGACGTAGCGCAGGTCACCGGCCAGCGGTCCGAACTCCTCGTAGGAGCGCGGGTTCTGCCCCTTGCCGACGGCCAGGTGCGGCAGCCATTTGCCGTAGAACAGGCCCGCCTTCACGGCGGCGTCCGCCTTGGCCTTGACGTCGCCGTCGCCCATCAGCAGGCCGCCGGCGGCGTGGAGGTGGGTGTCGACCGCCTCCCGGGCGATCAGCAGGTGCATGATCTCGCTCGACCCTTCGAAGATGCGGTTCACGCGCATGTCCCGCATGCACTGCTCGACCGGCACGGGCTTCTCGCCGCGCGCCTTCAGCGACTCTGCCGTCTCGTACCCGCGACCTCCGCGCACCTGCACGAGCTCGTCGACCACCTTCCACGCGAGCTCGGAGCCGTACACCTTGCACAGAGCCGCCTCGATGCGGATGTCGTTGCGCTTGTCGTCCGCCAGGCGCGCCGAGACGTCGAGCATCGCTTCCAGACCGAACGCGCTCCCGGCGATGAAGGCCAGCTTCTGGGCCACCGCATCGTGCTTGCCGATCGGCCGGCCCCACTGCACCCGCTCGGTGGCCCACTCGCGCGCGACCTTCGTCGCCCACTTCGACGCACCGACCGCAATTGCCATCAGCGCCAGACGCCCCGTGTTCAGCGTGCTGAGCGCGATCTTGAGCCCGTCGCCCTCGCGCGCGATCCGGTTCTCCTCCGGAACGAACACGTCCTTGAGCAACGTCACCGAGTTCTCGATCCCGCGCAGGCCCATGAACGCGTTGCGGTGCAGGATCGTGATCCCCTCGCTGTTGTACGGCACGACAAACGCCGTGATGCCACCGCGGTGACCGTCGCTCTTGGGAACCTTCGCCATCACCACGACGATGTCCGCCACGGTCCCGTTGGTCGCCCACAGCTTGCGCCCGCTGATCAGATAACCACCCTCGGTGGGCGTTGCGACCATGTCGTCGTCGGGCGGAGCCGCCGCCAGCTGAGGACCGACCGGCATCGCCGTCGACGCCATCCGCGCCGGATCGGAGCCGACGCCCGGTTCGGTCAGCAGGAACGCGCTGATGTGATCCTTGGCGACCAGCGGCAGCCACTTCTGCCGCTGCTCCTCGCTGCCGAACATCCGCAGCGGCTCGGCGACGCCGATCGACTGGTGCGCGCTCAGCAGCGTGCAGATCGCCGAGTGACAGTTGGCGGCGATCGCCAGCGCCTTGCTGTAGTACACCTGTGAGAGACCGAGCCCGCCGTATTTCGGCGGCACTTTCATCCCAAGCGCGCCGATCCGCTTCAGCGCGTCGACGACGTTGTCCGGGATCTTCGCCTCGCGCTCGATCTCGAGCGGGTCGGCCGTTTCGGTCAGCACGGCCTGCAGCTCGGCGAGGAACCGCTCGCCCTTCTCGATCGCCTCGGGGTCGAGCCGCGGCTGCGGGTGGATCAGATCGAGCCGGAAATCGCCCAGGAACAGCTGCTTGCCAAAGCTCGGCAGCTTCCACTCGGCCTCCCGCGCCGCCTCGACGACGTCACGAGCTTCTTTTTCTGAAACGTTGGTAGCCATGTGAGTCTCTCTCGCGTCTTGGGGGTGTTCGAGTGGTGTCCTGCGCCCCCCGGCATCGGGAGGCTGTGCCTTACATGTTCAGTCCGCCGTCGACGTCCCAGATCTGCCCGGTGATGTAGCCGGAGGCGTCCTGGCCGAGGAAGGCCACGACGCGCGCAACTTCCTCCGGGCGTCCCGCTCGGTGCATCGGGATCCGCTCGACGATCTCGGCCAGCATGTACGGCGGGATCGTGGAGACCATGTCGGTCTCGGTCAGGCCCGCAGCGATGCAGTTGACCGTGACGCCGATCCCTTTCTCAAGCGTGCCGGCCACCCGCAGCGTGAGTGCCGCCTCTTTGGCGAGCGTCTTCGTGAGTCCGAACATGCCTGCCTTCGCGGCCGTGTAGTTGACCTGGCCGACGTTGCCCATCTCGCCGCTGACCGACGAGATGTTGATGATCCGCCCAGAGCCTCGCCCGATCATGTGCATGAGGGCCGGCTTGGCCATGTAGAAGGCCCCGGACAGGTCGACCTGGACGACCTTGTCCCAATCGGCCGGCGACATCTTCAAGAACAGCTTGTCGACGGTGATGCCCGCGTTGTTGACGAGGATGTCGAGCCGGCCGTGCTGGTCGATCACGTCCTTGACGACGCGCGCACAGTCGTCCGCGTCGCCGATGTTGCCCTGGTGCAAGGACAGCGTGCCTCCCTCGGCCTCGACCGACTGGCGCAGCTCGTCGGCGCGTGCTTGGTTTGAGGAATACCCCGCCGCCACGACGGCGCCGTCGGCGGCGAGCGCGTGACAGATCGCGGCGCCGATCCCGCGGGTACCTCCGGTGACCAACGCGACGCGTCCGGTGAGATCGCGATCACGCACGGCGGTCTGAGTCTGAGAACCTGTGGTAGCCATTTGTTGCGTTCCTTTCCGCTCTAGGAGAGCCGCTCGACGATCATCGCCTGGCCCAGTCCGCCGGCCACGCACATCGACTCCAGGCCGTACCGGCCGCCCACGGAGTCGAGGTTGTTGAGCAGCGTGGTCATGATCCGCGCACCGGTCATCCCGAACGGATGACCGAGCGCGATCGCGCCGCCGTTGATGTTCAGCTTCTCGGGGTCGATGCCCAGCTCGTCACGGCACGGAATCACCTGCGCCGCGAACGCCTCGTTGATCTCGACCACGTCGATGTCGTCGATGCTCAGGCCGGCCCGCTTGAGCGCCGCGCGGCACGCCGGAATCGGGCCGAGACCCATGATCTCGGGCCGGATCGCCGCGACTGCGGAGGCGACGATGCGCGCCCGCGGCTTGACGCCGCGCTCGCGGGCCTTCTCCTCGGACATCACCACGATCGCGGCGGCGCCGTCGTTCAATGGACAGGCGTTGCCGGCGGTGACGGTGCCGTTGGGCTTGAACGCCGGCTTGAGCTTGCTGAGCGACTCCACCGTCGTGCCGGCGCGCGGCCCGTCGTCCCTGCTGACGGTATGCGCGGCGATCACGTCGCCACCGGCGTCGTGGGTCTCAGGGATGTCCACGCCGACGATCTCGCGGTCGAAATAGCCGCTGTCACGCGCGGCCACGGCGCGCTGCTGAGACAGCGCTGCCCACTCGTCTTGAGCCTCGCGGGAGACCTTGCAGCGCTCGGCCACGTTCTCGGCCGTCATCCCCATCGGGATGTAGACGTTGTATCCGGTGCCGTTGGACCCGTCGAGACGCGGGTTCATCACCGGGAGGGTCATGCCGGCCCCGCGCGACGTGCATTCGACGCCCGCCGCGATGTACTGGTCGCCTTCGTCGGCCTTGATCGCGTGGAACGCCATCCTGATCGTCTGCAGCGAAGATGCGCAGAAGCGGCTCACCGTCACCGCCGGCACGTGGTGGTCGAATCCTGCCAGCAGCACGGCGTTGCGACCGACGTTGTAGCCCTGCTCGTGGTCGGGAAAACCACAACCCATCATCACGTCGTCGGTCTCGCGAAAATCGATCTCCGGGTTGCGATCGACGAGCGCGCGCAGCGGGATCGCGGCGAGATCGTCTGCGCGGATGTCCCGCAGTGTGCCCCTGACCGCCCGGCCTACCGGCGTGCGGATTGCGTCGACAATGACTGCTTCAGACATGGATCCTCCTTTGCGCGATCCCACAGAGGACCGGAGAGATGGTGTGGCTCATGGGTTCAGTCTGGGCGGGCGCGGCCAGCCCCTCATCCGGCGGCCGCCACACCGGCCTTGCGGAGAACTACGCAAGGCTCGGACGCCACGCTGACCAGCGGCGGGCGGGGTGCTTTCACGCACGACGCCGCGGGCAGCGCGAACGTTGACGACGGCGCTTGTGCGTCGGTGCGAGCGCGGTCGCGGTCTCGTCGATCACCGTCTCGCCGCTCGTTGACCCAGCCGCATTCGAGCAGTCGACGTGACGCGTTCGGTCCTTGGACGCGACGCGCGGAGATCAGCGAGGCGCACTATGTAACGATGATCGGCGGGTCAATGGCTGCGGCGACGATCGATCGGCTGCGATCCATCGTGTCCCTGGTCGTGGTGAGGATGCGGTCGGTCGGCGTGACGCCCGGGGCCATCCCGCGGCATCCGCATGAATCAGCACGGCGGATGATCGTCGGCGCCCCGCCGCATCCAAGCCCAGCGCTGACCCCGCGCCCGGCGGCTGCGGATCAGATCACTGCCGCGATGCCAAGCGCCGCCAATCATCCGGACGGGCTGAACCCACGCGCGATGATCGTCGTGCCCTGGCGAGCCGGGCTGCCTGCCGGCGCAGCGGTCGCGCTGGTTGCCCCGAAGCCGCCGTGATCCGATCTCGGCTCGCAAGCGACGGCGATCCTTCAGTCTTCAGCTTGGACCAGCTTGTGATCGAGTGCGTAGCGGACGAGCTCGGCTCTCGAGGCCAGGCGAAGCTTTTGCTGAATGTGGGCACGGTGGGTCTCTACGGTGCGAACCGACAGATACAGCTGGTCGGCGATCTCGGCGTTCGTGTAGCCGAGCGCAATCATCCGCAGGACCTCGACCTCGCGTTCGGTCAGGCCATCGGGAGGCCCCGATGCCGGCTCGGCGGCGACGCGTGCGCCCAACCGCGGGTTCAGGTAGGTGTCGCCGACCGCCGCTCGATGGACAGCTTCGACAAGCTCCGTCTCGGCGGCTTCTTTGAGTACGTATCCGAGCGCGCCGGCGCTGAGCGCCTCGCGTGCGTACGCCGGCTCGTTCTGCATCGTCAGCACCACGATCTGCGTGTGCGGAAACTCGGTCCGGAGACCAGGAATGTGTTTGAGGCTTGATCCTCCGGGCAGGTTCAGGTCCAGCACCAGTACGTCTGGATGATGACCGCGCACATAGCGCCGCGCGTCATCAATGTCAGCGGCTTGGGCGAGCACCTCAAATCCTGGCTCGGCACCGAGGAGCTGCGTCAGGCCGCGGCGGACGACTGCGTGATCGTCTGCGATCACGATGCCGATCGTCTTCGGGGCATTAGTCGGCTCGGGGGTGGATGGATCGTCGTTGCTCAATGACGTCGACATGTCTTCACCACCGTCGCCGGTCCGTGTGTTGTCGAATCCTGGTCGTCCGCTCATGCTGTCCGCTCGGCGATCCGGTCGCGCTCCTCGAGATAGGGCGCGAGGTACTTCGCGGCAATCTTGGCCGCGGGTTCCCAGGTCGGGGTGTCGCTGATCTGAGAGCTTGACCCGTGCCCGCCGGTGAGGTGTGCGCTCAGGTACAACGGCTTCTGCAGGCTGACGAGTATCCCGTGGATGACCGGGTGAAACGGCTTCGGTTCGACCGGCGCGCCGGCTAGCGCTGCGATTGCCTCAGCGGCGGCGTCAGCCTGCTGCGCGGCGACCCCGCCGAACTTGACGGGGAAGTCGGTCGCGTCACCGGCGGCGTACACGCGATCGAGGTGCCGCACCCGGCAGTGTGCGGTAACGGGGATGAACCCGCCGTCCGGTGCCGTCGGTACGCCCGGCGCGGAGGGCCCAAACAGCTCCGGTAGGGCGATGATGCGATCCGCGAACAACGTGCGACCGTCAGGGTGGAGCGTCAGCTGCCCCGGGGCCGGCGTCGTGCCGTGTGTCGAGGTGATCGTCAATATCCCGTTCTCCTCGAGCAGCCGTCCGACGGTGTCGCTGACGGTGCTGCCGAAGATCGCCAGCGGCGCATCCTCAGGCGTCACCAGGGTGATCGACATCTTCATATTCATGTCGTAGGCACGTTGGGCCGTCATCAGCGCCAGCTCATAGATCGGGAGCGGCCACGGCATCCGGCTGGGCGCCACAAAGACGAGCTTGCGCGTGTAGCCGCCCTCGACGTCTTGGATCAGCCCGTGTAGCTGTTCGTCAAGCCGGCTGTCGTCGAGCGTCTCCGCGTGGGTGAAGCCGGGACGTTGGTTTGCTCCCATCGCGAGCAGCAAAGCGTCGTACTCGAGCTGCTCTCCGCTTTCGGTGTGCACCACGCGCTCGTCTGGGGCGAGCCGCTTGAAGGCGCCCTGCTTGAGCTCCACGCCGATCTCGCGGGTGATGGCGTCAAGTGAATAGTGCCGAGCGCCCGTCAAGGCAAACGGCTCCCGCACCCGCATCGGACGGTAGACAAACTCAGGCTCGGGGCACAGCATCGTCGTGCCGATCCGCTCGCCGGCGAGTTCGCGTAGAGCTAGCGCCGCCTCGAGCGCGGCGACGCCGCCGCCGGCGATCAAGACTCGGAAGGGGTGTGGGTTTTCTGTGGTCATGGACGCCAGATTACGAGCGGTCTCCCGCGCCGCCAGCCGCGTCACGCCGTTGTTTCGCTTCGGAAAACTACGTAGGCTCAGCGAGAGCTCCGGAGGCGCGCTTCCAGCAAGCAAGCACGACGCCATGATCGGCGTCCGAGACCCGTGTCCGATCGTGTTCACGGCTGACGACGCGGGCGCACACACTCCAGGTCGCCTCGGCGTCGCCGGATCCGAGCACGACCCGGACCAGCAGAAGCGACGGCGGCCCGTCGGCCGCGGCGGGCCGGCGGGCGCGGCTGCCTCACCGCTCAGGTGGGTCGAGTCATCGCGGTTTCTCTTCGGTCGGTGATATTCGGACGTTCGCGTCGCAGGGCACCGCTGGCATTAGTAGCGGTGTGCTGCTTGACCGGGGCGAATTACCGACGGTTAATCACGCCACATACGTGAGACTTGTCGACGGACGAGGTCTAGGTCTCCGGTAGCCACCAGCGGCGCGGTGCGATCAGCTCGTGCATCTTCTGCGGGCCGTAGGAGCCCGCGGGGTAGCGGTGCAGGGGCGGCGGGTCGCGCAGCAGCTCGCTTGAGGCTGCCCACAGGTTCTCGATGCCATCGGCGTTGGTGAACAGGGTGCGGTCGCCGAGCATCGCGTCGTACATCAGGCGCTCGTACGGCTCGAGGCCCTGGGTGCCGAACGAACCCTCGTAGGAGAACTCCATCCGTGCCTGCCCGAGGCGCATTTGCGGGCCGGGAACTTTGGCCAGGAAGCTGGTGATGATGCCGCCGGGGTTGCCGAGGTCGAACGAGATGTGATCCGGCCCGTAGTCCTCCACGAACGCTCCGGCGGCCCTGAACATCCCGCGGGGCGGCTCGCGGAAGGCGATCGTGAGCAGCCGTCGCTGCTCGCCGAGGCGCTTGCCGGTGCGTAGAAAGAATGGCACCCCAGCCCATCGCCAGTTGTCGATCGTGGCGCGCATCGCGATGAACGTCTCGGTTCTCGAGTCCGGAGCTACGCCGGCGCCGTCGCGGTAGCCGGCGTACTGGCCGCGGATCACGCAGTCGGGTTCGATCGGTTTTACCGAACGAAACACCTTTCCGGACTCTTCGGCAATCGAGCGGGCGTCGAGCGTGGTCGGCGGCTCCATTGCGACGAACCCGAGGACGTGGAAGAGGTGCGTAACGACCATGTCGCGGTATGCGCCGGTGCCTTCGTAGAAGCCGGCGCGCTGATCGACCGGCAGCGTCTCCGGGACATCGATTTGTACGTGGTCGATGTGGTCTCGGTTCCAGATCGGTTCGAACATGCCGTTTGCGAAGCGCAGCGCGATCAGGTTCTGCACCGCTTCACGGCCGAGGAAATGGTCGATGCGAAATACGCGGTCCTCGGGCAGTACGGCGTGCACCGTCTGATTGAGCTCGCGGGCAGTCGCCAGGTCTGTCCCGAATGGCTTTTCGAGAACCACGCGCGCTCGCTCCGCCAGCCCGGACTTACCCAGCGCGAGGACCGCTGCCGCGAATGCGCTCGGTGGGATCGCCAGGTGATGCAGGCGCCTTAGCTCCCCCCCGATCTCGCGCTCAGCCGCGCCCACGGCATCGACGAGGGATCCAGGCTCGTCGGGGCTGAATGCGCTGAAGCACAACCGCTCGGCGAAGCGCTCCCAGTGGTCACCTTCGGCCTCGTCTGCCACCGCGCGCCGCGCCACGGCACGGAACTCGTCGACCGACCCGCCGCGACGCGAAGTGCCGATGATGCGGTAGTCGGCGGGCATCAGCCTCGCCTGCTCGAGGTGAAACAGTCCCGGTAGGAGCTTGCGACGCGACAGGTCTCCAAGCGCACCGAACAGGACGATGACGTGCGGACCAGGGACCATCGCGTCGGACGCGGGCACCACACCAGTATCGCGCCGGGAGCTCCGGGGCATGGACGAACGCGCGGCTGCGACAGCTTCTCCAGCGCTGTGGTCTTGGACGTCGAGCCCCATCGTGTGGCGTCCTAGTTGGTCTACGGCACGAGGACGAGCTTTCCCTTGTCGGCCGAACTTTGCAGCAGCTCATGCGCTCGGCGAGCATCCGCTAGCGGCACGCGCTCGGCGACAACCGGGTGGATCTTCTCCTTACGGAGCAGGTCGAGCAGCGCGCCGAAGTCCTCCCGGAACCACTCTGGGTCTCGGGGGCCGCCGCCCACCGGAAGCGCTGGGCGAGCCGCCACTGGAAACCACTGATGGCCTTCACGCAGCTTCTGGATGCGGTAGACGAGTACCTGCCGGCTGGGCGACAGCAGGCCCCAGAGCGCGACAGTCGCGGTCGTGGCGTACCACTTGATCCATCCTCGCCAGCTCCGGCGCCCGTGTGCGACCGTTCCGGAGTGGCCGTAGACAACCAGCCTCCCGCCGGGCCGCAGCGCGCGGAACGACCGAAGCGACAGCCCACCGCCAAATCCGTCGAGCACGACGTCCACTCCTTCACCGTCGGTCAGCTCGCGCACCCGGGCCAGGAAGTTCTCGTTGCGGTAGTCGATGAACGCCGCGCCGAGCCGCTCAACCGCGGCGCGGTCACGCTTTGAAGCGGTCCCGTACATGCGAACACCAGCTACGGCCCCTAGCTCGAGGACCGCAGTGCCCACTCTGCCGGCCGCCCCGTGCACGAGCAGTCTCTCGCCGCTTTCCACCCTGGCCGTGCGGTGCAACAGCTGGTATGCCGTCATGTGCGTGAAGACGAGGCTCATGATCTGCGCCGGGTCGACATCCTCAGGCACCTCGACCGCATTCGCCTCCAGCACGCACACTCGCTCCGCGTCCGCGCCCCACACCGTCAGCGTGCCGATGCGGTCTCCCACCCGCAGCCTCGAACACCCCGGTCCAAGCTCTTCGACGATGCCGACCAACTCATAGCCGGGCGTGAACGGCGGCTTCGGCACGCCGAGATACGAACCGGCGCGAAGCATGGCATCGGTGTACGACACACCGGCGGCGAGGACCCTCACGCGAACCTCGCCCGGCCCGGGCTCGGGAATCTCGTCATCGATCACATTCACGACCTCGGGACCACCAAAGCGGTCCACGATCACACGCTTCATCCGATCGCCGTTCCGGGATTCCATCGCGATCTCCTTCACTCGGTAGCGCGGTTTGCTGCCGAGCCTCCCTCCTTCGGGTGACCCCACCATCCGCCCGCACTACTGATCTCACCGCGGGTTTTCGAGAAGCTGACTATCAAGGTGTCGGGCTGGCGCGGAGGTCGCGCGGCATCCTCGATCGCCGGAGCGCGCTCCGGCTCGGCGCGATCACTGGCATCGGGCCACCGCGCACGGTCCTACCGCGACTTCCCTGCCGAGATCCCGTCAGTAGTTTGCCTACAGACCGCGGTGCCCGCCCCGGATGACCACCACCGATCGGGGTGAGAGCCTGCGGGTATGAAGCAGCTCGGGCTCAACTCGACCGAAGTCGAACCTTCGGCTTCGCTAGGCGCGGAACCGAAAACGCCCACGGAGAGCAGTGCGTTCGACACACACGGCAGCGCGGTGATCGTCGGACTAGACGGACGCGAGCACGACGCCGACGCGCTCGCTCTCGCTCGCTCGCTGCAGGCGTCGTTAGGGGGCGGGCTCCTGCTGGCGCACGTCATGCCGCCGGTCCCTTCCGGTGAGGGGATGATCGAGTGCGAGCGGCTCGAGCGACAACAGGGACGGGAGCTGCTCACCGCAGTGTCCGCCAACCTAGGCCGCGACGACGACGTCCAGCTCGTGGAGTCCTGCCCGGCACCTGTGGGGCTCTCGCGGCTGGCCGCAAGGCACGGTGCGAGCCTGCTGGTGTTGGGCTCCAGCCACCGCGGGAGGGTGGGCAGGATCGTGCCCGGTGGGGTGGCCTCCCGTCTGCTTTCGCGCGCCCCCTGCGCGATCGCGGTGGCACCGGTGGGTTACGCCACGCGGCCGCACGCTCCGATCTCCAGGATCGGCGTTGCCTATGACGCCTCCGAGGAGTCTGACCTGGCATTGATGGCCGCCGCGCGCGCGGCATCGAGGCTTGGCGTTCCGCTGCGCCTTTACCACGCGATCCACGAGGTCTCCACCGACCCCGCATGGGACAAGTTCCGCGAGTACATCGAGGACTATGCGCGAGGGATTCTTGATGCGGGCCAGAAGCAGCTCCCGCCTGGGACCGAGGCGACAAGCATCGTGCTCGAGGGCGATGTGGCCCAGACGATCGTGGAGGCGGCCAGCGGCGACGACGTGGGCCTCCTGTTTGTCGGATCTCGCGGCTACGGTCCACTGCGCGAGGCGGTCTTCGGCGGCGTTGCCGGCGCACTTCTGATCGCCGCGCGCTGTCCGCTGGTGATCGTTCCGCACAGCGCCCAGGCTGCGGGCAGGCTTCCCGATCCGGGCAAAGCGGGCTCCTGACCATCACCGAGCGGCCGACCAGCCCAGCCGACGTGATCGCGCCAGACCGCTCTTACGGGATGCCCAAGCCCGTAAGACGTGGCGAGCTCGCCGAGTTTCCCGGAGGGGTGTCAGTGGGCTCTACGGATGCCGATCGTGGGGCCGCAACGATGGCGCGCGCCCGACGCCGGCGTACCGTCGGGAAGCAGTGAGTTGAAAGGAGCCGCAGTGCGCGTGTTCGCAATCGCTGGGTCTGCGTTCGGCACAGTCGTACTCGTCGTCTGCATCATTGGCGTCCTGGTCGCGCTCGTCGTCCTAGCTCAACAGCGGGACACCTTTGACCGCGAAATGGGCGGGCTCTGGATCTATCACGGGAGCGCTGACACGAGCCCGCACCACATGCCCGGCACGCGTTTTGAGCAGCGCCATGACATCGACCCTCCCTCCGGCGCCAAGCCTGCCGCCGGGGCTAGCGTCGACACGCCGGCAGACACGGCCTGAGACCAGGCGGCTGGCATCGGCCTCGCCGCGACGCTTACACCAGCCGCCCCGAGCCGCATCCGGTAGCGGCCACTGGCCGGGCCCAGTACTCGCTACGGATATGGCCGCACAGGTTGGTTGCGACGCTGACTCCTATGAATACCGTCCCGGCGCCTGCGGTCGCGCGTGGGGGCGATCGTCGCCGGTACGCCCCCCATCGACCTCCTTGGCTGGTGTGGCTGGTCGGACACCGCGCGCAGATCCTGGCCGTCTTCGCGTTAGCCGCGATCGCGACCGGAGGTCTCATGTACGTCGCGGACGCGGGCGCGGCGTCGCAGACCGTGTGGGGCGTGACGGTTGCTGTGCTCGCGACTGAGCTGGCGGTCGAGGTCGTCCATACCGTATTGGTGGAGCACAGCCTCGGGGTGGACACGATCGCGCTCGTGGCGATGGTCGGTGCGCTGGCCCTCGGGCAGGAGCTCGCCGGTGCCGTGATCGGCCTGATGTTCTCTGGTGGCGCCGCGCTTGAGGCGATTGCGTCGCGGCGCGCGCGGCGGGAGCTGACCGCCCTGATCCAGCGCGCTCCAAAGGTCGCGCAGCTGCGGATCGGCGAGCAGCTCGAGGAAGTCCCGGTTGAGCGAGTGCGCGCCGGCGATGTCGTGCTCGTGCGGACCGGCGAGGTGATCCCCGTGGACGGAACGGTGATGAGCGCCGAGGCGATCGTGGACACAAGCACACTCAGTGGCGAGCCGCTGCCCGAGACGATCGGACGTGGGATGCCGGTGCTCAGTGGCACCGCCAACGCCGGCGCGCCGTTCGACGTGCGCGCGGATCGCCCGGCGAGCGACAGCGCGTACGCCGCGCTCGTCCGGGTGGTCGAGCAAGCGCAGACCCAGCGCGCGCCGATGGTACGGATGGCCGACCGGTATGCGGGGTTCTTCCTGCCTGTGACCCTGCTGGCCGCTGCGCTGGCGTGGGCGCTGAGCGGCGATCCGGTCCGCGCGCTGGCGGTCGTCGTCGTCGCCACGCCGTGTCCGCTGATTCTCGCCGCGCCGATCGCGCTGGTCTCCGGCCTGTCGCGCGCGGCACGCTCGGGCGTCATTGTTAAGGGCACGGCGGCGGTCGAGGCCCTCGGCCGGGCGCGCACGGTTCTGTTCGACAAGACCGGCACGTTGACGGTCGGCACCCCCGAGGTGCGAGAAATCGCGACGCGCGGCGACTGGCAGTCGGCAGAGCTGCTGCGCATGGCCGCCTCCGTCGACCGCCTGTCGGCGCACGTCCTCGGCGAGGCCCTGGTCGCGGCGGCCAACGAGGCGGAGCTCGAGCTGGTGATGCCGACCAACGTCCACGAGGAGCCGGGCCAGGGAATCGAGGGCCGGATCGACGGCCGCCGCATCGCGGTCGGAAGCCGCGCATTCGCACGTAAGCGCGGTGTTCCCGAGGAGGAGATCATCGCGTCGGCAGCGACCACGACCCGTGGATCGGGCGAGGCCCACGTCGTCGTCGCGATCGACGGCCACGTCGGGGGGATCATCGTCATGGCCGATGAGCTTCGCCCCGACGCGGACAGGATCGTTCAACGACTGCGCGCCGAGGGAGTCCGGCAGGTCGGGGTGATCTCGGGCGACCGGCGCTCGGTCGCCGAGCGCATCGGCAGCGTGCTCGGTGTCGACCGCGTCTACGCCGAGCAGTCGGCCGAGCAGAAGCTCGAGGTCGTGCGCCGCGTCGCCGCCGACCCCACCCTGCGGCCGGTGATCATGGTCGGAGACGGGATCAACGACGCCCCGGCACTGGCCATCGCCGACCTGGGGATTGCGATGGGAGCGGCGGGCGCCACGGTCTCGTCCGAGACCGCCGACGCGGTGGTCACGGTCGACCGCGTCGACCGCGTCGCCGACGCTGTTCACGCCGGCCGGCGCGCCGTGTTCATCGCCCGGCAGAGCGTGCTCGTCGGCATGGGACTCAGCATCGCCGCGATGGGTGTTGCGGCTTTCGGATACCTACCCCCGCTCGCGGGCGCCCTCTTCCAGGAGGCGGTCGACCTCGCGGTGATCCTCAACGCCCTGCGAGCGCTCGGCGGATGACGGCCGGGACCTGCTGAGCTCGGAGCTCGCCGGCCGATCGTCGCCATGCACTCTCGCGCCTCAGAGCGCCGTCTCAAGGACCAAGCGATCGCCAGCGTGATGCTCGCATCCCGCGCTTTGGGGGGCGGCTTCCCGGCGTCGCGGAGACGCCCGGCGGTCAGCCAATGAGGTGTCCGGGGGAGGGCGGTGCGATGGAGGTCCCGGGGCGGCCGGCTCCCGGCAAAGATTGGCAAGCGCCGTGGGGTCAGCGGTCCACGGTTGGCTGCTGGTAGGGGCTCGCCGCGGCCGTTCCCTCAGCGTCGCTTCTGTGCGCGACGACCACGCCGGCGCGCCAGCCCGGCGCCCGCCCTCCTTGCGGCGGTTGGATTAACTCGGCGTCGATCCCGCTGCGCGCAATCACCCACGCGATCACAGAGTTCGAATTCCACATCTCACCCGTGCCGAGCTCATCACGGCCCCACACCGGGGTTGGCACCCGGGGTACCACCTCGATTACGCGCCGAGCGAGTTGCTCCTGATCGGAGAGGCGCCTGGGGCTGTCGACGGCCTCGGCGACGTCGGGGATGTGGCCACCGCGCCAGAGCCGGATCTCGTAGCGGAAGATCCGACATCGGCCCGCCCAGCGAGCGCCGACGGCGCCCTCGGCGACGACACCACGCTCTGTTCCGCACCCGTCGTGGACCGGCGCCTGCTCGATCACGAACGTTCCCTCCGGGAGGTCGACTTGAAGTGCGGAGTGGTAGAGGTTGCGCGCCGGCCGCCGGTGCAACCGCGCGGCTAGCGCCTCGTACACGCGTCCGTTGAGTCTGACGAAGTGCCCGCCCGCGCCTAGCGGCAACCAGTACAGGTCAACCCCGGCCATGCCCGGCAGCGTACGCTCCGAGGAGAGATGACCGACTTCGAGCTCGCCGACGAGTTCCTGCCGGTCTACGATGTCTCCGACGCCGTCGCGACCGTCGCCAACACTGATCGCGAGACGGCTTGGCGGGCGCTGGTCGATGTCGACCTGCTGAAGCTGGGGCGCGAGGCGCCGATGGTCGGGATGCTCGGCGCGCTACGGATGCTGCCGGAGATCGTCGGCCATCTGCTCCACGGCGAGCGGCCGGCGAATCCGCCAGAGTCGATGCGGCTTCGGGATCTCCCCTCGATCCCGATGTACCAGGGCGGGTGGATCCTGCTCGGCGAACGCACGGGTCATGAGATCGCGCTGGGGCTCGTCGGCAAGTTCTGGCGGCCGGTGATCGAATGGGCGCCGATCACGAGCGCGGATGAATTCCGCGACTTCGCCGAGCCCGGGTTCGCGAAAACGGTCTACGACCTGTCCGTGCGCGAGGCCGCTGCGAACAGAACGCTGCTGTCGGGGCTGATGCGGACAGCGACCACCGACGAGCATGCCCGTCGCTGGTTTCGCCGCTACTGGACGTTCGGCGTTGGCTCGGGAGCGCACATCCTCGTGGGCGCCCTGCTCGACTCCGCACGCCGCGCAGCCGAACGCGACCACAACGGGCAAAACGAGAACAGCATCGACGGCGGCTCGTAAAGACCCGCACTCCTAGGCGCCGAGAAGATGCAGGTCGTAGATCGAAAGCAGGTCTTCGACGGTCGGCGGACTCGGCCGACCGTCACGCAGTGTCGGGCGTAGCCGACTCAGCATGCTCGGGCGTGCTGACTGAGAGCGCCGGTTCGCATGCGAAAAGCGGGCAGGCTGGGCCGGCTGCGCTAATCGACGGTGATCGCCAGCGCGGCGCCGTCGGCAACGCTTTGCCTGCCGCGGAAACGGCGCCCGAGCCGATAGAACAGCATGACGATGCGGTACGAGATCGTGTAGCGCTCCAGCAGAAGCTTCCGCACGCGCTCCAGTTCCGCGGTGCCAGTCAGCAGTTCCACGTGCGCTGGGAGCTGCTCCCCGCGCCGCTTGCCGTCCACGCGGCACGACGCGACCAGGACACGCGGGTTGCGGCGCACGCGCCGGACCTTCGCCGAGTGCAGGTCGGTAAACGCGAACAGCCTCCTACCGTCAGACACGAACCACACGGGTGTCGCGACGCCGGTGCCGTCCCGCTTGAAGCTCGTCACGCTGAGGTACCGGCCGGGGAAGAACGCCTCCAAGTCGGCGGCGGTCCGCTGGACTGGGCGCTCGATGGCCGGAGTAGTCATGGCATCTCCTTTCCACGGCCGAGTGTCCCAGCGTCGCGCTGGCACATCCGGCATCTTTACGACGGCAGCGTCGCAGGACTAGTAGGCACCCCGAGCACCACGGCGGGGCTCCTGTCTTGCCCGGGCTACTGGGCTGGCTTGCTCCTCGGTGGAGAGGGCGCGGAACCTTGGCGACAAAGCCTCCGAATTACCGGAACCTGCCTAGCCAGGCCGATGAGGACAGCCACCACGATTACCGCGCCAGGGATCCAGTCGCCGCCGGCAAGCACAATCACGCCGAACACACCGCAGGCCACAAGGCCCAGAGTCAGAAACGCTGTTCGGCGCGCTTGACGATTGAAGTCTTCTTTAGCCATGGTCGCTCCTGTCTCTCGAACTGGCTTGATGCTTCCAGGTCGCATGCGCACGGACATCGGGAAGAACTTCCCTTGGTACTCCGCAAAAGGATGCAATTCACAGGCGCGGATCAGTCTCGATCGCGTTGTTTAGTGACGCGCGAGACCCGTCGCAGTTGTAGCTGTGCATGACGGCGGTGACGTGTCAGGTCACATGCACGATCGTAGTCGTCTGGCGCGCGGCCGCGATCATCGCAATCGAGATCCTCGCCGACGTTCACTTCCACTAAGCGTCAATACAGGCCTTCACACCGACGAGGTCGAAGCCGCCAGAGACGAAACAGTCACACGAGGCGCTAGTCGTTCTGCGCGGCCCAGTAGGCCTCCGCCTCCGCCTCCATAACGGCAAGGCGCGAGTAATAGTCGGGGAATTCGTTCAAATGAGCTCGGGCGATCTTCGCCGTCACGGACACGTCGTCATCCGTGACGTTGGTCTCGGGATCATGGGTGCCGTGCTCGAGCTCGACGTCCATCCCCATCCGGAACCGCTCAACATCGAACCGGGATTCCGCCCAGTCGATCCCGATCCCCTCGCCCGCGGCGCGGGCTTCGTCTGCCGTGAAGTGGGCTTTCGCGCTCATCATGTAGACCCGAGACTGGTCGGCCCCGAAGTGGGTCGGAACCGACCGGGGCGTCAGAGCCAGGGTTCCCCGCTTGAGGTTGGGATCGGCCTCCGTACTCGGCGTGTGGGCGGACCGGTGACGCGTCTCGTTGGACGAGCCAGTGGAGCCTGTCACCCCTACCCCGGTCCGTTCGCCGCCGCGAGTCCTGACTCCGCGCCGACGATGCCGGGCCTCGTGACGCGCAGAGCCGGCTCCGCATTGGGGGCGCCGAGACTGCGTCCGGCGGGGTTTTGTGATGGTGAACTGGCGCCGGACGGCGAGCTAGCCGGTTGCAGCGCCCCCTGGGGCCCCGTGGAGCGGCTCTACCGCCTGCTGGTCGAGTGCCCGGTAGTGGTCGCGCCAGATGATCCGGTAGATCGGGATCCAGCGCGGGATGTCGCGGATGCCGGGCAGGAACGGGATCAGGATCAGCGCCAGGCTGAGCACCCCCATCACCGCCATCACGAGGATGTCGGCGTTGGCAGAGGTCGAGAACGGCTTGATCTGGTACCAGAAGGTGTACAGCCACAGCCACACTTGGCCCGGATAGCTGCCGGTCTCGTTCATCATGCCCCACTGGTCGCCGAGCAGATGCTGCGCCTGCGCACGGTCAGCCAGCACGCTTCCGTCGGCCATCAACAGCAACGGCTTGGTGTAGTCGGTCTGGAAGAACTGCCGGCTGGTCAGCAGGGCGCCGTCCAGCCCGCCTGCCTGGGCGAAGCTGAGCAGCCCGCCCATCATCGTCGGCAGTGGCCCGTAGTTGCCGGCCGGGACCGATATCGATCCGTCGGGGTTGATCTTGCCCTTGCTCAGGCCGTTCTCGTAAGCGGCGGCCCAGGCCGCCTGCCTGTTGACCGGCGCCGCCTGATAGCGCATGACCGCGGCCTGGAGCGCGGGCTGCCCCGCGATCGAGCGCAGCGGAGCGAGGACGTAGTCACGGGCCGTGTCGATGGGGTGGCTGACACCCAGCCATTTCTGCAGGTAGACGAAGGCGATGTGCTGCCCGCTCGAGGCGTGGTTGTACGGCGGCCCATAGCCGCCCGTCCCGCTCGAGCCGTCAAGCTCGGTCGTCGCCGTGGTGACGAAGTCGACCGGATCGGTGCGTGCCCACTGCTTGACCGTCGACGGCGGATCGTCGGGGGAAGAGAACAGGATCGTCAGCACGACCGCGAGCGCCAGCACCACGCCGAGCGCGATCGAGGCCTCCTTGACGAGGTCATAGGGACGGTACGCGCCGCTCCACTCCCGGTAGCGAGCATTTTCCTGGGCCCGGCGCTCGCGTCGAGTCACGGCGAGGACTCCGTGCGCTCTGGCGACCGCGCCTTCGCGGCCATCTCACGCCACTCGAGCGGCGGCACGACGCCGTGCTTGCGCACCAGCAAGATGTGCGCGACCACGATCGCCACGACGGCCGCGGGCAGCAGCAGCACGTGGAAGCTGTACATCTGGCCGAAGTTGGTGAGGTTGAAGAAGGCGCCGATCCCCGCCGAGTTCATCGCGTCCTTCGCCTGCGTGGAGATCCACTGCGCGTCGAAGTTCTGCTGCGACACGTAGCCGGTGAGCGCACACGGGATCGCCACCAGGAAGGTAATCGCACCGGTCACCCAGACCCGCGCGCGGCCGCCTCGCCACGCCGCCATCCAGTACTTGCCCCACAGGTGGATGACCATGAAGAAGAAGAACAGCTCCACCGACCACAGGTGGAGGGAGTTAAAGAAGTGGCCGACCCCGGTGAAATGCCACCACTGCGGGCCCTTCAGCGTGAGGATCGTTCCCGAGCCGATGATCACCGCCAGCGAGGCCAGCGACAGCACCCCGAACACGTAGATCCATGACGCCACGTACGACGGCTGCTTGTCGGGAAGCAGCTTCTCGGGGGGCAGCGCTGCGACCGCGTGCTCACGCACACGCCCGGTCCACGATCGCTCCCCGGTGACGCTCACGAGCCTCCTCCGCCCTGACGGTGACCGGGAAACGGGGCGAGAATCGCGATCACGAACACGGCCAGCATCAGCACGATCACCACGATGTTCGACACCGACATCTGGAAGAAGTGCCAGTGCACCGTGTGGGCCGGATGATTGAGGTTGAAGATCGCAGCCACGGGGCGCACACGCTACGCGCGGCGTCGCATGTGGCCATCGCGGGTGACGTGCCGTTCTGGTGCGGTAAACCACCGATGCGCGATGCCGGCGTCGGCTTCCGTGACGGTCAGCCGCCGGCAGCGTCGAGCTGGCGCAGATACCGACCGAGCTCCTCGGCGACGATCTTGTCCTCCAGCGGCCACGGTGGCCGCTCGTGGACCTCCGAACGCCAGCCGAGCCCATCAACCACCTCGGCCGAGACGTACAACGGCTGTCCTCCGGTTAGGAGCATCCCCCTGATCACGGGCCGCATCGGAGCCGGGCGATCGCTGAGGCCCGCCAGGTGCAGGATGCCCTCCGCCGCCGTGTCGGCCTGCTGGGCGGCGATGCCGCCGTGCTTGACGGGGAAGTCGGTGGCGTCGCCTGCGGCGAACACCCGACCCCCGGCATTGGTGACGACGCAGCGATCGTCGATCGGAACGAACCACCGCGTGCCGGCGGGAATGCCCGCCAGCGCAGGCCCGGTGATGCGGGGCAGGGTGACGATCCGCTGCGCCTCCACACTGGTCTCGCCGAGGCTCACGATGCCGGCGGCCGGAACGCTTGCCGACACCCCGGTGTGTAGCTGGATCCCCGCCTCGGCCAAGAGGCGCTCCAGCGCATCGCCGGCGGCCCTCCCGAACGCCTTCAGGGGCCTCCCCTCGGCGGTGACGAACACGAAGCGCGAGTCCAGGCTCAGCGAGCGAGCTCGCGCCGCGCTGAGCAGCGCCAGCTCGTAGAGAGGCAGCGGCCACATCCATTCGTGCGGAAGCACGAACGCGACGCTGTTCACCCGCCCGGTCTCGATGCCGCGCACGAGCCCGTGCAGCGTCCGGTCGGCGTTGCGACCCGTGAACGCGTCCGCGTGCTCGAACGGTCGTTGCTCGCGCCCGCCGATCGCCAGCAGCAAGGCGTCGTACGCGAGTTCGCGCCCTGCTTGCATGCGGACCACCGCCGCTGCGGGGTCGACCGAGGCCACCGCATCCTTGACCCAGGTGGACTGCGTGTCGGCGACGATCCGTGCGATCGGATAGTCCCGCGCACCTTGGCCTGCGAACGGATCCTGAACCGCGAGCGGCCGCATGAGCAGGTTGTCCGCCGGAGTGACGAGCGTCGTGGCGACACGATCGCCGCCCAGCCGGCGCAGCCGCAGGAGTCCCTCGATCGCGGCAACCCCGCCTCCACAGACGACAACCTCAAACACGGTACGCTCGTTGACCAGCATCGCAGGCACCGTCCGAGTGGCCCCACCCGCGCAGCGCACTGACGATCATGCCCGCCACTGCCACCTCAAGGTCAGGCGGGTCGCCACTGCGTCTTTGCGCGCCAACGTCATTGTCGTGTCTCCTTTCCTTGGTTTGACGATCGCACCGCTCCGGGTGTGCGGCATCCGCCGCAACGTGCAGCCACGTTACGGTCAAGTGCTGATCGCCGACGGTCGCCCGGGTCCCAGAGTCAGATCATGAGACCAATCCGGGCCGCGTTTGTTCTGGCGGCAGCTGCTTTGGGTTACTGGCATTGGCTCCGCGGACGTGTCCTTACCTGGGGTGCCACTGAGGAGGAAGCGATTTCTCGCCTGCCGGGAGATGAGCTGCTCGAGTACGCTGACGGCGTTGCCACGCGCGCGATCGCGATCGTGGCTCCGGCCTCTGCGGTGTGGCCGTGGCTGGTCCAGATGGGCCCTTCGCCGCGCGGCGGCGCGTACACGTATGACTGGATCGAGAACCTGCTCGGACTGAACATGCACAGCACTGATCGGGTGCTGTCCGAGTTCCAGCACCCAGAGGTCGGCGACACGGTCGGCTATGGAACCAACCGCATGCGGGTGGAGCTCATCAACACCGAGCGCGCCATCGCTTGGCGAAGCGAGGACGGCAACTGGCTCTGGACCTTCATCCTGCGAGAGGAACATGGCGTCACCCGGCTCATCAGCCGAAACCGCTTCCGGCTGCCCACGCTGCTCGCGCGCGTTGGGATGCTACTCATGGAACCCGCGTCGCTGGTCATGGAGCGAAAGATGCTGCACGGGATCAAGGATCGGGCAGAACGCCTCGCCGCCGGCGGGCATTAGTCCTGGGCAAGCCCACCGCAGCCAGAATACGGATGGACATGGCCACGGGCGGCGGTGCCGACCGATGGTCGCCGGGCAGCGGCTACCCCTTTGCGACTGCCGCCGCGGGTCCTCGTCATCCGTGAGCCCGCTCGTTGAGCCGCGCGCGTCGCCGACGCGCTGCACACCACGTGCCGCTCGCTGCACACCGTCCGCGAGAGCGTTCTGAGCGTCGCGGGCCCGCAGCCTCGCCGCGCCGGCCGTCGTCGCGGCCTTCGCTACCCGCCGCCCGTCGAACGAGCGCTCTGCCAGGAGGAGATCGACATCGCCGTCATCCTCAACGCCGTGCGTCGCTACGAGGCTGAGCCGCCCCGCCGCTCAGACCAGTACCGCTCAGCCTCGGCCTCCATCTCCGCCAAGCGCGAGTAGTAGTCAGGGAACTCGTTCAGATGCGCCCACGCGATCTTGCCCGTTGTGAGCTCGTCATCGTCACTGACATTGGTCGCGGGATCGTGCCGGCCGTGCTCGAGCTCTACCGCCAGGCCCAAACGGAACTGCTCGACCTCAAACGGGGAGCTCTGCCAGTCGATCCCGATCCGCTCGCCAATGCGGCGCGCCTCTTGTATTGAGAACTCGCGGTCTTGCTCCACCGGACAATTCTTACGTATATGGCGTGATCGGCAATCCTGAATTCGCCCCGGGCCAAGCAGCACATTGCTCCTGACGTCAGTGCTCCCCTTCGGCGCGAGGATCCGAACATCACCACAACCGAATAGACACCGCGATCACATCGATACGGGCGGAACGTCGATGGCGCGAGCTCCGGTCATTGCACAGGAGGAGCCATGACCGGGATACGCGGGGTCGAATAGCCGATCCTGGCAACCACCAGCTTTCGCCCGGAGTCGTTCTCGCTGGCTTGCACGTTCGCGACCTCGCCTCGCTCCGGGGTGCCGATCCGAATCCCTCCGGGTGGTTGCTGACCGTCGCCTGCCCGGGGACGAGGACGAACAGCAGCGTCGATGATCGCCGAGACGAGCATCACTCCCGCGATCCAGACGGCAAGCCGCCAGCGCAGCCCGACCGTGAGACGCGCTCTAATCGTTCGCATCGAAGCGGTAGCCGACCGAGCGCACGGTCGCGATCGGGCTGCTCGGACCGCCATTGCCGAGCTTGCGGCGCAGGTATCCGAAGTAGACGTCGACCACGTTGGTCCCCGGGTCGTGGTCGTAGCCCCACACAGCTCGCATGATCTGCTTGCGTGAGAGCACCCTTCCCCGGTGGCGCATCAGATACGCGAGCAGGTCGAACTCGGTGGGCGCACGAGTCGGCCGTCCACGGTCACCTTCCGCCTCAGAAGGTCGACGTTGAGGTTGCCCGCGCTCAGACTTCGCCGCGAGCTGTGAGGATGATCACCGGGAGCGTGGGCTTCGCCGTGCGCACCTCGGCGAGCAGCTCGAGTCCGCTCAGACCTGGAAGCATCGTGTCGAGCACCACGAGATCGACGTCCTCGCCGATCGCCCGCTCGGCGCCGGTGACGCCGTCGGTTGCCGATCGGACTTCGAATCCCTGTGCCGCAAGGCCGTACTAGAGGAAGTCGACGATCCCGGGCTCATCCTCAATTACCAGAATCACCTCGGGCATGGATCAATGACAGCAGGCGATCGTCGGCCCTTGCTCGTCCCTGTGAGCTTTCTCATCGTCTGCTGAAGGCGACTTGAAGCTGCCGGAGAACACTATGCGGCCATGCCGACGGTCCAGCTGGCGGGTGATGGCATGAGCGCTCGGCCGCGCAGATCGATGGCGTGGTCGATGGCTGCGGGGGCGTTGGCAAGCGCGGCGCTTAGCGAATGTAGACGGCGAAGAAGTCGCGGTCGTCGGGGGTCAGGTATCGGAGCGGCGAGCGGTCCATCGACGCGAGCAGGTTGGCCGGTTCCCTCGCACCGGGGTAGCGGTAGGTGATGAAGCTCGTCCAGTACGTGTTTATGTCGAGCTCCATCGCGCGGACGGCGCCGGCGTGGATCATGATCGCGGCGAGCGACCCGACCGTCTGGATTGGAGCCGCCGCGTAGATCAGGTCGCCGTGGCGGTCGACGCCGACGGCCGAGCGCCATACCCGGATCGCGTTCCCGAGCGTCGCGCCCCATTCGGGGCCGTCCGAGAGGTTGGGATTCGGGCGGCCGTGGTTGACGATCAGCGGAAGGTTCTGGCGCGCATACATCACGTCGGGCCCGGCAACCGGTCCTCCGGTCCAAGGGATCACGTCTACCCGACCGCCGCGCAGCCGCTCAAACGTCGCCAGGCCGGTCTTCATCGGGGCGTACGTGTGCCCGCCTTCGGCGAATCCTCCACCGGAATCGGCGAGCTTGAATGCGCTGTTGAACGTCGCCACCAGCCGGGTGCGAAGCCGCGCTGGCACCTCCATCGGGCCGCGCGAGGGCAGCGACACGCCTGGTTCGAGCCGGCCGGGGTACAGCCACGTCGTCGTTCGGGTCTGGTCGATCCAGGCGACGCCGGCGACCATTCGTGGGTAGCTCGGGTCCGGCCGGAAACTCGTGATCAGTACCGGTGGGCGAGTCCCCCCGTGGGCGAACGTCGCGCGCCATACCCCTTCGCCGGGCAGCGCTGGCGACAGCACCGGGCGGATTCGCGACGGTCGGTAGTAGTGGCGCACGGCGCGAAGCTGCGCCGTCGGCAGATGGACCGTGACACCCGCAAGCGACGGGAGCGCGCGAAGCCCCGGACCGCCCTTGGCTGGAGCGTTGAGCGAGTAGTAGATCGACTCCACTCGGTTGACAAGACCGCGGGCGCCGTTGTCGCGCATCCATTCGACCGCATTGATGAAGAAGCTCGAGTTCGAGGGCCTGGCGATCGTGGTGGCGAACGAAACGAGCGCCGGGATCAGGCTGAGCAGCGCTGCAGCGACCAGGATCCGGCGGGCTCTGCTGCGCGCGGGCGGACGTGGGCGACCACCGGCCGATCTCCTCGCCGGCGGTCGGCTCGACCGTCGCGACGCCGGGTCGGGCGGCGGTTGACGGCTCGGCATCAGCATCGGAACGATCGACAGGCTGCCAGGGCAGGTCGCAGGCGGGGCTAAAGGGATGCTGAGAGGTTCCTCATGAGCCGCACAAGTTGGCTTGAGAGAACCGGCATACGTTCCAGCGAGTATGCGGGAACCGGAAGCTACGGTTGCCGTGCCGGCAGCGGTGCAGACCGCTGCTCGGTCGGCGATCGCCAGTCGCCGAGCCCCAGGCACCGGGTCCGCGGCGCCGCGTCGCGCGCTACGGGCGGCGCTCGTCACGCTCCGTCCCCGCCAGTGGATCAAGAACGTGCTCGTGATCGCGGCCGCCGGTGCCGCGGGCGCGCTCGGTCACGACGACGTCCCCGTGCGCGTGGGTCTCGCCTTCGTCGCCTTCTGCCTGCTCGCCTCCGGGATCTATGCGATCAACGATGTGCGCGACGCCGAGGAGGATCGCCTCCATCCTCGAAAGTGTCTGCGACCCATCGCCGCGGGCGAGCTGGTGCCTCGGAGCGCGGTCGTGCTCGGGATCGTGCTGATGCTGAACGGGATCGTTTTGTGCGCGGAGATCCGGCCCGTGCTGGTGGCCGTCGGCGTCGGTTACCTTGCGCTGACGCTCAGCTACACGCTCGTGTGGAGGCGCCTACTGGTTCTCGATATCGTCGCCGTCGCCGGCGGCTTCGTCCTGCGCGCCGTGGCCGGTGGAGTGGCCGCGCCGGTGACGCTGTCGCGAGCGTTCGTGGTGGTGGTGACGGGTGCCGCCGTGTTCGCGGCGGCCGGCAAGCGACAGGCCGAGCTGCGTCGGACGGATTCGCTCGCCGCGTCGATCGCTTCCGGGTCGGGCATGCTCTCGGCGCGGCGTCGGGTGCTGGAGGGCTACACGCCGATGCGGCTGCGCGTGATCCTCGTCGTTAGCGCCGTCGTCACGCTCGCCGCCTACGCCTACTGGGCGTTCGAGCTGCCGAGTGTCCGCGGGATTGCGTGGCGCCCGATGTCGCTGCTCCCCGTGGCAGCTGCGCTGGGGCGCTATGGCGTGCTGATCGCCAACGGGCAGGGCGAGGCCCCCGAGGACCTCCTGCTGCGAGACCGCCCGCTGCAGCTGGCCGGTCTGGCCTGGCTGGCTTTGTTCGCGCTCGGTGTGCATGCCGCGGGCTGACGTGCCACCATCCGGGGCGCTGCTCGGTACCGCGATGACGTCGATCTCATCCGCGCGAATCTCCGGCTGGGGGGGCGGCGCGGGTGCCACGGTCCGCGTCATGCGTCCCGACCGGGTGGATGAGCTGTCGGCGGCCCTGGACCGTTGCCGGGCGCGTGGGTTCCTCGATGCCGGGGCGATCGCTCGAGGCATGGGACGCAGCTATGGCGACGCCGCCCAGCTCGAGGGCGGCCTGGTGCTCGAGACCGCACGGTTGAGAGGCTTCGAGCTCGACGCGGGCTCAGGCACCGTCACCGCCGAGGCGGGCGTCACGATCGCCGAGCTGCTCGACGCGCTGGTTCCGGCCGGCTGGATGGTCCCGGTCGTCCCCGGAACCCAGCATGTGTCGGTGGGCGGGGCGATCGCCGGCGACATCCACGGCAAGAACCACGGTGTTGCCGGGACGTTCGGCAGCCACGTCGATTCGCTAGAGCTGCTGACCGCCAGCGGGGACGTGCTCGAGCTGAGCGCCGCGGACGCCGACCCGCTGTTCTACGCCACCGTCGGCGGGATGGGGTTGACTGGGGTGATCCTGCGCGCGCGAATCCGGCTGCGGGCGGTCAGCAGCCCCGTGCTCTCAGTCGACACCGACCGGGTGCACGGGCTCGACGAGATCCTCGCGGCGCTCACCACGTCCGGCGGCTCGTACCGCGTGGCGTGGGTCGACCTGCTCGGCGCCCGACCGGGACGAGGCGTGGTCACCCGTGCCGAGCACCTAGCGGCCGGCGACGTGCCCAGCGGCGCTCCCGCGCCCGCCACTGTGAAGGCGCGCGTGACGGTCCCTTCGGCGTGGCCCGCTGGCCTGCTTCGCCCGGCGACCGTCGGGGCGTTCAACGAGCTTCGCTTTCGCCGCACGCCCCGGCGCGAGCGCGGGCGGACGCAGAGCATCGGTGAGCACATGTTCCCGCTCGACGCGATCGCTGCGTGGCCGCGGCTCTACGGGCCGAAGGGGTTCGTGCAGTATCAGCTGGTGGTGCCGTTTGGCGCCGAGCGCGTGCTCGACGCCGTGATCGAGCAGCTACGTCGCACGCGGGTGCCGTGCTACCTGGCCGTGCTCAAGGATTTCGGCGATGCCAACCGTGCGCCGCTCTCGTTTCCGATCGCCGGCTGGACGCTCACCCTTGACCTGCCGCGGTCGGCCGAGGGACTCGAACGCCTGCTCCAACTCTTGGACGAGCTGGTGGCACAGGCTGGCGGGCGCGTCTACCTGTCAAAGGACGACCGCATGCGCCCCGACGCGCTGGCGGCGATGTACCCGCGCCTCGACGAATGGCGGGACGCGCGAGATCGCGCCGACCCGGCTGGGTTGTGGCGGTCTGACCTCGGTCAGCGAACGGGGCTCATCCAGTCCGCGGCCGAACCTCGTGGCCGGCCGGTCAGGCCGCTGGCCTCGTCGGGGCGCCGGGTGCTGCTGCTGGGGGGAAGCTCGGAGATCGGGCTTGCGATCGTGCGCCGGCTGCTCCGCGAGGGCCCCGTGCGTCCGTACCTGATCGGGCGCGAGCGCGACCGCCTGGCGGCGGCGCTGGCCGATCTCGAGCGCGCCGGGTGCGCGGCCGGGGCGCTCGACGTCGTCGACGCGGAGCGCGTCGAGGACCACGCCCAGGCGCTCGATCGGGCGTTCGCCGCGATGGACGGGTTCGATCTGGTCGTGCTGGCGGTGGGGGCTCTGGGCGCCCAATCGGGTCTCGACGCCGATCCCGACGAGATCCTCGCGGTGATGCGCGTCAACTTCACCGGGGCCGGGTCGCTGCTGATCGAGGCGCTGCGGCGGCTGCGGGACCAGGGTTGCGGTGCGCTGGTTGTGCTCTCCAGCGTGGCCGCCGAGCGGCCCCGCGCTGGCAACGCGATCTATGGCGCGGCCAAGGCGGGGCTCGATGCTCTTGCGCAGGGGCTCGCCGACGCCACCGCCGGCAGCGGTGTGCGCGTGCTGGTCGTTCGGCCGGGCTTCGTCAGCACGAAGATGACGGCGGGTCTGAAACCTGCGCCGATGGCGACGACTCCGCAGGCGGTGGCCGATACGACCGTCGCCGCGCTGACCGGGAGGGCGCACACGATCTGGGCTCCGCGACGACTGCGGCTCGTGTTCGCAGTGCTGCGGCACCTCCCCCGTCGCCTGTACAGGAGGCTTCCGCTGTGAACCGGAACACGCTGCTGATCGACGCGGCGATCGCAGTGATCCTCGCGATCGTCGTGATCGTGGTCGCGCCGGGCCTGGCCGTCGTTGGGCTGTTGGCGATCCTCGTGCTGCTCGTATGCGCGGTCAGCTTCGCCGTCGACCGCCGCCGCAAACGCCGATCGGCGGCAACTCGACCGCGGCGGCGAGCGCCGACCCGGGACGGCCCGCGCCGACGGTGAAAGCATTCTCATTGAACGCTCGGTGACGACGGCAGGATCGGGCGCAGGCGCCGTTGAAGGGGACCTGCAGGCGTGCTTTCGCGCGCGGTCGCTTCTTGTGCCATGTCGCCGCTGCCAGCCACAGCCAGTGCTGTCGCTTCACCCCCGCGGGAGGACCAGCGTCCTCGCCCCGCATCTCCGGTTCCGGCGCGCCGGTCGGCGGCGGGCGCTCCCCTCTTGCGAGCCTGCCGGCCACAGCAGTGGCTGAAGAACACGGTCGTGCTGATCGCACCGGCGGCTGCCGGCGCGATCAGCCGTCCGGGCGCGGGGTTGGCGCTGGTCGGCGCGTTCGTCGCGTTCTGCCTGATCTCGAGTGCGACGTACCTGATCAATGACGTGCGGGATCGCGCCGCCGACCGACGCCACCCGCGCAAGCGCCTCCGACCGGTCGCCGCCGGGCAGCTCTCGCCCGGCGCGGCGCTAGAAGCCGCCGTGGCGCTGGCCCTGGCGGCGGTGGTGGCGGGTGTGCTGGTGCGTTCTGCGCTGGCGCTCGTGGTGCTCGGCTACGGCGCCTTGACCCTCAGCTACACGCTGTGGTGGCGAGACATCGTGTTGATTGACATGTTCGCGGTCGCGGGATGCTTCGTGCTGCGCGCCGTCGCGGGTGGCGCGGCGGTCGATGTTTCGCTGTCTCGCCCGTTCCTGGTCGTGACGTCGGCGTGCGCGCTGTTCCTCGTGGTCGGCAAGCGCCACGCCGAATTCCTGGGTCCCGGTCGCTCGACGGCGTCACGAGCTACGCTGCGGCGGTACTCGAGACGAGGGCTATGGATTCTCCTCGCCGGCAGCGCGATTCTCGGCGTCGTCGCTTATGCCGATTGGTCGTTTACCAGGCCCGCGCTCGGGCCGTGGCTCGCCTTGTCGCTGATCCCGTTCGGGCTATGGCTGACCCGCTACGCCGCGCTGGTCAACGAGGGTGCAGGGGAAGCACCCGAAGCGCTCGTGCTGCGAGACCACGCGTTGTTGGCGCTGAGTCTGATCTGGGCCGTCCTGTTCACCGCCGGCATCTATGGCTCGCGCTAGCAGCCCGCAGGTCGCCCACCGACAGTCGCCCGGAAACTACGAGCGCGCAAGCGATCGACGCCGCCGCCCGGTCACCGAGGTCTCCTCTCGCGGTCGCGTTCGTCCGACCGCCCGCGTCACGTCGCTGCGTGTCCGGCTTCGGCGGATCCTGGCCCTCACCCTTGTGATCCTGCTCGGCTACGTCACGCTCTCGTTCGCCGCCGCCATGAGCGCGCCGTCCAACAGCCCGTTCGCGGTGCGGGCGATCGAGTGGCTGCGTGACAACGGTGCCGCGACGCTCGTCTCCGACATCGAGGCGCTGTATTACGGCTGGAACGCCCCCAGCACGGGAGGGTCGCGCCTCAAGGCGCTGCCTCGGGTCGGCGTCGCGTCCGCCGGTGCAGCCAACGGCTACTCACCGCCACCGGTCGCCCCCGTCATAGATCCACCACTGCCGGGAGAGGGCCAATGGCATGCAACCGGTCCGGTGGTAGCGGGTGCTCCGCCGGTGCTGGTGACGACCTTTCGCCCAGATGTCGACTACCCCCACATGATCGCCGGAGTGGCCTGGATCGACTCCTCCCGGGCATGGCTCCAGCTCTACCCGGGTCGCTACGAGCCTCCACAGGCGGCCAACACGCTCGCGGAGGTACCGCCGCAGTTGCGAGGCTGGCTGCTGGCGACGTTTAACAGCGGCTTCAAGCTCGAAGACGATCGGGGTGGGTTTGTCGCGCTCGGGCACGTGTACGCGCCGCTGAAGGACGGGCAGGCGACCTTCATCCGCTACCGCGACGGGGCCGCCAACATCGTCACTTGGAGCGGTGGGCCGGACCCGGGTCCAAACGTCGAGTTTGCGCGCCAAAACCTGCCCTTGATCATCGATCGGGGGCGGCTCAACCCGAACCTCTCCGACGGGCCGCAATGGGGCGCCACGCTCGGCAATGCGATCCGGGTGTGGCGCTCAGGAGTCGGGATCGACGCCCGCGGCAACATCCTCTACGCCGCCGCCGATGCGCAGACCGCTCAGAGTCTCGCCCAGATCCTCCAGCGCGCGGGAGCGGTCCGCGCGATGGAACTGGACATCAACTCCGAATGGGTGACCTTCAACTTCTACGGGTCTTGGGGTGCGAATGCTTCGCAGAAGCTGCTCCCCGGGATGTCCCGCGACGCCACCAGATATCTCACCCCCGACGACCGCGACTTTTTTGCCGTCTACGCCCGCAGGGGTGGCTAACGGGCCCGCCTCGGCACCGGCCCGGAGGATTCTCGCGCGCGGGCGGCGTGAGACCGGGGTCGGGTGCGGTGATGCTGCCAGCGGATGATCGCTGCCACCGAAGCCTGGAACGACCCGTCGTAGTGATCGCCAGACTGAAATTGCATCCGTAGTTTGCCGACCCGAAGGCCAGCCTGACGCGGATGACGAGCACCGCTCGGCGTGGGACGCACCGAGCATGGACGTCGGGCTCAACTCGACGAGCGTCGAACCTTCCGCTCCACCAGGCGAGGAGGCGACAACGCGCGCGGCGAGCAGTCCGCTGGGCACGCACGACACCGGTCTGACCGCCCCGATCGCCTTCGCGTTCAGCTACCGGGTGCTGCCCACCGCTGCGGCTGGCCCACCACCGGCCACTGTTTCAGCCGCAACCCCCTCTAAATGATCAGCGGACAACCAAGACCAGCGGCTACCTCGCGTGCTGGATCGACTCCGACTCCAAAAATAGAGCCTCCCGGTTTGGCCACCGTAACGACGGCAGGCGCTCTGCTCACTCATGAGTAGATATGGCCCGCGCCTCCCTACCACGCCCCCGCCGACTGTCAGGGCAGACCGTTCCCGCCACTACAGAGATCCGCCGTCCTCGGCATGCTCCGACCCACCGATGGTCGACCTCGAGGACACCTACCGGCGAATCGCCCGCCCATGGACCCACGAGCAACACGCCGACGTCGTCGTGCACTGCTGTCGCCGCGCGCTGGACCTCGACGGCCGGACCCATGACCACGCGTCAGAGGACTTGTTGCCGGTTGCGTACGACGTCGCCGCGCCGCTAATTGAGTCGGCACGTCTGGACTAGGAGCCACCGTCGGTCGTTCAGCACGTTCAAGAGGCCGTCCGCTGGCCATCGCGCGCAATCGGCAAACCTCGAGCAGGACTCGGCCGACACTCCTGCCGTGCTCTCGGACGCGATTGGCCGCCTACTACTCGTGTGCGCGTTCGCAAACGCGGCTCGCGATCGCGCACATAGGCTCGATGACTAGCGTCGCCTGGGTGAGCTCGCTACTGAGTCCACCCCGGCGCCCGATACGTCAAACAACCGCAGGTGACCGCGGCTTCAGGGTCGGAAGTGAGCGGCCGTGCATCAGCGTCGTCTACGGCCGGCCCAACGTAATTCCCCGCATCACTGCGAGGTGTAGTTCCGATGACGTGAGCAGCGGCGGCGACCAAGATTTGGCCGGATCACTTTCACGAAAGGGGTCAGTCATGGCCACAGACTTCTCAGCGATGCAGTCCGCCCCGCCGGAACGCACCCAAGCGTCACCCTCCTGGCTCCACGCCCGAGCGTTATGGGCGGGCCTTTCGATCATCACGATGTGGCTCGCGGTGCTGTTCGTGGGCATTTTCGGAAGCGACTTCGTCAGCAGCAGCAGTAACGGGTTCACCAAGTTTCCTGTGGTCGTGTTCCTCCTGCCGTTCGTGTTGCCCGCGACGATCGTCGTTGGCCGTCGGGGATTCGCGAGCGTCCCGGATGAGCAGCGCAGCCCGCGCCACAAGCAAACCCAAGCCGAGGATGAAGCGACAGCGGTGCCCTCAGCGCTGCGCGCAAAGCCTGTCGGATAACTCTGATCCAAACGGGCGTTCGGCGACACGCCCGATGCCCGAAAGTGTTACTAGCCGATCACAGCGACTCTCTGGCCATGGCCCCGCCGTCCGCGCTTAGAAGGTGCGGGCGCGAAACTTGTGGAGACCTGCTCTCGACAACAGCGGGTGTCCGGGTGGGTCCCACGGCATCGGCTTCGGGCGTGCGCGTCCATGCGATTGCAGGACTCCGGTCTCGACGCCCGCGACCAGTGACGCGACCCACGGCGACGCGAGTCGCGCTGGTGGCGACGGGCGGGTGTTGATGACGGGACGGGCGCGGACCTGCTTCGCCGTCGACCCGAGGCTGGTGAGCCGGCGAGCCCGGCTAGCTCATGAATCGTTCCGGATGCCGCGCGAACTCGCCAGCGCATGCAAGGGTGCAGAAGAAGTAGGTGCTGTCGTTGTAGTTCAGCCTACCGGCGGCGCGCTCGGGATCCACGGCCATTTTGCAAACAGGATCGATGGCGAGGCCTTGCTCCGACGTGTGCCCGTGCCGAACGGCAGCGACGATCTCAACCGGATCGCGGATGTTGCGGAGTGCCTGGCGCCCACGGGACTCGTAGAGGACTCCCTCGATGACCGGTGCTAGGGCCGCGGTCTCGGCAGTGAGAAGAACTTCGCCACCACTTGCCGCGCCCGATATCCGCGCGGCGAGATTGACCGTGGCGCCGATGTAGTCGCCGTTTCGCTCGATGGCCGATCCGTGGTGCATGCCGACGCGCACGCTTGGGGCGCCATGGCCGGTGAGGACATCGTGCGCGATTCTCAGCCCGAGAAGCACGGCGTGTTGAGGATCGGCGATGCGGAGCATAAGGGCGTCACCGATCGTCTTGATTTGCGTCCCCCCAAACGCTGGAAGCTCGGCTGCTACGGCGTCGCAGAAATCGGCCACGAGGCGCGCCGCTTGTTCGTCGCCGTGGGCTTCCGTAAGGGCGGTGAAGCCGGCGATGTCTGCGAAGAGGAATGTCGCGGGTGCCGGTTGGGTTTGGTCTTGAGGCATTCTGGCGGTCATTGATACCGCCCGATCGAAGGTAGCGCTGGGCGCTCGATCCGTCGAGGCGAGGGGGCAGGGCGGCAGATGATGCGTGCCCGGGCATTCCGGACAGTCGCAGGCGCAGCGCATTGCTGACGATGTCGAGGCTGGAGAGCCCATCGCGGGCCGGAGGCGATGATGCGGTTGAGCCTGCCGACGGTGAGCCGGGCAGAATTCCTGGAAGCCGCTCGTTCCGGTCTCGTCTCCCGAAGCCGCCGAGCTATCGGTAAGCCTCCGGCCCCGGGGGGGACCGGGGCCGGAGGAGTCGACGTCACGCCTGAGCGTGTGCTCAGTGGATTGCCATCGCCTGCGGGTTCAGCCGCAGCTTTGGCAGGAAGACACGGGCGGCGGGTAGGGCGATCAGCGCTGCGATGCTGCCCACGGCCGCAACGTGCGCGGCGATAAGGAACGCGTCGGCGATGCCGGACGCTCCGCTTGAGCCGGTCAGGCCGCCGCTTACGGCAGCAGCAATGCTGGTGAACACCGCGATGCCGAGCGTCCCACCGATCTCATGGCCCGTCGAGTTCAGCCCGGAGAGCATCCCGGTCTCCTCAGAGCTGGCGCCGGTGAGAATCGAGACCGAGATAGCGACGGTCGCGATGCCAAGTCCGAAGCCCGCGATCAGGATGCCGGGAAGGATGTCCTGGACGTAGCTGCCATGCGGCCCAAGCCGTGAGAGCAGCAGCAGACCGACCGACGCGATCCCGAATGCGGCCGCCAGTGGTCCGCGGACGCCGTGGCGGTTGATCAGGTGCCCGCCGGCGTGTGCCCCGGCTCCCGCCGCGAGAGCCAGCGGGATAAAGGACAGCCCGGTTGAGAGAGGCCCCTCGCCGAGGACGAACTGCAGGTAGAGCGAGCACAGCAGGAACAGCCCGAAGATGAGGCCGGCTCCGAGCAGCATCAGGATCATCCCGCCGGAGACGGCGCGGTCGCGGAGTCGCTCGATTCTGAGCAGCGGCTGCTCGGTGCGACGCTCGCAGGCGACGAACAGTCCGAGACCTGCCAGCCCGGCGCTTCCCATGATGAGCGTCTGCGCCGAGGTCCAGCCCGCTTGGTCGGCCTGGGTGATCGCGTAGACGATCGTCCCAATGCTCGCGGTGGCCACGGCGGCGCCGCGAAGGTCGAGGCCCTTCCACTGTGGCCGCTTGGTGTCGGCAGGAACGATCCTGGTCGCTGCGATCGCGAGCGCGATCGCGACCGGCGGGTTGACGAAGAAGATCATCCGCCAGTCGGCCAGCTGGGTGAGGACGCCGCCGAGCAGAACGCCGATCGCGGCGCCGGCACCGCCGATTGCGCCCCACGCCGCCAGCGCCTTGGCGCGCTGCTGACCGTGAAACGCCGTGGTGATGATCGAGAGGGCTGCGGGCGAGAGCATCGCTGCCCCCAGGCCTTGACCTGCCCGGGCGGCGAATAGCGCGGCCCCCGAGCCGGCCATTGCCGACAGGAGCGATGAAACGGTGAAGACGCCCAGGCCGGTCAGGAACAGTCGGCGGCGTCCGAGCAAGTCAGCGGCGCGGCCACCCAGGAGCAAGAGGCTGCCGAAGATAAGCGAGTAGCTAGTGATCGTCCAACTGATGCTGGTGCCGCTAATCCCTAGATCCTTGGCGATGTTGGGCATGGCGATGTTGACCGCCGTGATATCGAGAATGACCATCAGCTGTGCGACCAGCAGGATGGCCAGCAGCCAGCCCCCGGTGTGCTTCGAGGTGCCGGAGAGGCCTAGGTGAGTGGTGTGGTTGTGATGGTGAAGGTGCATCGAAACCCCCAAGGTGGTTGCCGAGGACTCGCCGTCATCGTTGTCGTCGGGCGGGTCGCTCTGGCGTGACGTTGCGGCCATCTTGACCCAGCTGAGAGGTGGCGCCTAGGTCAGATACCCCACGCTTTACGCCAAGACGGGAACGCAAAATCGGCCTGGCGGGATTCGTTGGGTATCCGTCCTTGGCGCCAAGGGGCCTTGGCGACATGATGTGGCAATGCCGCGACCCCGCAAGATGCTCGTCTTAGCCGTTGAAGGCTGCCAGTCGCTCGATGTTCTCGGTCCTGTCGAGGTCTTCCATCATGTATCGATCGAGGTTCCGGACGCTTACCAGGTCAGTGTCGTGGGGCCGAGCGATACTGACGCGGTCACAACTGACAGCGGCCAGCGTCTGGGCGTCGCGCCGCTGCCTGAACCGCCGCCGCGGCACGACACGCTCCTGGTCGCGGGCGGACCTGGGGCGCGCGCCGCCATCACAGACCAGGCAATCGTCGACTGGGTTCTCCGGGCGTCCCGACGCGCGCGACGCACGGTTTCTGTGTGCACCGGTGCGTACCTGCTCGCCGCCGCGGGGCTCCTCGACGACCGCAGGGTAACCACCCATTGGGCCTACTGCGATGACCTCGCGCGCAGGTACGCGCGGGTCGAGGTCGACCCGGATCCAGTCTTCATCAACGACGGCGAGGTGTGGACCTCAGCCGGCATCACCGCGGGGATCGACCTCGCTCTGGCGCTGGTCGAGGAAGACCTCGGTCCGGAGGCGGCGCTATCGGCCGCTCGTGAGCTGGTGGTCTTCCTGAAACGCCCGGGCGGTCAGTCGCAATTCAGCAGCGCCCTCTCAGCCCAACAAGCGACAAGACCCGAGCTCCGCGAGCTCCAGGCATGGATCGCCGGCCACCTGGAAGAGAACCTGTCAGTGCCCGTGCTGGCTGAGCGCGCGCTGATGAGCGAACGGTCGTTCGCCCGCGCATTTCACCGCGAAGTCGGCCAGAGTCCCGCCGCGTACGTCGAAACACTGCGTATCGAACGGGCCAGGGACCTGCTCGAAGACGGCGCCCCATCACTAGAAGCAGTAGCCCAAGCCTCCGGATTCGCCAGCGCCGAAGTACTACGCCGCGCGTTTCACCGCCACCTCGGCGTCTCACCCGCCGAATACCGCGACCGCTTCCAGCTCAGCCGCTAGCAGCGCGCAGCAAACGGGCGATGCCCCCGATGCGCGGCAAGGGCGACTCAACTGCCCAGATCCACTTCGAGGCCGCCGTCGGCCGCGGGGCGGATTCGGGACCCGCGCGTAGGAGGGCTTGTCATTCGATCACTGCTGAGTCCCGGCCACCGGCCGGCGACCGCCGACTCGAGCGCGGTGCGCAATCGCCAACGAACCTCATACTTGCAGTCCGTTTCGGGTCGCCCGAGCGAGATGGCGCGCTTCGTATGTCCTGGTCTTATTCTCGATCGCGGTGGCGATCCCGCTAGGCGCGCGCTGCACCTCGTCCTCGGAGCGGGCGCCGACTCGACTGCGCCGCGCGAGCGAGAGCCAGTGGCGAGCGTAGACACCGAGCCCGCCGGCGAGATACTGCTGAGTCACCGTAGTCCGTTGAGACCGGGGCGCTCCCAGGTACCTCGCCGCGCCGAGCCAAACAACCCCTCCCGGTGCTGCAACCCGCAGGGACGCCACGGCCCGCGGACCGGCGTTTGCTGGCCGCGCGGCGCCGAGTGAGCTGGCGCCGGCGGGCTCAAACGAGGTGTCCCACGGCCGCCTGCGGCCAAGTCAGCTAGCTTTCGTCGCCCAATCTCGGGAGTCAGTGCTGCCTCCGTCCGCACGATCGCTCTTGCCGTCGGCGCCACCTCGCGTCGCGCGCGAGTGGTCGCGACTATCCGCTCGGGCGCAACGAGCTCAGCGACCGTGAGGGCCGGGATCGCTTCCCCCAAAACTGGAGCGTGGAGCCCCGTCGCGAGTGAACGGGGCTCCATGCACTACGTAGAGTGAACGGCGGACGCGTCAGGCTTAAGCGCGCCGTCCGCCGGCGTGTAGACACTCTCGTGCCCGTCGTCCCAACGGATCCGATAGCGCGGGCGCGGGTCGTCGTGGACAACCTCCTCCACGACACCTCGGCGTGGAGGCCGCTCGGTCGACTCCGTCTCAGCGAGAACGCGATCCCCGCGTGAAAACGCCATGTCCATCCCTTCGTCGACTTCAGTGGAGCGTAGCTCGCGCACGACGATGCGTCGAGTTGGAGGCGGGTAGAGCTTGACTCCTGCGATAGCGCAGGCGGGCGCTGCCAATGCGTTCCGGGGTGGAAGTCTCCCAGTCCTTAGCGGAAGAAGACGCCGTTGCGGTGATGCCCTACCGCTGGGGATCCGGCCCATTTGCTTGACGGTGGGGTTGTACTGGCCGGTTGGGACTGAGCGGTACACGACGTCACTGTCGCGTTGAGATGATGTCATCGCCGTCGTCGCCGCCGTCGATTTGCAGGCCGATGGCATCCGCGTGCAGTCCGGCCTCCGCGTGCAGCCTGTCCGCGGCGATGCTGTCGCCGCCTCCACGCCCGCGGATCGTCAGCCGGTCGAGTGACGCGTCGGCGTGTGTGATGTCCACGCTGGTCAGGGCCAACGCGACGCTGGCCTCATCGCCGCTGCCCTCAACGGTGATGATGTCGCCGTGGTCGCTGCCGTCGATCGTGACGGTGTCGGGTTGGAGGTCCGTTTCGGCGCGCGTACGCGCGAGGTCGATGTAAACGCTACCGACGTCGGTTCCCAAGAGGCTGTGGACGAATACCCGATCCGCCCCGCCGAGCGCGTTGACCTCGACGTCCTCAACGCAGTTGACGTCCAGCGAGAGATGGCCGATGTTGCGGGTCAGCGCAAGCCGTCCGCCGTTGGACGAGAGGTCGATCCGCTCTCCCGCGTCGGTGCCGGTGAACGTCAGCGTGTCGTCGTCGGTGCCCGCGTCCACGGTCAGCGTCGAGACCTGCGAGTCAAAGCGCGACGCCCGGACGGTGTCTTGCCCGCCCAGGGTGCGGACTAACAGCACATCGCGCGTGCCGTCGCCGCCCACCACCTTGACCGTCGCAGCGAGCCCGGTGACGGTGGCTTCGGGGCTGGCGCCCTTCGCGATGACCGTGTCGTCGCAGGCGGCAGCGCACGATCGTCCGGTCATCACCGACGTCGGGTGCGGTCCCGTCGGGGGAATCGGCCTCGTCGTGCCCGACCGTGCGGATGCCGGTGCTGGTGAGGTCGCCGACGGCCAGCGTGTCGTTGCCGTTGACGGAGTGGACGTCGACGTGCTCTGTGTCCTGGAGGGTCAGCGCGACCGCGTTGACGTCGCGGGTCAGTCGTGCCCGAGCTCAGACGCCCTTCGGGACATGAACACCGAGCCGTCTGGCCCCACCGGCTCTCGCCTCTACGTCCTTCTGCTGTGGGTCTCCCGCCGACCCGAGCGACAGTCCGCGGCTCGGTTCTCCGTGGGCGACAACCCAGATGTGAACGGTGCGGGTGGGGCTGGGTCGTGAGAACGACCACTCGACTGAACCGCCTGCACGGTTAGTCGGACACGCTCCGATACCTGTCGGGTGGGTGCGCGTGCGGAGTTGCGGATTGTCGCGAGGATCAAGCAGTCTCGTAAAGCCGACGTCAATGCCGGTGGTCGTCTGCACCAGCAGCGAGTCGCGGCCGGCGGTGGCTTGCGCAGCTCCTGCCGGAGCGGCAGTCGCCCGCCGCGACACGGTGACCGCCGCTCGGTGGCCTCCACGCGGGCCGAGGCTCCCGTCTGGATGGATGTCCTGCGAGGTCAGCCGTCGTGTGTCGTGAGCGCCGCAGCGAGCCGTTCTTCGTGCGCCGCCCCGAGGTGTTGGGGTGGCTCGGGGCTGCGGAAGCGCGTCGTGAGCTCGGCGCGCGTGGCGACGCCCAGCTTCTGGAAGACGTGGGTGAGGTGCGTCTCGACGGTGTGTCGGGCACGGCACACGAAGAGGCCCCGCCGGAAATAGCTTCGAAGCCGTCCACCGCCTCGGTCAGCGGCCCAGCGGGAACATCGATCACGCCGCCATTCGGGTCACCGCCCGCGGCGCCGACCCTCGCGCGTGCGCGGGGCTAGTCTGAGACCGTGGCGTCCCCAGATCCCGATCCGGACCGGAACGAAACCCGGCGCGGCAGTGGCGTCTCGCTGCAAACGCTGATCATCGCCAGCATCGCGTCGGCCGCCGCGGCGTACGGGGCGTCCCGAATCTGGGGGACCGGGACGCTCATCAGCGCGGCGATCACGCCGGTGGTTGTGGCGCTCGTCTCCGAGTTACTACGCCGGCCGGTGCAAACCGTCGCCACAAGCGCAAAGAGGATTCCGCCCGTGCACCCCTTGCCTACGGTCCGCCCACGCACAAGCGCGACGCCACGCGATCCCACCGATGCCATGCAAGACCCTCAACAGGTCCGCACGGATCCGACGTCCCCCGCTCCGCCGCCCTCGCCCCCTACGCAGCCGCGCCCACCCCGACCCGTCGAGCCTGCCGCCGACAGCACACCCGGCACAGGCCCCGCCGTCCCCCACCAAACTACGGCCGATGCCTGGCGTCCCCGCTGGCGCCTGGCCGTCCTCACCGGCCTGCTCGCGTTCGCGATCGTCGTCGCGTTCTACACCGTGCCAGACCTCGTCGCCGGACACTCCGTCACCGGCAACGGCCAACCGACGACCTTCTTCGGCGCCTCGGCACACAAGAACACG
>DASSGR010000225.1:0-3841 GCA_035693425.1 Solirubrobacteraceae bacterium
TCCGCCCGCTCGCAGCCACGCCGCGGACGACCGCTTCGAGACGCCTCAACTGCGCCGATCGCCGACGCCCGACGAAGTGCCTCGCCACGATAGGAGTCACGCTGCCGCACGGCCATCGGACGATCCCTGTTGTCCGGGAGCGGAAGCCTCGGCGCGTTCGCTTGCGCCGCCTGAGACGCCTGCTTCTTCGTGGAAGCATAACTGTGTGGGTGGCGTGGTCGGCGGCGTGACCCACGGGCGCCGTGCTGGATCTGTTCGGCGCCGGTGGCGGCGGTCCTCGGCCGGGCGGGTCAAGGCCCCGGGCACACCTGGCCACCGTCGTGATCATCGTGCTCGTGGCTAGCGGTGGCGCACCGCGCGCGTTCGGCTGGCACATCCCGCGCTGAGGACCACCGGGGTCAAGCTCCGTCAGGCGAGGTCGTACACGCAGAGCGAGCGCTGCCCGTCCTGCGCGACGGGTTTCGCCGCTTAACGCCGCCATACCGCCGCCCCGGCAGCTTCGTCGAGCGTTACGGCCCGGGCTCTCGCAACCCGCTTTATCTAGGGCCGAGAGGGGTTGTCCGGGCGGCCCGGTACTTAAAGAATGGAACAACCGAAGTCAGCCCTCAAGGCGGCCGGCGGTGCAGTCGCGTCTGAGGACGGCGCGGCCTTCAGCTCACGAAGATCGCCTGCTCGAGGCTGGTCCCGCCGGACAGGTTGTCGCGCAGCGGTATCTCGGCGAAACGGTTGCCCTTCGGCTTGAGGACCCAGAACAGGGCGCGGGGGGACTCGGTGCCGACGATCACATCGCCCGCGTATCTGGCCAGGGAGGCCGCCGGCGCCGTGTAGGTGTAGCCCCTCTTGTCGTCGTTGAGGTACAGGCCCGGAAAAGGAGCGCGAGTTCTCTCGGTCCGGCTCGGGAGCTTCGGAATCGGAGCGATCGGATTCACACCGATGGGCAGGGTCGCGATCGTTCGCGTCCTCCCGCTGGCGTCCAACGCGACAACGGCGCCGCCGCGCGCGCCGGGCGTCGACCGTGAGGAGCGCGCCCTCGGCGACCGAACCGAATCGACGCGGTGCGATCACGAGCTCGTCGGCACCCCCGGCCCGGCGTACCTGCCGATCTGTTGCACGTGGCCGCGAGGGTCGATCGTGTACGCCCGGCCGCCGGCCGGTTCAGGGCCGCCAGAGCGACCGGTCGCCGCGAGCAGCCGGTAGCCGAAGCGGCCGCCGCTGTCGAATGCCAGCGCCCCGTCCGCGGCAGGCGGGTAGGGCGCGGGGAGGGTCGCGAACACGGTCACCTTCGAGCCGTCTGGGCTGATCTCATAGATTTTGTTGTCCGGCGAGTGGCAGAAGATCGCGCCGCGCGGGAAACCGTGCCTGCCGGGCGAGAGGATGCAGCGTGTCTCCTCCACCAGTCTTGGCATGGTCGCGAACGTATGAAGAGGCCGTCCTGTCGGCGGCGCGGCCCAGACCGTGTCTTTGGTGTTCTGGACGTAGAGGAACTGCCTGTCAGTCCAGACGACGCTGTCCAACTTTTGCGTCGTCTTCGTGATCACGTGGAACCTCAGCGTCGGCCTCGGGCGGACTGGAGCTGGCGCCGCGACCGTCGAGCTACACGACGCGAGCGCCGCGGCGAGCATGAATGCGACCCGCGCCAGTCAGCACGCACGATCCACGGGCTCGCCTCATGCGCTGGTCACCGTAATCAATCTACGATGCGCTATAGTAGATGCACGTCGCTATGGTCAACCGACAAGATCACCACCCCCGCCGAACCGGAGACGGTTCTGTGAGCTCATTGAGATAACGATGGCGGCTGTCCTCTTCATCACCTTTTGGTTGGCCGCGTCGGTCGTATCCATCGCGTTGATGATCGTGCATATGCGGCGAACAGTCGATGAACGAAGGGCGGGCACGAACCGCCGAGACAGTGAGGTCGACCGTCGCCGCGCGCAGGCCGAAGCCGACGTCGAAGAGCATGACGTCGACGACATGCTCGACGCAATCAGCGAGTATCGCCGGCGAGCTGGACGCCGGGACCTCGGTGAGGAACTCGCCGGGGAGCTGCTGCGAAGCACAGGATCGACGGACGCGGATGGAGCTCGCGCTGCGAGCCTTGATGTCGTCGTCGAGCACAGCGGCGCGCCAAATAGCCCGAAGCCGGTTAGACGGCGGACAGGGTGTGCCAGCATGGGTCACCTTGACATTGTTCGAGAAACGGCCGGTACCCCCAGCGATGACGAACGTCAGTCGGCAGCGGTCGACCTTGAGCGCATCCAGCGCGGAAGAGGGGTTTGAAACGAGGCGGCGCGAATCTCGCGGTCGGAGCTGCAGCCGAACGGCGGCGGCCAGCGCAGCTGCGACTCTCGATCCCGTAAGTTGAGAGTGGGATGGCGGACCCCAGCGATGTCGACTTCACGTATTCCCTGACGGACCGGATCATCCGCCTCAGCCTGGGTGAGCTGCCTGTCTTCAGCGGAGCCAAATTCGATGGGGACTATTCGCTGAGCCTTGAGCAGGCGCAACGGCGCAAGCATGACTATGTGGCAGCACAGGTTGGGATCGGGCGAGGACGGCGGCTGCTGGACCTCGGCTGTGGCTGGGGTTCATTGCTCGCCTACGTTCGTGATCGCGGCGGCATCGGCGTTGGCGTCACCCTGTCCAAGGCGCAAGTGGTGGCGTGCCGCCAGCACGAGCTCGAGGTCTACCTCGAGGACGCGCGCGAGCTTCACAGAGAGCGCTTCGGCTGGTTTGACGCTGTGGCGAGCCTCGGTGCGTTTGAGCACTTCTGCTCTCCGGAGGACTACCGAGCGGGACGCCAAGAGCAGATCTACCGCGACCTGTTCGCTCGGGTCTCAAGCGTGCTTCCGGAGGGCGGGCGCTTCTATCTGCAGACGATGGTCTTCGGTCGCAACATGATCCCAGCGGAGCGGATCGACATCGAGGCGCTCAGAGCGCTCCCGCCGCGGGACTCCGACGAGTGGTACATAGCGCTGCTCGGGCGCCAGTTCCCAGGCTCCTGGCTGCCGTTCGGTCAGGAGCAGGTGATCGGCTGCGCCGAGCCTCACTTCCGACTGGTGTCGAGCGTCAGCGGTCGCGTCGACTACATCGAGACGATCCGCCGATGGAATACACGCATCGGCACTCCAAGTCTCAGAAAGACGCTGCTCAAGCTCCAGCTACTACCACGCTGGCTCACTAGCGCCGACTTCCGCCTCGCGTTCACCTCTGGTGTGAGCGCCAACAAGGTCTGCCTCGAGCGCGAGCTGCTCGACCATTATCGCCTCGTGTTCGAAAAGAAAGGGTGAGGAGAAGCGTGCTCAACCCTACCCGTGGCTCGCTGAGGTTGTCGGGAACGCCAGGAGCGCGACCGCCCGAGGCGCCAGCTGCGACCCCAGCGCGACGGCAAGCACGGCACGCAACACGCAAAGTCGGAGCGGCGACGAGACTGCCGGCGTCGGCTCGAAGCAGCCAGGTCGCGCTGCTGGATCGGGCTAGCAGCATCGACGGTGAGGCGGCGGGCGACAGCGCTGGTCCCTCCCGGCGATGCGGAAGAGGTGGGTTCTCGGACAGCGACAGGCGCGGGTCGAGACCCCCTTTGCCTCTCCTGCGGTACTTCACGGCGCTTCGGTCGGAGACCTCCGAAGCGTGGCAAGGGCTCCTCGGCGACCGGCAGCGTTTGCAGATTCTTGGCTAACAACCTCCCGAGATGTGCTCGAGTTCCGCTCAACCGAGCGGACTCCACGGGCCAGGTCGTGGCTCCGAGAGATGGCAGGAGCAGGTCTCGGCGCTCTCGCGCTTGAATGCCTAGCGGTTACAGGAGACTCACGTGTTGAAGCCAGGACAGCGGACGGGTCAC
>DASSGR010000226.1:0-14277 GCA_035693425.1 Solirubrobacteraceae bacterium
GCGACGTTCTCCGCGTTCATGCAGAGCTGTGCCAGGTTCGCGTAGGCGAGCGCGAGCTCCCGCCCTGGCTCCAGCGACTCGAGCAGGGTCGCCGCCTGATGGCCGGCCTCCCGCGCCGCGCCCACCTGTCCGTCGAACCACAGCACACGTGAAAGCCAGCGAAGCGCGTTGCCCTCGTTCGCGCGGTCGCCTACCTCGCGATGGCATTGCAGTGCGAGCTGCTGCGCGGCGATCGCCTCCTGGTACTGCTCGGTGAGATGACACTCGTACGAGCGCCTCTCGAGCAGCGCGGCTCGCCGAGCCGGTGCCAGCTCCTCGGCGAACCTCAACGCACGCGCATATTGGGCCGCGGCCTCGCGATGGGCTCCCCGGGACGACGCGTATCGCGCGGCCTCCGGCGCGAACTCGAGCACTGCCGCCCCGTCGCCGGCGGCTTCGGCGTGGTGCGCCAGGCGCGCCAGGTCAGCCGAGCGGTGCGGCGAGGCGGCCAGTGCCGCGAGCGCCGCGCGGTGCAGCGCGAGCTTACGACGTGGAGACAGTGAATCCTCGATCGCCAGGCGCGCGAGCTCGTGGCGGAACGCCACACCGACCGGCAACGGCACGAGCATCCCGGAAGCCAGGCACTCCTCGAGGTGTTCGATCGTGTCCGCGGCGATCGCCTCCAGTAGCCAAAGCTCGGCGTGTGGCGCGACCACGGCGACAGCCTCGAGCAGCGTCCGCGCCGCCGCGCCGGAGAGCCGGGCCGCGCGGGCGAGCACCGCGTCTCGCACCGTCGGCGGTATTCGAACCTGACCCGCGGCGAGCACCTCGGTGACGAAGAACGGGTTGCCGCCGGTCCGCCGGTAGAGCTCATCGGCATCGACCCCATGCGGCGCGCTCAGGCTTGCCACCGCGTCCGGCGACAGCGGCTCCAGCTTCAGCCTGCTGATCGTCTGGGCCGTGGCGAGCTCGCCGAGCACGATCCGCAGCTGATCGCTTCGCGCGAGCGCGTCGTCGCGATAGGTGGCAAGCACCATGACAGGCGCCGTGCGCACCCGGCGAGCCACCAATCGCAGCACGTCGAGCGTCGCTTCGTCGGCCCAGTGGATGTCCTCGAGCACGACGACGGTCGCGGCGTCGGTTCCGTGCTCGCCAAGCAGCGCGGCCGCGATCTCATACGGTCGCGCCCCCCGCTCGACGAGGTCGCCGAGTCCCACATCCGCCATGTCGAGAAACGGGCCGAGGGGCCGCGGCGTAAACAGCGGGTCACAGGCGCCCCACAGCAGCCGGACCGAGCGGGGCCGCCGATCGCAGAACCGGCGCACGAGGGTCGTCTTGCCGACGCCCGCCTCGCCGCCAACGAGCGCCACCCGTCCCTCCGACTCGGAGCGGACGCCGGCGAGCAGTCCGTCGAGGAACTCCAGGTTGTGTTCGCGCTCCAGGAGCGCATCCGCCGCGTCGGGACCACGTTCACCAACGCCGGCGGCTGTGCTCACGGCGCGCTACGCCGCCCCCACAAGAGGTAGCCCACCGCCCCCACGGCGTTCAGGCACAACACGCGCCAGATCAGCTTGCTGCCGCGCACCTCTGAGCTTGGCCGACGCTGAATGTCGCGCTCGGCGGTGAACACCAGCGCCAGCGCGACGGCGATCAAGGCCGAGACGCCAGCCCGCCGAGCAGGCGGCATCGCTTTGAAGTCCTCGATGGATTTCGACATGAGGAGATCTTACGTCTGGCAGGGTGGCTGGTCGACTCGGGCGCAGCTAAAACCGCCCGGCGCCGGGCGAGCCCCGGAGGGGGCACAACACGACAATCGCGACGATTCAGGCGATGCGTGTCGCGCTGACCACCGTATGCGGTGGTCCACACGACACACTTCGGTCGAGCCCTACCGGTTGTCGCGAAATCCCCCTCTCGCGACCCGGGACCCGCCCCGTCCCCTCCTTCGACGATGTCTTTGACGTTCGAGCCCGTGGGACGCTAGGCGATCGTGAGCTCGAGCCGCTCGCGGTCTCCGCCGGGCTCGTTGATCGCGTGCTCGCCGAGCCGCAGCTCGAGGACCCCGCGAAGCGCGTCGATCACGTTCGCGCGCGCCTCCTTGCGCGTCCGCCCCTGGCTGTGCGCGCCGGGCACCTCGGGAACGGACGCGATGATCCAGCCGTCTTCACCGGTCTTGTAGTCGATCGTGAGGCGCAGCGGATCGTTCATGGCGCGGAAACGGTACTGCCCAGATGCCCGTGCGGCGACCGTTTCAGCCCGGCGCATGAGATCGCCCACGCCGGATCTCGCCTTTGTCGTGCGAAGCTTGCGCAATGCTGCGCATCGCCCTGTCGACGCGATGACTGCTGAGGCGGCCACGACCTGCTGGTCGTCGTCGCGGAGCGGACGTAGGCGCAGCGTCGGCGCGTAAGTCCGTCTAACCGCGCCGGGCCGGAACGACCACCAGGCCAATCGGGTTGGTCCCGATCGGGACCGGGATCTTCACCGGAGACGAGCGCTCCTCGGTCAGGCGGCCACCGGCGCCGATGCGGAGCGCGTGCAGGTCGTTGCCCCGCCCGCGCGGGATCTGGGCGACCGCGCGCATGTCCAGCATGAAGATCACGTGGCCGCTCGGATCGATCTCGAAGTTCCAGGGGTTGCCCGGTGCGTTGAGCCGGACCGCCTGGATCTCGCGAGGGCGCGTCGGATCGCGGGAGATGTCGAACACCGTGATGTTGTCGCTGCCGGCGTTGCCGGAGTACATCCGGGTGCCCGCCGCATTGAGATGCGTCCAGCAAGGCAAGAACGAGTGCGGGTTCGGAATCGCCCGCACGAAAGTCAGCCGCGCGTGATCGTCCCAGCGGTAGATGATCGTCCGCGACAGATTGGCCACCTGCGCATAGAGGATCTTCAACCGCGGATGGGACACAAGTCCCGCCGGCCAGACGTTCGGAACCCTCCGGCCGCGCGGGAAAACCCCCTTGGCCAGCCGCAACGGCGAGTTCGGGCCCTGCGTGAGCGTGCCGTCGCGGCCGATGCGAAACGCCCTGAACACGCCCGACTCCTCGCTCGAGATCAGGACCTTGCGGTCTGGCGTGACGTATGCCTGCAGCGGAGACGAGCCGGGCGGGACGTCGATCGACGAGATCGGCGGGCTGAGCGACCCGTCGGGTCGGACGTGGAAGCTCGTGTAGTTAGCCGGCGCGCTGCGAAGGTTGCGGATTCCGTCCTGTGCCTTGTTCGCGACGATCAGCGTGTTGCCGGCGAGCCCCACGCTCGACGGGGCCTTGCCGTTTGAGGGGAACGGCGAGCCGGCCACGGGTGACAGCCCCCCGCCGGGCTGAATGTGGAACACGGCGATCGTGTCCGAGCTCGAGTTGACGGCGAACAGCAGGGTGTGCCTCGGGTTGGTGATCACCTCCTGATCGGCGTCGAGCACTCCTGAGTTGGTCAGATCGTGGGAGCCGCTGCCGCCGGTCGCAAAGCGGCGGACGTGCCGGGCGCTCAACGAGCCGTTCTTGTAGCTGAAGGCGAGGATCGCGTTGGACCCCGGCGCCCTGGAGTTGGACTCGATGTACACGGTCCCGCTCTCGGGGACGGCCGTTGCGCGATCGCCGCGGGTCGACCCGACCGCGGGGACGGCAGCGGTCGTCAAGGCAACGGCGCAAACAACGGCGGCGCGGCGGTTCACGTGCGCATCATCGCCGGTCCGCCGCGCACTCTGTCAACTCTCGGTCGCCCGCGGCGCGTAGCGGTGATGAAGCATCAGCGCGTTGCCGTCGGGATCCGCGAAGAACGCCATGTGGCACACGCCGGTATCGAGGATGTCGCCGCTGAACTCGACGCCCTTCTGCTCGAGCGCCGCCCGCGCAGTGGCGACGTCGTCCACGTGCAGCGCAACGGCCAGCGCGTTGACGCGGTGACCAATGCCCATTGCCTCGCCGACGACGATGCTGAACGTCACGTTGCCGGTCTCGAACTCGGCGTATTGGCGCTCGGGGATGTAGACCGAGCGCCGGAGTCCCAGGGTCTCACCGTAGAACTCCACCGCCTTGTCGAGGTCCTGCGTCGAGAACGGCACGAAATCAACACCGGTAACCAGCTGCTCTGTCGTCGCCATCGTCGCTCCTTGGTCTCGGGCACCCGTCCGCCATGATTCTCGCGGGTGTCCATGTCACGCACCGATCATCCGCCGAACCTGGTGTGGGACTGGTCGGTCGCTGCACTGGGCGCCGTATACGCGCTGCCCGCCGCGGTCGTGGCCCTGAGCGATACCCAGAAGGGCGTCGCGCTCGCCGTCGGCGTGCTGCCCGGCGCGATTGCCGGATTGCTTCCCAGGCGCCGAGGCCGGCTTGCGATCGTCGTGCTCGGTGCGGCCATCGGAGTGCCGATGTTCCTCGGCGGCCTGCTGGCAGGCGTCCCGGTCCTCGCGGTCGTGTCGATTGCGGCGCTGGGCGTCGGCGCGGCGGCACTGGCGGCGCGTTTTCGTCTCGGAACGATTGCGATGACGCTCTGCCTGCCGATGTTCGGCGTCGGTCTGAGCTACCCCGACGTGGGCAAGGCAGCCGGAACGGCGGGGCTGATGGTGCTCGGCTCGGGGTTCGCGTGCTTGGTGTCGATGCTGTGGCCCGAGCGCCCACCGCCTACCCGGCGCAACCCGTCACCGCCCGCGGCGAAGCCGACGATCGGATACGGCGTCCGCCTTGGTGCCGCCGGAGCGACCGCGGCGGCGATCGGCTTCATCCTCGATCTCGAGCACGTCGGCTGGGCCTGCGCGGCCGCCCTGATCGTCATGCGTCCCAGCGCGGACATGCAGCGACTCAGAAGCGCCGGCAGGATCGTCGCCGTCGCGGCCGGCGGCCTGGCGGGAGCGGGCCTCGTCCGGCTTCACCCGCCCGCGGCGGTATACAGCGTGCGATCATCGCGGTGATCGCGGCCGCGGGTGCTACGCATCGCAGCCACTGGTACGTCACCTCGGCGTTCACCACCTTCCTCGTGTTCCTGCTGCTGCTCTACTCCGACCCGCAAACGGCGACTAAGCGCTTCAACGAACGCGTGCTCGAGACGTTGCTCGGCGTCGGCATCGCCTACTTCTATGGCCTGGCGCTCCCCGCCCTCGCCCGACAACGGTGGGAGTAGCGATTTGACCGATTCATTTCCTCGGCAGAAGGCACGCACACGCGACTTCACGCTCGGTGAGCCCCGGAGCTTCGAGGTCGCTGCCGACGGCAGCCGGGTCGTGTTCCTGCGCTCACCGGCAGGCGATGACCCACAAACCGCCCTTTGGGTGTTCGATGTTGCAGAGCAGCGGGAGCGGCCGGTGGCGGATCCGACGACGATCCTCGAAGACGGGCGCGCAGAGGACCTGTCACAAGCGGAGCGGGCGCGACGGGAACGCAGCCGGGAGACCGGCGGCGGGATCGTGTCCTATGCGATCGACCGCAACGCGCGGATCGCCGCGCTGGCGCTGTCCGGGAAGCTGCTGGTCGCCGACCTGATCCGGGGCGGAGCGACGCGACTGGCGGTCCCGACTCCCGTGTTCGATCCACGGCCCGACCCAACCGGCCGCCGCGTGGCGTTCGTCCACGAGCGGTCGCTGCACGCCGTGGAGCTCGCAGACGGAGCGGTAACGCGCCTCGCTGGAGAGGAGCAACCGGATGTGAGCTGGGGTGTGGCGGAGTTCGTCGCGGCCGAGGAGATGCACCGCGATCGCGGCTACTGGTGGTCGCCCGACGGCGACGCGCTGCTCGCCACCCGGGTCGACGAATCCGCCGTCCGACGGCTTTGGATCTCCGACGTCGCCCAACCCGGCTCTCCCCCGCGCGCCGTCCGCTACCCGACGGCCGGCTCGCCGAACGCAACGGTCGAGGCGTATCTGCTCCGGCTCGATGGAACCAAGCCTCTCCCCGTGACCTGGGATCGGGACGCGTATCCCTACCTCGTGGCCGCGCACTGGGACGAGCACGGTGCGCTTGTCGCGGTGCAGACCCGCGATCAGCGCGAGCTCGTCGTTCTCGGCGTCGATTCACAAACCGGCGCCACCACCGAGCTGACCACCCAAACCGACGACGCCTGGGTCGATGTGCTCCCCGGGGTGCCCAGGCGGCTGAGCGACGGACGCCTCGTCATGGTCGGCGCCGCTGGCGACGCCGTGGCGCTGCTGATCGACGGGAGTCCGGTCACGCCTCCCGACCTGGAGGTGCGGGCGGCGCTCGTGGTCGCCGACGACGAGGTGCTGTTCACGGCCAGCACCGAACCCACCGAGGTCGGAGTGTGGCGATGGGACAAAACGGGTGACCTGTCCCAGCTCACCCCAACCCCGGGCGTCCACACGGCGGCGGCAGGCGGTGGCGTGCGCGTCATCGGCTCGAGCGGGATGGACCACGCCGGCACGCGCTGGGCGCTCGCGGGCCACGTGTTCGAGTCGCGAGCGGAGACACCCCTCCTGAGCCCGGCCATCGAGCTGCTGACCGTCGGCCCGCGGCAGCTGCGAGTGGGGATGGTGCTGCCTCGCGATCACGAGCCCGGATCGCGGCTGCCAGTGCTGATGGATCCGTACGGAGGACCGCACTTCCTGCGCGTGCAGAAAGCCCGCCGGCTGTGGCTCGAGCCGCAGTGGCTAGCGGACCAGGGGTTTGCGGTGATCGTCGCCGACGGCCGTGGCACACCCGCCCGCGGCCGCGCATGGGCGCACTCGGTGAAGGGCGACCTCGCCGCGCCCGCGCTCGAAGACCAGGTCGCCGCGCTCGGCGAGGTGGCCGCACGCCATCCCGAGCTCGACCTCACGCAAGTCGCGATCCGTGGCTGGTCGTTCGGCGGCTATCTCGCCGCGCTGGCCGTCCTGCACCGCCCGGACGTGTTCCACGCCGCGGTCGCCGGGGCGCCGGTCACCGAGTGGCGGCTGTACGACACGTTCTACACCGAGCGCTACCTGGGCACCGACCCTGACGGCGCCAACAGATCCGCCTACGACGGCTCCTCGCTGCTGAACGACGCGGCGAAGCTACGTCGACCGCTGCTGCTGATCCACGGCTTCGCCGATGACAACGTGCTGACCGCCCATACGTTGCAGCTGTCGCAGCGATTGACCGAGTCGGGCCGCCTTCACTCGGTGCTGCCGCTGACCGGGATCACGCACATGACGCCCCAGGAAGCGGTCGCCGAGAACCTCCTCACGCTTCAGGTCGAGTTCCTCAAGCGGGCGCTGGCGCGTGGGCCTGATCCCACATGACGCGCCGCTCGGCGAACGTCAGCGGGCGCCAGCGGTCGCGCTCTTCGTGCCACACGTAGACGTTGACGTCGACGATGCTTCGGGCGTCTCTGAGCACGTCGAGCGCTTCTTGCGCGAGCACGCCGTCAGCCAGCTCCTTGCGCGTCATCAGATCGACGATCTTGAACCTGCGCGGCGCTCTGGGCCTGGGTGGCGGCGGCTCGGCGGGCTTTGCTGGCTTGCGCGGGACGAATACCGGCTCGACCACAGAAGTGCGCTTCTCCACGCTTTCTAGCGGCACGACCTGCGCGCCGGTGCCCTTCGTCTCGGTATGCAGAACCCACGTCTTGCCCATATCTCCAGGGTAGACGAGGCGTGGTCCGTGTCAGCCGAGCAACTCGAGCGTGAGCGACGACGGAGCGGCGGCTGCGTGTTGGATCGTGTAGACGCCGCCGGCCAGCTGCGGAAGCTGCTGTGGCAGCGGCGTCAGATGTGGAGTGTCTGCCGTCGCGAGCGTCAGGCGCAGCCGGTCGCCGGCAGCGATCGTCGCGAGCGTCGGGAAGATCTCGATCTGATACTGCGTGACCGCGCCCGGGATGACCGGCGCAGCCGACGCCTGCGTATACGGGTGGTATGGCAGCAGCGTCATGCCGCCCGCCGACCAGGACCGGCTCTGGTCCACGGCGCGAAGCGAGCCGAGCAGCGCTCCCTCCGTCAGCGGATACGACGACCCGCTGGGCGTCACCTCCTCGAGCTCGGCGACGAGCTGCGTCTCGGGCGTCGTCGAGCTGGCGTAGATCGTCGCGGTCACCGGTCCGGCGACGGCCTGGGGATGCGTGAATGGCGCCGTCGTGTAGCTCGTGGTCCACGGCCCGGCCTGCCACGGCTGGTCGTCGTCGGCGCACGGCGCCAGCAACCCGGCCGAGTGGGCAGGGATCGAGATCCCGCCCATCGACCACTGATCGATCGGGCGCCCGCACGGGCTGGCGACGGGGCTCCAGGTGAGCAGGTCGCCGGTCGAGATGAGCGGCGGCGTCGACGAGCTGAGCGTGCCACCGGAGCCCAGGTACATCCGCGTTGGCGTCGCCCCGGAGAACGGATAGGTCGCCGTCTCATCGAACTGGCCGCTGCCAAGGTCGTAGTAGTGCAGTGGAGTGGGGGTCTGCGCCATGCCGGTGCGCTCATGCTTGAGCCACGTGTCGAACCACTCGAGCTCGAGCGGGTCTACGTTGACGCTTGAGCCGTTGAGGTGCTCCCACGGGCCGACGATCAGCTGATAGCGGCCGGTCGCGCGCTGGCCCGGCTGCATCGGCGCGGTCACGCTGCGCCCGGCCCACGCGTTTTGGAGCTCGGCGTAGTTGGTCGGCTCCCCACGCTGGAAGATGTCGAATTCGCCGCCCACGAGGTAGGCGGGGATGTGGTTGGCGACGATCCGCGAGATCACGTTCTGGGGGTTGCGCGCCTGCCAGTAGGAACCGTCGTAGGCCTGGTCGCCGCCGGTCAGGATGTTCGCGGTCTGCGCCGCGTGGTAGGTGGCAAGCCCGTTGGCATGGTCGGCCTCGATCCCGGCGAGATCGGCGAGCAGTGCGGGGTCGCTGGCCGTGTCGCCGAGCGGGTTGACCGTGTTGGTCCCGGCCGTCAGACCCAGGTACGTCTCGTCGAACTCGAAGTCGATCAGGCCGCCCATGAACGACGTGTCGCGGTACAGGTCATTGGCGGTGACCAGCGGGAAGATCGCCTTCAGCGGCGAGTTGTGGCCGACCGCGCCGGCGAGCAGCATCTGGTCTATCCCCAGATACGACGGCCCGTAGGTGCCAACGCGTCCGTTTGAGTGCGGCAAGTGCGCGGCCCAGTGCAGCACCTTGATCGCGTCTTGCTGCTGGCTCGGGTCGAACAAGCCCCAGCTGCCGTTCGAGTCGCCGGTGCCGCGCACGTCCTCGACGATCTCGATGTACCCACGCTGGACCAGGTAGTTGTCTGCGCCTCCGGTGGCCGCGCCGGTCGACGGCGAGGCGGCAGAGCCAGGCGAGCTCGAGCCGCCCTGGCCCTTGCCGTACGGAGTCATCGTCAGCAGGACCGGGAAACGTCCCGGAGCGGGCTTGCCGGACGCGGTCGTCGGATAGATCTCGTTGACGCGGATCGCGGTCCCGTTCGCGCCCTTGATCGCGATGTCGTTGGTCGAGGCGGTCCCGTAGATCGGCTTCGCGGGCTTCCAGTGGCTCGTGCGCGCGGCACTCGCGGCGATCACGCCCGCGGGCAGCTGCGGGTTTGAGCCGACGAGGCTCGACGGGGCCGACTCGACCGCAGGGGCGCCCGGCGGGGGTGGCGGGGTCGCGCCCGATGCGGGCGCCGCGACAGCGAGGCACAGCAACCACAGCGAAGCGATCGCCCCGACGGCGCCTGAGCGCCGCCGACACCAGGCGCTGTCGCGCTCCCACCCTGCTCTGCCCATTGCACCCTCCCGCATCGATCTGTCCTGATCAAGGCCAATTCCCTTGGCGGCCCCCGAGCAAACGCACCTACCCATAGGCTTGTACGGGCGTACAACCGAAGGGAGCGACGATGAACGATGCGCATCCGGTCCGATTTTCGGTCGACTACCCCGACCGCGACCTCAACCGTGTGTCGACCGGCTTTCGGATCTTCGCGGTGATCCCGATCGCAATCGTGCTCGGGACGATCGGTGGCTACAGCGGGCGGTGGGGGACGAGCACCGCCGGCACAACCGAGGTCGCGATCGGCGGCACGGGGCTCTTGTTCCTCCCCCCGTTGCTGATGATCCTGTTCCGCCAGAAGTACCCACAGTGGTGGTTTGAGTGGAACCTCCAGCTGCTGCGCTTCGTCAACCGCGTCGGCGTGTACTTCGCGCTGATGGACGATCGCTATCCGTCGACCGACGAGCAGCAATCGGTGCACCTAGAGTTCGCCTACCCCGATGCACAGGTGGACCTGAACCGGTGGCTGCCGCTGGTCAAGTGGCTTTTGGCGATCCCGCACTACATCGTCCTGTTCTTCCTGTACATCGGCGTGGTGTTCGCGGCGATCGGGGCGTGGTTCGCGATCCTGTTCACCGGCCGCTACCCGCGCAGCATCTTCGACTACATCGAAGGTGTGATCCGATGGCACAACCGGGTGGTCGGCTACGCGCTGATACTGGTCACCGACAGGTACCCGCCATTTGGCTTGAGTCAGTGACCTGACGGGGCGCGAGCGACGGCTTGCGCCATGACCGCCGCGGCGGCATCGTCGTCGAGCTCTTCGCGATCGAGCCGCCGCCATGTCCAGAAGTCGAGCGCGAGCCCGATCAGCGCGCGGCGGCGTGCCGCGACCCGTCCGCGATCTCTGAATCCGGCCGCGAGCGCGTCGGCGAGGTGGGCCAGTCCGGCGTCGGCCGTCTGCGCAAGCACCTCGTTCAGCGGTGCGACCGCGCCGCGGTCGCGCTGCACGTTCGCGGACATCGACTCGGTCTCGCGATACCAGCCGTAGTAACCGCGCAGCACGGCGTGCACCCGCTCGACCGGGTCGGGGAGCGCGAGCGCGGCCGTGAGATCGGGCAGCGGGTGAAGGCTGAGCCAGTGCGCCTGGCAGGCGCCGATCAGGTCGTGCTCGTCCGGGAAGTGGTTGTAGACCGTCAAGCGCTGCACGTCCGCGCGTCGGGCGATCTCGGCGATCGTCGTCTGAGCGGGGCCGACCTCCTGGTGTAGCTCCATCGTCGCCCGCACGATGCGCTCGCGCGTGCGCCGCTGGCTGTCGGCACGGGCCTTCAGCTCATATCTGCGCTTTTCACTTGACATGGCGTTCACTCATGATACCGTCCTGGCCCAGAATCCACTAAACGTTGTGTTTATTGAAAGCGAGGCAGCGATGATGGCAGCAGCGACTGCACAGGTCATCGGACCGGCAGACGGCAAGCGGGTGGCGCTCGGCGCAATTGGGGCGCGATTCATGATCGGCACCGAGGCGTCGGGAGGGGGCTTCTCGCTCGTCGAGCACCCGATGTCTCCGCGCGCGCTCGGCGCGCCGTTGCACCGGCACACGCACGAGGACGAGTACAGCTTCGTGCTCGAGGGGCGCGTCGGCGTGCAGATCGGCGACGAGGTCGTCTATGGCGGGCCAGGCGACCTGATCGTCAAGCCGCGCGGTCAGTGGCACGCGTTCTGGAACGCCGAGGACGAGCCGGCGCGAGTGCTCGAGATCATCTCCCCCGGCGGGTTTGAGCGCTACTTCGAACGTGCCGCCGAGCTGTTCGCCGCCGGCGGTCCGCCCGAGCCGGCCGCGCTCGAGGCGCTGGCGGGCGAGTACGGGCTCGAGTTCGACCTGGCGAGCATTCCGCGCTTGATGCAGGAGCACGGCCTGCGCTAGCCAAGGATTGCCCGGCGGCCGCGCGCGACACTCGTGTCGTGGTATAGAGGGGGCAACGACCGAGAGGAGGTCGGCGTGTCCCGTCCGGTCACGCTGTTCACCGGTCAGTGGGCGGATCTGCCACTGGCGGAGCTGGCGACGAAGGCGACTGATTGGGGCTTCGACGGGCTGGAGCTTGCGAGCTGGGGCGATCACTTCGACGTTGCCGCGGCCATCGCCGACGAGAGCTACTGCCGTGCGCACGCCGAGCTGCTCGAGCGCAACGGGCTCGGCTGTTGGGCGATCGGCGCCCACCTGGTCGGTCAGGCCGTGTGCGACCCGATCGACGCCCGACACCGCTCGATCCTGCCCGACGAGGTGTGGGGTGACGGCGACCCCGAGGGCGTGCGCGCCCGTGCCGCCGAGCGGCTGAAGGACACTGCGCGCGCGGCGGCGCGGGTGGGAGTGACGGTCGTCACCGGCTTCAGCGGGTCGCCGATCTGGCACCTCCTGTACTCGTTCCCGCCCAACGACTTCGCCGAGCTCGAGCGCGGGTACGAGGAGTTCGCCGAGCGCTTCAGCCCGGTCCTCGACGTGTTCGATGTCGAGGGCGTGCGGTTCGCGCTCGAGGTCCACCCCACGGAGATCGCCTACGACTTCGTGACCACGCGCAAGGCGCTAGACGTGCTCGACCGCCGGGATGCGTTCGGGATCAATTTCGACCCCAGCCACCTGGTCCCTCAGTTCCTCGACCCCGCCGAGTTCATCGACGAGTTCGGCGACCGCGTCTACCACGTGCACGTCAAGGACTGCAGGCGCAGGCTCGATGGTCGCCGCTCGATCCTCGGTTCGCACCTGGCCTTCGGAGACCCTGACCGGGGCTGGGACTTCGTGTCGCCCGGCCACGGCGACGTCGACTTCGAGAGCCTGCTTCGCGCGCTCAATCGGGCCGACTATCACGGCCCGCTGTCGATCGAGTGGGAGGACGTCAGCATGGATCGGGAGTGGGGGGCGCGCGACGCGGCCGCGTTCGTGCGCCGCAGCGACTTCCCTGCGTCGCAGTCGTCATTCGATGCCGCGTTCGCCCAAGAGACTCGCGATGGATAGGAGCCTTTCGAGTCAGCCGGCTGCGCCCGACCCGCCACGTTCGCCGCAGGCGCCGACGATCGGCGTGGGGATGCTCGGCTATGGCTTCATGGGCAGGGCCCATTCCCACGCACTGCGCTCGATCCGGCACATGACGTGGCCCCCGCCCCTGGTCCCCGAGCTCGTCTCGATCGCCGGCCGCACTGAGGCGGCGGTCGCCGGCGCAGCCGCGGAATTCGGATTTTCCGAGCACGTGACCGACTGGCGCGCGCTGCCGGCCGACCCGCGGATCGGATTGTTCGACAACACCGGCCCGAACAACGTCCACATCGAGCCGAGCATCGCGGCCGCCGAAGCCGGCAAGCACGTGGTGTGCGAGAAGCCGCTGGGACGCACCGCCGACGAGTCATTTGACGCGTGGCAGCGTGTGAGCGCCGCGGGCGTCAAGCACATGTGCGCGTTCAACTACCGGTTCGTTCCCGCGGTCCGGCTGGCGCGCGACCTGATCGCCTCAGGGGAGCTGGGAGAGATTCTCCACTTCCGCGGCGTCTATCTGCAGGACTGGCTCGTCGATCCGTCGGTGGCCAATCTCTGGCGGCTGGACAAGTCGATCGCGGGCTCGGGCGCGCTGGGTGACCTCGGCGCGCACGTGATTGATCTAGCGCGCTACCTGGTAGACGAGATCGCAACGGTGTCCGGCGCGCTTCGAACGTTCAACCCGGTTCGCGACGGCTCCCAGGTGGACGTCGACGACGCGTTCGCAACGACCGTCGAGTTCGACTGCGGAGCGCTCGGCACGATCGAGGCGTCTCGTTTCTGCGCCGGCCGGAAGAACGGCCTGCGCCTCGAGGTCAACGGGACGTTGGGCTCGCTTGCGTTCAACCTCGAACGCCTCAACGAGCTCGAGCTGAGCGAGGGCACCCGCGGCTTTCGCACGATCCTGGTGACCAACCCCGAGCACCCCTACCTCGAGCATTGGTGGCCGCCGGGACACGTCCTCGGCTGGGAGCACACCTTCGTTCACGAGTTGCACCACATGCTTACCGCGATCCGCGACGACGGCGACGTGGCACCGCACGGAGCGACGTTCCAGGATGGGTATCGCGCCGCCGAGGTGTGCGACGCGATCGTGCGCTCATCGCAGACGAGCGAGCAGGTCACTCTGACCTACCGCGACTCCGACGAGGGGCGCCTGTCCAGCTAGGTTGGGTCGGCCCCCAGCGCTGAAACGATCGCCTCCAGTGCCGGCTCGTGATCGCTGTCCGGCACCTCGACCGTCAGGAAGCGGGATTCCCCGTCCCACGCCAACTCGAAGAATGGGCAGCAACCCCGTTCAACCTCGATCAGACGGTAGATGAGCGACTCCGGCACCTCTGCGGCGATGCGGATCACCCGGCGCCGCCGCTCGCGCTCGATCACTTCTGCGCCCTGTCCCGCGGCTCGGTACCGCGCCAGCTGCTCGGCGAGCTGCGCTTGGTTTAGAGAGCAGGACGGCGCCACGGTCGACGGTTCCACGACTCCATCGTACGCCGCCGCGGCACGCGTCCTCACAGGACGATCGTGACGATCAGCGCCACGACGGCGATCACCACCGTTGCCGACATCAGGACGCCTAGCGCGCCGGGCTGATGATGCGGCTCGGAGGTGTCGAGCGCGCGCTCGCGATAGAGCACGTTGCCCTG
>DASSGR010000227.1:0-60836 GCA_035693425.1 Solirubrobacteraceae bacterium
TGAAACCCTCTGTGGCCACCAGCACGGTGCGGGCGCCGCGCCCCTCGAGCAGCGCGTTGGTGGCGACCGTCATGCCGTGCGAGAACTCGGCGACGTCGGCCGCGTCACGGCCGGCATTCGCGAGCACGGCACGCACGGCGGCGATCACGCCTTCGGATTGGTCCTCGGGAGTAGTCGGTGACTTCGCGGTGACGAGGCCGCCGTCGAACGCGAGCACGGCGTCGGTGAACGTTCCGCCGACATCGACGCCCAGGAGCATGGCGCGACCCTACCCGGGCCCGGGACAAAAAAGGGCCCCGCGCGAGCGGGGCCCTCATATAAGTCGGAATGCCTTCAGATCTAGGCTGCGAGCGGGGCTTCGATCTGTTCGGTCTCGGCGAGGTGCTGATGAGACGGGCAGTATCCGTTGTGCGGCAGCGGCATTCGCTGGCACGGCGTTCCCTTGCGAGTGCTGGCCCGGCACTGCAGCGGGTTCCCGTACGCGTCGAAGCCGTTCTGCGGAAGGCGGCGCAGGAACTCGTCTGCGCACGTCAGGTACCGCTCGATCACGCGCAGGACCCGAAGCTGCGAAGTCATCGGGAAATACGCGCGGATGTCGTGGAACAGCGTCCTCGACGGCTTGGCGAAGTAGTGACGGTCGGTCGCCAGCCGCTCGACCGCCGACTCGCACGCCCGCAGCACACGCTCATGGTTCGTGTAGCTGCCGCTGCAGTGCGGGTCTTCCGTGATTTCTTCAGCGAGCTCCCGGTAAATAGCCCGGCTGAACCTGTACATGCATACACTCCTTTCCTTCCCCTGCCTGGGGTGCGCATCCTGTCTGCGCGAGGCGTAGCTACCCCTGGTGTGTGAAGTCCACATCGCACTATTTATTAAGCTCGTGTTAACTAAACGCGAACTTATGAACGTCGCAGTTCAATGCGATCGGGCTTCAAATGAACGTTTACGTTCACTTCCTAGGGGTCCCTAAGCCCAGATCTGGAGCTCTGGATCGCGGCCCGTTCGCAGCGTGATGTGCCCGTTATCGAGCGCGTGGTTGAGCTCCGGGAAGTCGCGGCGCTGGTGGGCGCCGCGGCTCTCGGCGCGTGCCAGCGCGCTCTGCGCGATCAAGCGCACGAGCGGGTGCGGGTCGGCGGTCAGAGACCGCAGGCCGGGACCGTCGCGTTCCAGTCCGGCGTGGCGCCATAGCGCCTCGCGGCTCTGGGGAGAGAGGGTGGGGGGTGTTGCAGGGGTTTCGGCGGTTTGGACGGCGCCGGGGTCCGGGGCGGGCTCGTCCAGCGCCGCGCGCGCGGCCCGCGCTCCGAACACGAAGCATTCGGTCAGCGAGTTGGACGCCAGGCGGTTGGCGCCGTGCAGTCCGGTGCAGGAACACTCGCCGACCGCGTAGAGGCCGGGCAGCGTCGCCCGGGCGTGCACGTCGGTGGCGATCCCGCCCATCATGTAGTGCGCGGCGGGGGCGACGGGCACGAGCTCGTGCTCGGGGTCGATCCCGGCCTGCCGCAGGGCGCTGACCACGTTCGGAAACAGGGCCGGGTCCACATGGCGCATGTCGAGGTCGACCGACGGCGTTCCGGTGAGCGCCATCTGGCGCTGCACGGCCCTCGCTACCTCGTCGCGCGGGGCGAGCTCGTCGACGAACCGCTCCCCGTCGCGATTCAGCAGGCGGGCGCCCTCGCCGCGGACGGCCTCGGTGACAAGGAACCCGTCGGCGCCGTTGGCGGCGGCCACCGCCGTGGGGTGAAACTGCATCAGCTCGAGATCCGCGAGCGTTGCCCCTGCGTCGTGGGCGAGCAGCAGCCCGCTGCCGATCGCGCCGGCCGGGTTGGTGGTGCGCGACCACAACGCGGCCGCGCCGCCCGTGGCGAGCACGGTGGCGCCGGCGACGATCGCGGCGCCGTCGTCGAGGGTCACGCCCAGGCAGCGCTCATCGGCGGTGATCAGGGCTATGGCGCGGCGGCCCTCGAGCACCTCGATGTCTCGATCCTCTGCGACCAGGGCGCTCAGCTGGCGGACGAGGCGGCGGCCGGTCGCCGCGCCGCCGGCGTGCACGATCCGGCGGGCGCTGTGGCCGCCCTCGAGGCCGAGCGATAGGCGGCCGCGGCGGTCCGCGTCGAACCGCACGCCAAGCCGCGTCAGGTCCTCGACCGCTTGCGGCGCCTCGTCGCACAGCACCCGGGCGGCGGACTCGCGGACGGCCCCGCGCCCCGCGGCGATCGTGTCGCGCAAGTGCCGCTCGGGGCTGTCGTCGGCGGCCATCGCCGCGGCCAGGCCGCCCTGCGCCCACCAGCTCGAGGATCCCGCCAGCGGCGGCCCGGAGATCAGCGTCACACTCGCGCCCTGGCGGGCGGCGCACAGGGCCGTGTAGAGACCGGCCGCACCGGCGCCGACGACCGCTAGGCGGGGGCTGTCCGTGGTCTGACCCAACGCGAGAGGTACGGTACTCGCGATGGCATCGGTGCTACTGGAGCATCCGAGCTCGGTCGAGCACGACACGGGCTCGCACCCCGAGCAGGCAGCCCGGATCGCGGCGATCGAACAGGAGCTGTCGGCGCGCGACTGGCTCGGTTACGAGCGCGTCGAGTCCTCAGAAGTGGACCAGGCTGACCTGACGGCGGTGCACCGGCCCGAGTACGTGGACGCGATCGAGCGGATCTCGGCCTCGGGCGGCGGGTACCTCGATCCCGACACGCTCGCGAGCGAGGGGTCGTATCAGGCTGCGTTGCATGCCGCGGGCGGGGCGGTCGAGCTCGTCGACCTGCTGCTCGACGGCCGGGCCTCGACGGTGTTCAGCATGCACCGGCCTCCGGGCCATCACGCCCTGCCGGGGCGCGCGATGGGGTTCTGCCTGTTCAACAACATCGCGATCGCGGCTAGGCACGCGGTGCGCGCACGGGGGCTGGGGCGGGTGCTGATCTTCGACTGGGACGTGCACCACGGCAACGGCACCAACGACATCTTCCACGGAACCGATCAGGTTCTGTTCATCTCGATCCATGAGTCGCCGCTGTATCCCGGCACCGGCCCGGCCACCGACGTCGGCAGCGGCCCCGGGCGCGGGTACACCGTCAACCTGCCGGTGTCAGCCGGGGCGGACGACGCGCTGTACAAGTCGCTTGTCGACCACGTCGTGGTGCCGCTCGCCGAGATGTACGAGCCGCAGCTGGTGCTGATCTCGGCCGGCTTCGACGCTCATCGCGAGGATCCGCTGGCGACCTGTGCGCTGACCGAGGAGGGGTTTGCGGAGATGGCGCGGTCGCTGCGGCGCTGTTGCGCGGGGCTCGATGTGCCCCTCGGCGCGGTGCTCGAGGGGGGCTATGCGCTGGGTGCGCTGGCTCGGTCTGTGGCGGCGACGCTCGAGGTGCTCGCTGAGCCGGTGTCTGCCGCAGAGCCCGGGTCGGATGCGGGCGTCGCGCCGGCGGCGCGGGCGGCGCGCGAGCGGCTGGCAGAGTGGTGGCCCGGGCTGGCGTAGGGACCGTCCCGCGCGGCGCCGCGAACCCCCACCGGCGGGTCGGGTGATCGGTTAGGCTCGCGCGCCGGTGCAGGTCAGTCTGCAGCTGATTCCCGAGCAGCCTGCGAGCGAATTGCTCGCGGCGATCGAGATCGCAGACGACCTGGGCTACTACGCCTGCTACAGCGCCGACGAGATCTACCACAAGGACGCCTGGCTGTTGTTCGCCTCGGCGGCGGGACGCACCGAGCGCATCCGCCTCGGTCCGTGCGTGGCGCCGATCTTCATGCGTGACCCCAGCTACGTTGCGCAACTGGCGGCCACGCTGGACGAGCTCAGCGGCGGCCGGGCGGAGGTGGTCATGGGCATCGGCAACATCGCGATGCTCGAGCAATACGGTGTGCAGTGGCAGGGCACTCGGCCGATCGGGCGACTGCGCGAGGCGCACCACGTCGTCCGGACGCTGCTCGACGAGGGGTCGATCGACTTCCAGGGTGACTTCTTCACCTATCGAGGTGTGGTCACGGCGGCGCGCCCGGTGCAACAGCGCGTCCCGGTGAAGATCGGTGCGATGGGCGGCCCGCGATCGATGGAGCTCGCCGGCGAGATCGCCGATGGCCTGCAGACGGCGTGCGCGTACTCTGCCGAGGCACTTCGCTATGCGGTCGAGCACTTCCTAGCCGGCGTCGAGCGTGCCGGGCGCCATGCCGCCGGGCTGGACCTGGGCGACTCGCTGCTGGGGGCGATCGCGCCCGATGGGGCGATCGCGCGACGGGCGAGCCGGATCCTGGCCGCGTTCTACATCCCGTCGATGCCGCCCGCTCTGTTGCAGCGCCACGGCATCGAACCCGAGGAGGTGGCCCCAGTCAACGCCGCGTTCACCGCCGGCGACATCCAGGCTGCGCTGGACGCCACCCCCGACGAGCTCGCCGATCGTCTCGTCGTGGCCGGCACCCCGGACGACTGGGTCGCGTACCTGACCGAGGAGTTCCTGCCGGCTGGGCTCAACCACGCGCTGATCTCGTTCACCGACCCGTTCACGCTGGAGGCGTGGGCCGGCCGCTCGATCGAGGGACTCCCCGGGCTGGCCGAGCAGGTCCGCCTGTTCGGCGAGGCGGTGCTGCCGCGGCTGCCCTGAGGCGACGATTTCGTTCCCCGCGATGCGCCCCGGGTCTCGCGCGGAACGTAACCGTCGCCCAGCTACGTCTTCGTTCCTCGCTCCGCATTGCTCGCCGCACGGACCACGTCGGGAAGTTCGTTCCGCCCGCTGCCATCTCAGTCCCAGGGAACGTTCCTCCCGCCGGGCGGGATCTTTGTTCCGCTCGTTGTCGCCCGTCTGTCGTGGGAACGTTCTTCCCGCGCGACGGGCAGCGACGAGCTCGCACCTCGACCCGGCGGGCCCGGGAAGTTTGTTGAACGCGCCGTCTTCGACTCGCCGCGTGCGACGTTGTTCCCGCTCCGCGGGAAGTTCGTTGAACGCGCGGCGGTCAGGTCGCCGCGTGCGACGTTGTTCCCGCCTACCCCAGCAGCCCGCGCCAGGCCTCGACTACGCGGGAGGCCATCCGGTCGGTCGACCAGAGCTCCGCCCGCTCGCGCCCTTCGATCCGCGGATCGGCGTCGGCCAGCGCCGGGGCGAGCGCCTCGCGCCACGCGACGGCGTCGAACGGACCGCAGTACGCGCCGGCGACCCCGGCCAGCACCTCCGGATGGATGCCCACCGGCGTCGCGAGTACCGGGACATCGCAGGCGAGCGCCTCGAGCACGGCGAGCCCGAAGCCCTCGCGCTCGGACGGCACGAGCACCGCGTTTGCGGCGTTCACCCACAGCGGCACATCAGCCGGAGCGACGGTGCCGAGCGACAGCAACGCAACGTCGCCCGCGACCTGCCGCGCCCGGTCGTGCCGCTTCTCGGGGCGCGCCGGATCGGCGGGGAACAGCACGCACGGCCGCTCGGGGTCCAGACCGAGCGCGCGCCGGGCGCCAGCTCGCGGAATCGGACGGAAGCGCTGCACGTCGACGCCACAAGGCAGCACCGCCCGCCGGTGTCGCACCGCCCACTCCGGGACGGTGCTCGCCAACGGTTCTGACACGGTCGCGACGAGGTCGAGCAGCGGCAAGGCGGCGACGGTGATCAGCCGCGAGCGCGGGTGCGCCAGGTCGGTGCCGTGCAGCGTCACTGCCCGCGCGCTGCCATGAGCCGCGAACGCCGGCCACGCCGACAGTCCGAAATGCGCATGCACGACGTCGAAGCGGTCGCGGCCATGCCGGCGGCGAAGCGCGCGCGCTCCCCTCACGTAGGCGCCGCCCCCGCCCGGATCAAACGCGAACACCTCGAGCTCGACCTCCGGGATCCGGGAGAGCGCCTCGACTTGGTCGCGCACGAAGCTCCCCAGCGCCGGGCGAGCCGGCGAGGGGTACATGTTCGTTACGATCAGGGCGCGCATCGGCGGGGAAGCTACCGGGGGTGGAGCCGCGGGCGAGGCGGGGTGCGGTGGCAGCGACCCGGCCGTCTGGCACCATGCGATCGATGTCCGCGTCGCCCGACCAGCCCGTCGGCGTCTTCGATTCCGGCGTCGGCGGACTAACCGTCTTGCACGAGCTGCTCGTGTCGCTGCCCACGGAGGACTACGTGTACCTCGGCGACACAGGACGCATGCCCTACGGCGACCGCACCGCCGAGGAGCTTCAGCGCTTCGCGATCGAGGACACCCAGTACCTGCTCGAGTCCGGCGCCAAGCTGATCGTGGTTGCGTGCAACTCGGCCAGCTCGGTGGCGCTCGGCGCGATCGAGCGCCAGCTCGAGGCCCGCGGGCTCGACATCGACGTGATCGGCGCGGTCGCCCCCGCCACGCAACTGGCCGTCGCCGGCAGCCACAACGGCCGCATCGGACTGCTCGCCACCCCCGCAACCGTGGCCAGCGGCGCGTACGAGCGCGCCGTCCTCGGCGCCGACCCCCACGTGCACCTCGAGAGCGTCCCGTGCCCGGATCTGGCGATGATCATCGAGGGCGGCTTCCCGTTCGACGAGCACATCGTCGAGACCGTGCGCGAGTACTGCGCGCCGTTGCGCGCAGCCGAGGTGGACACGGTCATCCTCGGTTGCACCCACTACCCGCTGGTCGCCTCGATGCTCCAGCGGATCCTCGGGCGCGGGGTCACGCTGGTCACGTCCGGGACGGGCGTGTCGCGCAGCGTCGAGCGGGCACTCGCGTCGCGCGACCTCCTCAACCCCCGCGTCACCGAGGGGACCTACAGGTTTGCCTGCACGGGCGACGTGCAGCCGTTTCGCAAGCTCGGGACGCGGTTTCTGCAGATGCCGCTGGGCGAGGTCGTGCACGTCGATCTGAGCGCGAGGGTGGCGGCATGAGCACGAAACGCAGCTACGAACGCGCCGCCGACGACCTGCGCCCGACCGTGATCGAGCCCGGATTCGTGCGCACCGCGACCGGCTCGGCGCTGATCTCGATGGGCGAGACGCGGGTGATCTGCACCGCCTCGGCGCAAGAGAGTGTTCCCAGGTGGCTGGTGGGCTCTGGGCGGGGCTGGGTGACCTCGGAGTACGGGATGCTCCCCGCCGCGACCGGCGAGCGCAAGCAGCGCGACTCGACACGCGGCCGTCCGGACGGCCGCACCGTCGAGATCCAGCGGCTGATCGGCCGCTCGCTGCGCGGCGTCGTCGACTTCTCGGCGCTTGGCGAGCGCACCATCTACATCGACTGCGACGTGCTGCAGGCCGACGGCGGCACGCGCTGCGCCTCGATCACCGGCGGGATGGTCGCCCTGCGGCTGGCCTGCGAGCGCCTGCTGACCGAGGGGATGCTGGAGGGGACGCCGCTGACCGGGACGGTTGCCGCGGTCTCGTGTGGGATCGTGGACGGGACGCCGCTGCTCGATCTCGACTACAGCGAGGACTCGACCGCCGAGGTGGACGCCAACGTGGTGATGACGGGCGACGGCGGCCTCGTCGAGGTGCAGGCGACGGCGGAGCGCACGCCGCTTTCGCGCGCGCACCTCGACGACCTGCTGGTGCTCGCCGCGCATGGGATCGAGGGGCTGCGCGCCCTTCAGGACGAGGCGGTCGCAGCGGCGAGGGGCTGAGCGATGCCTGCCGAGCCGATCTCCGCACTCGTGCTCGCGACCCGCAACCCCCACAAGCTCGCCGAGGTCAGCCGGCTGCTGGCTCCGGCGCGGATAGCGGTCGATCCGCTGCCCGACGACGTGACGCTGCCGGTCGAGGACGGGCAGACGTTCGCCGACAACGCGCTTCCAAAGGCCAGGACGGCCGCGCACGCGACCGGCCGGCCGTCGATCGCCGACGACTCGGGAATCGAGTCAGCGGCCCTTGGCGGCGTGCCTGGGGTGCACTCGGCGCGGTACGCGGGGCCGAACGCCACCGACCAGGAGAACCTCGACAAGCTGATGCGCGAGGCGCCCGCCGGGAGCGCCCTACGCTACGTGTGTGCGGTGGCCTACGTACACCCGGAGACTGGGGAGGAGCACGTCTTCTTCGGCGACTGCACCGGGCGGCTGGCGACTGAGCCGAGGGGGTCGGGCGGGTTCGGATATGACCCTGCGTTCATCCCAGACGCGGACGTGGAGAATCGCACGATGGCCGAGCTCTCCGAGCTCGATAAGGATGCGATCAGCCATCGCGGTAACGCGATCCGGGGGCTGTTGGAGTGGCTGAACCGGTGAGCACGACGGATACGGCCATCCCGAAGAAGAAGCGGCGCACGGCGGCGCTGTCGATCATCTCCAACTCGGCGCTGATCCTGCTCAAGGTGATCGCGGGATCGGTCACCGGCTCAGTGGCGATCCTGACCGAGGCTGTGCATTCGAGCATCGACCTCGTCGCCTCGGTGGTCGCGTTCGTCTCGGTGCGCAAGGCCGACGCCCCGGCCGACGATCGCCATCGCTACGGCCACGAGAAGATCGAGAACCTGTCCGCGGCGATCGAGGGGATCCTGATCCTGGTCGGCTCGGCCGCGATTGCGTTCGAGGCGATCCGCCATCTGGCCAACCACACCGAGCTTCAATTCATCGGCCTCGGCATCGCGGTCGCGGGCGTGTCGGTCGCGGTCAACCTCATCGTGTCGGCGATCCTCGATCGCAACGCGCGGCGCACGGACTCGCCGGCGCTGGCCGGCGACGCGGCACACCTGCGGACCGACGCGCTGACCTCCGCCGGGGTCATGATCGGGCTGATCCTCGTCAAGATCACCGGCGCCTACTGGCTTGACCCGGTGATCGCGCTTGCTGTGGCGGCGGCGATCGTCGTCACCGGCGTGCGGCTGCTATTGGGCTCATCGCGGGTGCTCGTCGACGAGGCGCTGCCGGCCGAGGAGGTGGACGAGATCCGGGAGGCGATCGAGGCGTTCGCGCCGCGCGGCGTTGTCGGCTACCACGAGTTGCGTACACGCAAGGCTGGGGCCCGCCGCTACATCGACCTGCACGTCCAGTTCCGGGCTGGGACATCGCTCGAGGACGCCCACCGCACCGCTCACGAGCTCCAGGACAGGATCGCGTCGCGCCTGCGGAACGCGGACGTGCTGATCCACCTCGAGCCCGAGGACCGGGTCCGGCCGGGCGAGGTGCTCGCCCCGGTCTCCCCCGAGCAGCCCCGGGAGCCGGGCGTGCTGGGCCAATCCTCTAGGTCAGGTTGAGCGCCGCGGACGCGGCGACCGCGAACGTGACCGCCGCGTAGCCGTAGTAGCCCTCGAGCACCAAGATCGCGACGGCGATCAGGCAGGCGCCCACGGTTCCCAGCCAAGCCAGTCGAGCCAGGTCCACGCCTCTATGTTCGTCCACGTCCGTATGTTCGCGCTCGTCCCCGATGTACCTGGTCCGCTCGGGCTCCGTGCGTGGCGCCGCCTCTAGCGGAACGGTCGGTTCCGTTCCAGGATCACGGGCATTCGCGGCGTCAAGCGGCAACGTCGGGGAGGTGTCAGCTTCGGCCGGCGTCCGGCCTGGACCTTGGCCCTGATGCCGAATCATGGACGATGGAATTCGCAAATAGCGGAAATCAGCTCAAACAGCGCGATAGCACCCTACCTCCAGTGGAGAGAATGGGCTCCTTCCAGGGCCGCGGGCACAGTCCTGTCCGCTGATCCTGTTAGCTTCGAACGTTCATACCACCTCGAAGGAGGGAGCAAGTGACTAAGTCTGAGTTCGTCGACCAGGTCGCAGATCGCGCCGGGTTGAGCAAGAAAGACGCAGGTGACGCCGTCGACGCGGTCCTCAACACCATCGAGGACGCCCTCAAGCGTGGCAGCGAGGTGACGTTCTCCGGATTCGGCAAGTTCAGCGTCTCGCAGCGCAGCGCTCGCGAGGGCCGCAACCCCGCCACCGGCGAGAAGATCCAGATCTCGGCATCGCGGGTCCCGAAGTTCACCGCCGGCGCGGGACTGAAGAAGGCCGTCAACTAGTGGACGGCGCCGCAGGCTCCGTCGCACAGCAGCGACTCGAGCATGCGGCTCGTAACGTCGAGGTTGGGTCGCCCGCCCAGCGGGCGCCTGCTGATCGGCACGCCTCGCCGCAGGGCGAGGCGCCGTCGACGAATCCCAGGACGCTGACGGCAGACCCCGGGACGCCACCGACAAGCCCTCTGACACCATCCACCAACCCGGGGATGCCGCCGGCTCGCCCTGCAGACGCGCCTGAAGGCTCTGCGGGCAGCTTCGGAGACCGAGTCGCGAGCTCGGTAGCGGCGCGTACGTCACAGCTGGTGCTGGGCCTCGACCCAGACCCCGCCCGGCTGTGGCCGCGAGCGGTCGAGCTCGCCGACCGCGCGCCGGGAGACCGGTCGACAGCTTCGCGCGCAGCACGGGCCGTCGCCGCTCACTGTTCGCTGGCGATCGAGGCAACCGCCGACCACTGCGTTGCGGTCAAACTCCAGGTCGCCTGTTTCGAGCGCCTCGGCGCACCGGGCTGGGTCGCGCTGCGCGAGGTCGCTCAACGCGCCCGGGCTCGCCGGCTGCTGGTGATCGCCGACGCAAAGCGCGGCGACATCGACGTCAGCGCCAAGGCCTACGCCCAGGCATTTCTCGGCGACACCCCGACCGTGTACGGCCCCGTCGACGGGCTCGACGCGGACGCGCTGACGATCAACCCGCTGCTCGGGATTGACTCGCTTTCGCCGTTCGTCGACGCGGCACGCGAGCGTCGAGCCGGACTGTTCGTGCTCGTGCGCACCTCCAACCCGGGCGCCGCCGACCTCCAGGATCTGGAGCTGGTCGGCGGGGGAACGGTCAGCGACCGCCTGGCCGCGACCGTGGCCGAGCTCGGAACGCCGGGTATCGGCGCGGCGGGCCTCAGCGACGTCGGCGCCGTGGTCGGCGCGACCGCCCCCGAGCTGATGCAGGCGCTGCGCGAGCTGATGCCGGCTGCGGTGTTCCTGCTGCCTGGCGTCGGCGCCCAGGGCGGCCAGGTGGAGCAGCTGTCAGCCGTGTTTGTCCCGGGGCCCGCGGGAGGGCTGATCGCGGCCTCCCGGGGCATCGTCGACGCCTACCTGAAGACCGGTGGAGACCCGGCGGCAGCGGCTGCCGGCGAGGCGGCCAGATTGCGCGAGCTCGCTTGGAATCTGGCGGGCATGAGCCGCTAGCGGGGGCGTGGAACCGAATTCTGGGCAATCCGGATGTATGATCGCGCGGCGATGGTGCGTAGGAGTCGTGGGCGCTACCTGGCGCCGATCGCGCTCGCAGCGGCGATCACAGGGACGTATCTGGTCGTGCACAACGGATTGACCCACAAGTCGTCCACGACGCACTCGCACGTCTCCAGCCGGCCGACCACGACTCGGCACGGCCCCTTCGCCCGCGCGAAGTTCTACGTCGTCAAGCGCGGCGACACGCTGTCGAGCATCTCCCAGAAGACGGATGTGTCGATCCAGACGCTCCAGTCGCTGAACCACGGCCTGATCGACCCCAACAGCCTGCATATCGCGCAGCGACTGAGGTTGCGACGGTGAGGAGGCCGTAGTGCGGCGAGCCAGGGCGGGGGTCCTGGGCGCGCTCGTGCTCGCGTTCGCTCTCGCGCACGCCGTGCCCGCCAGCGCGTCGACGCCGATGCCCGGAGCCGGCGCGCGAGCGGCGGCGCTGATCGATGCCGGCAGCGGCGAGCAGCTGTACGGTCGCAGCGCCAACAGCCGCGAGGCGATCGCGAGCGCCACCAAGCTGATGACCGCGCTGGTGACGCTCGAGCAGGTCCATGGGCTCGGCGTGATGTTCACGCAGAACGGCTACCGGTCAGCGGCCGAGGACTCGCAGATCGGGCTGGTCCCGGGCGAGCGGATGAGCGTTCACGACCTGCTGATCGCGCTGATGCTGCCCAGCGCCGACGACGCCGCCGAAGACCTCGCGTTCAACGTGGGCCACGGATCGGTCGCGAGGTTCGTCGGGATGATGAACGCGCGGGCTCGCCGGCTCGGCCTCGTGCACACGCACTACTCGACGCCCATCGGCCTGGACACGCCGGGCAACTACTCGAGCGCCTCCGACCTGGTCAAGCTCGCCCGTTATCTGGTTCGCACGTCGCCGTTCTTCAAGCGGGTCGTTGCGCTCAAGAGCGCGGTTCTGCACACCGGCAACCACGTGCGGACGGTCGTCAACCGCAACGACCTCGTGGCCAAGGTCCCGTGGGTCAACGGCGTCAAGACCGGCCACACGCTCCAGGCGGGATACGTCCTGGTCGGCTCGGGCACGAAGAACGGCATGACACTGATCAGCGCCGTGATCGGGACGCCCGACGAGGCGGTGCGCGATGCCAGCACCCTGTCGCTGCTCAACTATGGTTTCGCCAACTTCGCCGTGCGCACGCTCGTGCACAAGGGCGAGGTGCTGGCGCGGCCGTCCGTTAAAGGTCGTGACAAGCTGCGCGTGGCGGTGATCGCAGACGCCACGTTCAAGCAGTTGTTCGCGCGCACTGCCCGGCCGCACCTCCGGGTCAACGTGCCACAGCAGCTGACCGGGCCGCTCGAACGCCATGCGCGCGTCGGGACGGTGGTGGTCGTGTCGCGTGGCAGGGTCCTCAAACGAGTGCCGCTAGTGGTCGCCCGGGCCGTGCCTGGACCCAGCTCGGCGCTTGGCGGCCTGGGGTTCGTCACGCGACCGTTTACGCTTGTGTCGCTGGTTGCATTGCTTGCAGTGGCCATCGGTTTGGCCGTGTTTTGGCGCGGTCGGATCAGGGGAAGACGCGCGAAGCCCGCATGATCATCACCGTCACGCTCAACGCTGCGCTGGACAAGACGCTGGAGGTGCCCAACTTCACGCCGGGTCGTCGGCATCGCACCGTGGACCAGACGACGATGCCCGGCGGCAAGGGCGTGAACGTCGCGCGCGCGCTCAAGCGACTGGGCCAGCCAGTGATCGCAGCCGGCTTTGCCGGCGGCGCCACCGGCGCGCGGATCCTGCAGGCGCTCAACGACGAGGCGATCCTCAACGGCTTCACGCGGATCCGCGAGGAGTCGCGCACCAACACGGCCGTGCTCGATCCGACCACCAACGAGCACACCGAGATCAACGAGCGAGGTCCCTCGATCTCCCCCCAGGAGCTCGAGCTGTTCCGCGACAAGCTGCTGTACCTCGCCAAGGGCGCCAGCATGTGCGTGTTCGCGGGAAGCCTGCCCCGCGGCGTCGACAACGACGTGTACGCCGGCCTGATCCGCGAGGTCAAACGCGTTGGCGTGACAACGATCGTGGACACCGACGGCGAGCCGTTGCGGCTGGCGGTGCGCGCCGAGCCCGACGTGATCTGCCCCAACGAGCTCGAGGCGGAGGAGCTCGTCGGCCACGAGTTCAACGATCCCGACGACCGTGCAACCTCGGTCGCGGAGATGAGTCGGCTGGGCGCCCGCGAGGTGATCATGACCGTGCCCGACGGCTGCTATGCCCAGGTGCTGGAGGACGGCTCGCCGGTTCTGTACCGGGTCCGGGTGGAGGAGCAGGAGGCGCGTTCGAGCATCGGCTCCGGAGACGCGTTCCTGGCCGGGTACGTGGCGGCCCGCTACGGCGGTCGCCCCGCGGTGGACTGCCTGCGCTACGGGGTGGCCTGCGGCGCGGAGTCGATCCAGCACTTCGGCGCCGGCCTGCTGGATCCGTTCAAGGTCGACAGGCTGCTCACCGAGGTCGAGGCCGAGCGCCTCCACGTCGGCGCCGAGATCGGCTGACGTCCGCAGGTTGCGGGTTTGCCGGGGGAGCGCCCGAACCCCCACTGCTAGCATCGAACCCCCGGTCATCTCGGTCGCCGCCACGAACTTGATCGCGCTCTCAGCCACGCTTCTAACGACCGCCCAGCTGCCGTCCGCAGCGGGCAATACGATGCCGTAATGGAAGTCGAAATCGGACGAGGCAAGAAGGCCCGGCGGGCGTACGGATTCGACGACATCGCGATCGTCCCGTCGCGACGGACGCGCGATCCCGACGACATCGACATCTCCTGGACGCTCGGTCCGTACCGTTTTGAGCTGCCGCTGCTGGCGGCCGCGCTCGACGGCGTCGTCTCCCCGGAGTCGGCTGGCGTTATCGGCAAGCTCGGCGGGCTCGCGGTGCTCAACCTCGAGGGCATCTACACCCGCTATGAGGACGCCGACGCGCAGCTCGAGCGGATCTCGACGTTCTCCAAGGACATCGCAACGCGCGAGATGCAGGACATCTACCGGGAGCCGGTCAAGCCCGAGCTGATCGCCCAGCGGATCCGGGAGATCAAGGACCACGGCGTGGTCGCGGCCGCATCGCTGACCCCCCAGAAGGTCCGCACCCACTACGAGGTGGCGCTCGAGGCCGGCCTCGACATCCTGGTGATCCAGGGCACGGTCGTCTCGGCAGAGCACGTGTCGCGGGACGAGACCCGTCCGCCGCTGAACCTCAAGGAATTCATCCGCGAGCTCGCCCCGACGCCGATCGTCGTCGGTGGCTGTGCCTCGTACCACACCGGGCTGCACCTGATGCGCACCGGCGCCGCCGGCGTGCTCGTGGGAGTCGGCCCCGGCGCGATCTGCACCACCCGTGGCGTCCTGGGCATCGGCGTTCCCCAGGCGACCGCGATCGCCGACGTCGCGGCGGCGCGCTCGCAGCACATGCTCGAGACCGGCGATTACGTGAAGGTGATCGCCGACGGCGGCATGCGCAACGGCGGCGACATCGCCAAGGCGATCGCTTGCGGTGCCGACGCGGTGATGCTCGGTTCGGCGCTTGCCCGCGCCTATGAGGCGCCCGGTCGCGGATACAACTGGGGAATGGCGACGTTCCATCCGACGCTGCCCCGCGGCACCCGGGTCGTCACGACGCCGAACGGGACGCTCGAGGAGATCATCAAGGGCCCGGCGCGCGAGAACGACGGCACCTTCAACCTGATGGGCGCACTGCGCACCTCGATGGCGACGACCGGTTACCGCGACATCGCCGAGTTCAACCGCGCCGAGCTGCTGGTCGCCCCGGCGCTCCAGACCGAGGGCAAGCACCTCCAGCGCGAACAGGGCGTCGGTATGGGCGCAGGCAGCCACGCGGCGACAATCGGTGTCGCCGACTGACGCCGCCGCCATCGAGACGGCGGCCGCCCGAGCCGGCCAGATAGCCCCTGCTGACAGCGCCCCGGATCCCGTGGCGCCGGCGGCCGCGACCGAAGAGGTCGTGGTCCTCGACTACGGCGGCCAGTACTCGCAGCTGATTGCGCGCCGCGTGCGCGAATGCGGCGTGTTCTCGGAGCTGCTCCCGCATCACGTGGGCGCCGAGGAGGTCGCCCGGCGCCGGCCGAAGGGCGTGATCCTGTCGGGCGGCCCGGCGTCGGTCTATGAACAGGGCGCGCCCGTGCTCGAGCGAGAGCTGCTCGAGCTCGGGGTCCCAGTGCTGGGCATCTGTTACGGCATGCAGCTGCTTGCGCGGGAGCTCGGCGGGCAGGTCGAGGGCGCCGAGGTGGGGGAGTTCGGTCGCTCGAAACTGACCGTGTCCGAGCAGGGCCGGCTGCTCGCCGGCACGCCGGCCGAGCAGACCTGCTGGATGTCACACCGCGACACCGTGTTCGCGCCACCGCCCGGATTCACCGCGCTCGCCTCCTCGACCGCTTCGCCGGTGGCCGCCTTCGAGTCCACGGGACGCGGCGTCTACGGGATCCAGTTTCACCCCGAGGTCGTGCACACCCCTTACGGCCAGCAGGTCCTGACGAACTTCCTCGAGGACGTCTGCGGTTGCGAGCGCACCTGGAGCGCGAGCTCGGTGATCGAGGAGCAGATCAGTCGCATCCGGGCCCAGGTCGGGGACGGCAGGGCGATCTGCGGGCTGTCCGGAGGGGTTGACTCGAGCGTGGCGGCGCTGCTCGTCCACCGCGCGATCGGCGACCGCCTCACCTGCGTATTCGTCGATCACGGCCTGATGCGCAAGAACGAGGGCGCGCAGGTGATCGCCGCATTCCGCGACCACTTCCGCGTGCCGCTGATCGCGGTCGATGCCGAGGAGCGGTTCCTTGCACGGTTGAGCGGCGTGACCGACCCCGAGGAGAAGCGCAAGCGGATCGGGGCCGAGTTCATCCGCGTGTTCGAGGAGGAGGCCGCCAAGCTCGACGACGTGAGCTTCCTGGTGCAGGGCACGCTCTATTCCGACGTGATCGAGTCTGGTGGCGGAACCGGCGCCGCGACCATCAAGTCCCACCACAACGTCGGTGGCCTGCCCGACGATCTCGAGTTCGAGCTCGTGGAGCCGCTGCGAGCGCTGTTCAAGGACGAGGTCCGAGAGGTCGGCGCGGAGCTCGGGCTGCCCGAGCGCCTGGTGTGGCGCCAGCCGTTCCCCGGCCCGGGCCTGGCGATCCGGATCGTCGGCGGCGAGGCGACCAGGGAGCGCCTGGAGATCCTGCGCGAGGCTGACGCGATCCTCCAGGAGGAGATCCGCAAGGCGGGGCTCTACCGCGAGCTGTGGCAATCGTTCTGCGTGCTTCCAGACGTTCGCACCGTCGGCGTCCAGGGAGATTCGCGCACATACGGCAACGTGATCGTGATCCGGGCTGTCACCAGCGATGACGCGATGACTGCCGACTGGGCTCGCCTCCCCTACGACCTGCTCGAGACGATCGCTTCACGCATGACGGGCGAGATCCGTCCGGTCGGCCGGGTTGTGCTGGACATCACCAGCAAGCCCCCCGGCACGATCGAGTGGGAGTGACCGCTCCCGCTGCCCTGGGCTCGTCGGCTGGCCCGAGGCGGTCGGCTGGCCAGAGGCGGTCGGCTGGCCCGTCGAGAGCGGCACCTCTCTGAGCGCCAGCACGATCGCCAGCGCCAGCACCGCGACTGGCGCTGCCGCCAGGAACACGGCCTGCACGCCGTCGATGATGTCGGTGCGGGTCGCGGCGCCTAGCGCCGACAGCGCCGAGCTCGACGCGCCGGCGCCCGCCTGCGCGGCGAAGATCGCACCGAACATGGCGGCGCCGATCGCTCCTCCCAGCCCGCGGAAGAACGAGGTCGTGGCCATGGCGATCCCTAGCTCGCGCCGCTCGACGCTGTTCTGCACCGCCGTGATCAGGACCTGCCCCACCATCCCGAATCCCACGCCGAACAGCCCGAGGGCGAACCCGACGGCGGTCCTCGACGGGTGCGCGGCGATGACCGCGAGCGCGCCGAGCGCGATCGCCATCAGCCCCAGCCCGAGCACCGGATAGCGCTTGTAGCGACCCGTGGCCGAGATCGCGCGTCCGACGACGTTCGTCGACACCGTGATGCCGAGCATCGCCGGCACGAGCAGCAGCCCAGCCTGAGTCGGGGTGGCGCCGGTCGTCGTCTGGAGGTAGAGCGGCACGAAGACCGTGACCGAGAACAGCGCCGCGGTCGCCAGAAACAGCGCCGCGCTGGACACGGCGACGGCACGCGTCTTCAGCATCCCCAGCGGCACGATCGGATCGGCCGCCCTGCGCTCCCGCGCGACGAGGGCCAGCGCTAGCAGCACGGCGGAGGCGAGCAGCGCGACGATCGTCGGCGAGGTCCAGGCGAACCGATCGCCGCCCCAGATGCAGGCCAGCATGATCGCCGCCGTAGCGCTCGCCAGCAGCGCCGCGCCGCCGGCATCGAGTGGAGCGGCGGGTCGCGGCACGTCGGGCGCAGGGAGCGCCAGCCTCAGACCCGCCAGCGCGACCGCGCCGAGCGGCAGGTTGACGTAGAAGACCCACCGCCAGCTCGCGTGCTGGACGAGCACTCCGCCGATCAGCGGGCCGACGATCGTGGCGACCGCGAAAGCGGCAGCGATGTACCCCTGGTAGCGAGCGCGCTCGCGCGGCACGACGAGGTCGCCGACGGCGGCCATCGCCAGCGTCATCAGGCCGCCCGCGCCGGCGCCCTGGACGGTCCGGCTGACGATCAGCCACGTCATGTCCTGGGCGGCGCCGGAGACGGCCGATGCTCCGAGGAACAGCAGCAGCGATGCCTCGAGCAGGCGCTTGCGGCCGTGGCGGTCACCGAGCTTGCCCCACAAAGGGGTTGTGGCGGCGGCGGCAACCACGTAGGCCGAGACCACCCAGGAGACGTCGGTGAGCCGTCCGAGGTCGCCGGCGATCGTCGGCAGTGCGGTCGACAGGATCGTCTGATCGAGGACGGCGGGGAGCATCGCGACGACGATCGCCGCGAACGCGATGCGGACCGCGTGTGGTCGCGCGGTGGCCGTTGCTTCATTGATGGTCATCTGAACGGGCCTCCTTTAGTTCGATGGCGAAAGCTTAGATATCTAAGAATTAGATGTCAAGTAATTCGCGATATGATGCTTGAGCCATGGACGCACCCGGACCTCCGACCACGACGCCGATCGGGCTGCGGCTCACGCGCACCGCGAGGGTCGTGAGCCTGGCGTTCGACCGGGCAATGGCCGAGGCCGGCGGCTCAGCGTCGATCTGGCAGGTCCTGGTGATCGTGCGCGCTCAGAGGTGGGGCACACAGGCGGCGATGGCCGAGGAGATGGGCATCACCGGCGCGACGCTGACGCACCACCTGAACATGCTCGAGAACCGCGGCCTGGTGCGCCGCTGGCGCGATCCCGGCAATCGTCGTGTGCAGAACGTCGAGCTGACCGAGGACGGCGTCGAGCTGTTCGACCGCCTGCGGGTGGTCGCGCAGGCGCACGACCGGCGTCTGCGCGCCGGTCTAAGCGAGGACGAGGTCACGCGGCTGGGCGAGCTGCTCGATCGGCTGGAGGCAGGTGTGTCGGACGCGGGCTAGAAACCCGCGTGGACCAGGATCGGGCGGACGTGGCCCGCGAGGTTGGGCGGCAGCTCGTCGAGCGCGAACCACCGTGCCGCGAGGAGCTCGCCGCGATCGAGCTTGAGCTGAGGCTCCTGCAGCTCGGCCCGGAAGCAGTGCATCGTGCTCTTGGTGCGCTGAAACCGGGACAGCACGTCGCCGATCGCCAGCCAATCGTCGATGTCGACGCCCAGCTCCTCTCTGATCTCGCGACGCGCCGCCGAGAGGGGAGACTCGTTTCGCTTCAAGCCGCCGCCGGGGAAGTCCCATTCCCGTGGGCCGTAGGTGTGGCGGACGAGCAGGATGCGGTCGGAGTCCACCAGTACGCACTTGACTCCGTGAAGCGCCGGCTTGGCTACGGATCGGTAGGCCCACAACACGGCATAGGCACAGCGATACGCGAGCCGTCGCAGCGGAATTGGCAGCTCCACGGATTCAGGGTAAGGGACACCGGAGGCGGCCGCGGCATCCCGTGATCGGCGCAGTGTCTATCATTGCCTGCAAGCCGCGCGCGACCGCGCGGCTTGTGCGTGCCATGAAGACTTACGTCGCCACACCAACCGACCGAGAGCGAAACTGGCTGCTCGTCGACGCCACCGGGAAAACCCTGGGCAGGCTCGCGACCCAGATCGCCGACGCGCTGCGGGGCAAGCGCAAGCCGACGTACACGCCTCACATTGACACGGGCGACTTCGTGATCGTCGTCAATGCCGAGAAGATCTCGGTCACCGGCGACAAGCGCACCGCCAAGCGTTACTACCGCCACTCGGGATATCCCGGAGGCCTGCGGTCGCGGACCCTCGACGAGATGCTCGAGCGCCGGCCCGAGGAGGTCATCCGACTCGCGGTCAAGGGCATGATGCCCCGCAACCGTCTCGCGCGTAAGCAGCTGACCAAGCTAAAGGTGTACGCCGGTCCCGAGCACCCGCACGCCGCACAGCAGCCGCAAGCGATGGAGATCGAGACGTGACTGAGAACCCCCAGGACGAGCCTCGCAACGAAGAAGAGGAGAGCGCTCCGGCAGAGCCCGAGAGTGCCCCGGAGACCGAGGCCGCCGCAGAGCCCGAACCAGAGGCAGCCGAGCCGGAGGCCGTAGAGCCCGAGGTGGCAGAGCCCGAGGCCGCGGAGCCCGAGCCAGAAGCGCCTCCTGCCGAAGCCGAAGCTGCGCTGGCCGCCGAAGCCGCCCCCGCGCCGGACGCCGCAGCCGCGGCGGGCACGGCGCAGGCTGGCGACCAGGCCGAAGAAGAGGACGAGGAGGTCGAGCTCGCGCCGCGCCAGAAGCCGGAGATCCCCGGAGCGGACCTGATCCCCGACATCATTCCCGAGGGCGACCAGTTCCTCGACGCCGAGGCGCAGGCCGCCGCCGAAGCCGAAGCCGAAGCAGCGGCGGCGCTGGCCGAGCAGGAATCAGAGGACGACGACGCAAAGCCGATCGCCGACGCCGCGATCGACCTCGCCGCCGGAGCCCGCTACACCGCCACCGGCAAGCGCAAGACTGCGGTCGCGCGCGTCATCCTCAAGCCCGGGACCGGCACGTACTCGATCAACCACAAGTCACTCGAGACGTTCTTCCCGCGCGAGACGCTACAGCGCATGATCCGGCAGCCTCTGGAGGCCGTCGGCTACGAGTCCCGGATGGACGTCGTCGCGCGCATGCACGGCGGCGGCGTGTCGGCCCAGGCCGGTGCGCTGCGCCATGGCGTGTCGCGGGCGCTGATCGAGGCCGACCCCAATCTGCGCGGCGAGCTCAAGCGCCGTGGCTTCCTGACGCGTGACCCGCGCGTCAAGGAGCGCAAGAAGGCAGGCCTCAAGAAGGCCCGCAAGCGGCCTCAGTTCTCCAAGCGCTGACGGCCTCGGCGCCGATGTCGTCTCGGCAGCTTTTCGGCACGGACGGCGTCCGCGGCCGTGCCGGCCACTTCCTCACCGCCGACCTGGCGCTGGCGCTTGCGCGTGCCGCGGTGACGCGCACCGGAACGCCGAACCCACAGGTGCTGATCGTCCGCGACACTCGCGAGTCGGGCGAGATGCTCGAGTCCGCGATCGCCGCCGGGGTCACGGCTGCAGGCGGCGACGCGCTGCTGGCCGGCGTGCTGCCGACCCCGGCCGCGCCGCTGTTGGTCCGCCGCCACGGGCTGACGCTCGCCGCCGTGATCTCCGCCTCGCACAATCCCTACGAGGACAACGGCATCAAGCTGTTCGCAGCCGACGGGTTCAAGCTCGACGACGACACCGAGCACGCGATCGAGGCGGAGCTCGACAACGAGCCTGCGGCGCCCACGAGAATCGGTCGCGTGCGCCGCTTTCACGGCGCGCTCGAGGACTACCTGCGCGAATTGCACGTGCGCTTCGCCGATCTGGACCTCAGCGGCCGGCGCGTGGTGCTGGACTGTGCCAACGGCGCGACGTTCCGCGCGGCGCCCGAGATCTTCCGCCGGCTGGGTGCAGACGTGGACGTGCTCGCCGACCAGCCCGACGGCCGCAACATCAACGACGGCTGTGGCTCGACCCACATCGGGCCGCTGTGCGAGCGCATGGCGACGGGCGAGTACGACGTCGCATTTGCGTTTGATGGAGACGGCGACCGGGTCCTGGCCGTGGACCGGTCGGGCGCCATCGTCGACGGCGACGAGCTGATCGCGCTGGCCGCGATCCATCTGCAGCGCCGCAACCGCCTTCCCGGCCAGGGGGTCGCCGTGACGGTCATGACCAACTACGGCTTTCACACGGCGATGGCCGCAGCCGGGATTCACGTCGCCACTACCCCGGTGGGCGACCGCTACGTGCTCGACGAGCTGCGTCGGCGCGGCTGGGCCCTGGGGGGCGAGCAGTCCGGTCACATCATCGACCTCGGCTTCGGGCCCTCCGGTGACGGGATCGCCAGCGCCCTGCTCACGCTCGAGGCGCTCGGGAGCGGCGACCTCCACGAGCGTGGGGCGATGCAGAAGCTCCCCCAGCGCCTGGAGAACGTGCGCGCGGAGGATCGTGCGTCGCTCGACGCCGCGATGTCGCATCCGTCGGTGCAGTCGGCGATCGCCCGCGAGGACGAGGCGCTGAGCGGCCGCGGCCGGGTGCTGGTGCGCGCATCCGGCACCGAGCCTCTGATCAGGGTGATGGTTGAGGCGCCCAGCAGCGAGGAGACCGATCAGGTTTGCGCGAGGCTCGCCGAGGCTGTCCGCCAGGCGATGGGACCGGGTAAAGGCGAGGCGTAGACTCGTTCTCGTGCGCGCGCCGGCCGGCGACGCGCATCCGTCCCCAGGAGGTGACCATGAAGCTTGGCCTCACGTTGCTGCGCCTGATCGTCGGCGCGCTGTTCTTCGGACACGGCACCCAGAAGCTGTTCGGCTGGTTCGGCGGCCACGGCATCGAGGGCACCGCGGGGTTTTTCGAGTCGATCGGCCTCAAGCCGGGCCGCAAGCACGCCACGGCCGCGGGCGCCGCCGAGGCCGGCGGCGGGGCGTTGCTGGCGCTGGGGTTCCTGACGCCCGCCGCGGCGGCATCGCTGATCGGCGTGATGTCGACGGCGATCCGCAAGGTCCACGCCAAGAACGGGCCCTGGGTCGCCGACGGCGGCTACGAGTACAACCTGGCGTTGATCGGGATCATGGTGGCGCTGGCCGACGTCGGACCCGGTGACCTGTCCTTCGATCACGCGCTCGGGATCGAGGTCAAGGGGCCGCTGGTGGCGCTGCTGGCGCTCGCTGCCGGTATCGGCGGCGCCGCGGTGATGACCGGAGCGGGATCGCAGGCCACCGAGCCGGCTCCGCCTCCGACCGAGACACCGCAGCCTGACGAGGCCGCGGCGACCGTCTGACGCCTCGGTCGCGGCTACCATGAGGAGTTCGTCGTCCGGCAGCCTGCCGGGCGACGCGGGCCGCCGATGCGGTTCGACCACCTGACCCAGGAGGCACAGTCACATGTGCGGAATCGTCGGCTACGTCGGCCCCCGTGAGGCCCGTCCACTACTACTCGCCGGCCTAGAACAGCTCGAATACCGGGGATACGACAGCGCCGGCATCTCGGTGCTCAAGGGCGACACGATCGAAGCTGTACGCGCCGTTGGGAACCTGAGCGCGTTGCGCGGGGTGATCTCCGCGGGTGCCGATACAGGCGCCGTGGCGGTCGCGGAGCGCCCGCAGCCCGGTACCGGCATCGGTCACACGCGGTGGGCCACCCACGGTGGCGTGACCGAGGAGAACGCCCATCCGCACTTCGACACATCCGACCGCATCCACATCGTCGTCAACGGAATCGTGGAGAACTACGTCGAGCTCAAGCAGCGGCTGCTCGATGACGGGGCGATGTTCACATCCGAGACCGACGCCGAGGTGATCGCCCATCTGGTCGCTGATCATTACGAGGGCGACCTGGTGCAGGCCGTGCGCGGGGCATACGCCGAGCTCCGCGGCCACTACGCGTTCGTGGCGATGAGCGCCGACGAGCCGGGCGTGCTGGTCGGAGCGCGCAACGAATGTCCGCTGATCATCGGCCGGGGCCGGGACGAGCAGTTCATCGCCTCGGCGATCCCGGCGTTCCTGCGCGAAACCCGGCAGGTCCAGTACATCGAGAACGATGAGATCGTCGTCGTGCGTCCCGACGGCGTGGAGTTCTTCTCGGCCGCGGGCCAGGCGCTACCGCGCGAGATCGTCGAGATCGACTGGGACGCCGACACCGCCGAGAAGCAGGGCTACGAGACGTTCATGCTCAAGGAGATCCACGAGCAGGCAGACGCGGTTGCCGAGACGATCGGCGAGCGCGCCGCCCGCAACGAGGGGATCGATCTCGGCGACCTCGGCGCGATCGACGACGAGCTCCTGCGCAACGTCAGGCGGATCGTGATGGTGGCTTGCGGCACCTCGTATCACGCGGGGCTGATCGGGCGCTACGCGATCGAGGAGTGGTCGCGGGTCCCGGTCGATGTGGAGATCGCCTCGGAGTACCGATACCGCAACCCTGTCGTGGGACCGGGCGACCTGGTGATCGGTATTTCGCAGTCGGGCGAGACGGCAGACACGCTGGCCGCGATGCGCACGGCTCGCGAGCGCGGGGCGTCGGTGCTGGCCCTGACCAACATCATGGGCTCGCAGGCCACGCGGGAGGCCGATGGCGTCCTGTATACCCGCGCCGGCCTGGAGATCGGCGTCGCCGCGACCAAGACGTTCGTCAGCCAGGTGGCGGCGTGCTACCTGCTGGCGCTGCGTCTCGCCGAGCTGCGGGGCACGCTGGCCCCCGATGTGCTGACTGAGACGATCACCGAGCTCAAGCACCTTCCGCATCTGATCGCGCTGATCCTCGAGCGCGGGATCGACAACATCGAGCGGATCGCGCTCGCGCACCATAGGGCCGACTTCTTCCTGTATCTCGGCCGACACGTCGGGCTGCCGGTAGCGCTTGAGGGCGCGCTGAAGCTTAAGGAGATCTCATACATCGCCACGGACGCGTACGCGGCCGGAGAGATGAAGCACGGCCCGATTGCGTTGCTCGACCAGAGCACTCCCGTGGTCGTCATCGCCACCGACTCCCCGGTGCTCGAGAAGGTCATCTCCAACATCCAGGAAGTGCGCGCACGGGGAGCGCGGGTGATCGCCGTGGTGACCGAAGACGATGCTCGCCTGGCCGGTCACGCCGACGAGGTGATCCCGATCCCCGCGACAAACTGGATGTTGGCGCCGCTGCTTGCGGTGGTCCCGCTCCAGCTGCTGGCCTACTACATCGCGCGCAAGCGAGAGCTCAGCGTCGACCAGCCGCGCAACCTCGCCAAGACGGTGACGGTGGAGTGAGTGCGGCCTCTGCGCCGGCGCCCGGGATCGGGATAGACCTGCTCGAAATCGAGCGCCTCGAGCGGGCGCTCGAGCGCCGTCCGCGGTTGGCGCTGCGCCTGTTCACAGACGCCGAGCGCGAGTACGCGGCGGGGCGCGCGCGCCCGGGCCAGCACCTAGCGGCACGCTTCTGCGCCAAGGAAGCCGTCGCCAAGGCGCTCGGCATGGAGGCTTGGAGCTTCCGCGAGGTCGAGGTGCTCGGCCGCGACGGCCCGCCGGTGGTGCAGCTCCACGGGGCGGTGGCGGAACGAGCACGTGCGCTCGGCGTGCGCGTGAACGTGTCGCTCACCCACAGCCACCGCGACGCCGCGGCGGTCGCGATCGCGCAGTGAGCGTCCCTGATCGCGATCGCGTAGTGAGCCTCCCGGGCTGGCTCGAGCCGCTCCCCGGGGCCGCCGAGCAGCGCGCGCTTGACGAGTGGGCGATCGGCGAGCGCGGGATTCCCGGCCTCGAGCTGATGGAGCGCGCGGGGGAGGGCCTCACGAACCTGGTCTGCGAGCTTGCACCGACCGGGACGATCGCGGTCGTCTGCGGCAAAGGCAACAACGGCGGCGACGGCCTGGTGGCGGCGCGGTTGCTCCGCGTGCTCGGCCGCGACGTCCGGGTGCTGCTACTCGCTGCGCCCGACGAGCTCCGCGGCGACGCCAGGGCCAATTGCGAGCGCCTTCCGGGCGCCCCGCCCGAGAGTTTTGACCCCGCGGGACTCCGCGGTGCCGACGCGATCGTCGACGCGATCCTCGGGACCGGGTTCTCCGGCGAGCCCCGCGATCCCGCCTCCACGGCGATCGCGGCGATCAACGCGGCCGGCAGCGCCGGAGCGGTGGTCATCGCATGCGACGTCCCCAGCGGCTTGGACGGCTCCACCGGAGAGGTCGCCGGCGAGGCCGTGCGCGCTGGCGCGACGGCGACGTTCCACGCCGCGAAGCCCGGGTTGTGGATCGCCCCCGGCAAGGAGCACACCGGTGAGGTCAGGGTGATCGACATCGGGATTCCGCCGGGAGGGCCGCTGCAGGCCGACGTCGGCCTGATCGAGGACCGGGTGACCGCTCTGATCCCGGTGCGCGGGCGAGAGTCGACCAAGTTCGCCGCCGGCAGCGTGCTGGTGTGCGGCGGCTCGCTTGGCCTCACCGGAGCTCCCTCCATGGCCTCGGAGTCGGCGATGCGCGCCGGCGCAGGGTATGTCACCGCGCTCGTGCCCGCGTCGCTGAATCTCGTATTTGAGACGCGACTGCTGGAGGTGATGTCGGTGCCGCTGCCCGACGTCGGCGGGTCGCTGATGGCCGCCGCGGCGGAAACCGTGCTCGGGCGCGTTGGACGGGCCGACGCGCTCGTTCTGGGCCCCGGACTGGGGCGCGAGCCGGAGGCGCTCGGGCTGGCCCGCGACGTGGCGGCGGCGGCCCAGCTGCCGTTGCTGCTAGATGCCGACGGCCTCAATGCCCACGCCGGCAGGCTGTCGGCGCTGGCCCGGCGCCGGGCGCCGACGGTGCTGACCCCGCATGCGGGCGAGCTGGCGCGGCTGCTGGAGTCAGACAGCGCCGCGGTCGGCGCCAAGCGTCTGGACAGCGCCCGGCGAGCAGCCGATCTGTCGGGCGCGATCGTGGTCCTGAAGGGCGACGACACACTGGTGGCGGAGCCGTCCGGGCGGGTGGGCGTCAGCCGCGGGGGCGCAGCGGCCCTGGCGACGGCGGGCACCGGCGACGTTCTCTCGGGCGTGATCGGGGCGTACCTGGCAAAGGGCATGGAGCCGTTTGCGGCGGCCTGTGCAGGAGTGCACGTGCACGCCACCGCCGGGCGCGTGTGCGCCCGCGAGATCGGCGCCGAGGGCGTGATCGCGTCCGATGTGATCGCGGCCCTGCCGCGTGCGCTGCGCCAGGCCAGAGGCGAGGACGTCGGGACGTAATACGCTGACCGCAATGCCGCTGCGCGCGACCGCCGCAGTCAACCTCGCGGCGATCGAGCGAAACGTCGCGACCCTCCGGCGGCGCCTCGCCGCCGGCGCCGAGCTGTGCGCGGTCGTCAAGGCCGACGGCTACGGCCACGGTGCCGTCCAGGCCGCGGGAGCGGCGCTCGCGGGTGGCGCCACGTCGCTCGCGGTTGCGACCGCCGACGAGGCCGGTGAGCTGCGCGCGGCGGGCATCGAGGCACCGCTGCTGGTGATGGGCGCCGTCAGCGGCCAGGAGCTCGAGGTGGCTCTGGCGGTCGACGCCGAGCTGGTCGCATGGGATCCGGCTTTTGTCGAGGAGGTCCGTCGGCGTGCCCCCGGCTCCCGGCCGGTGCGTCTGCACGTCAAGTTCGACACGGGCATGGGACGCCTTGGCACCCGCGACGAGCGCCAGGCGCTGGCAGTTGCCGAAATGGTCGCAGCGTCGTCGCCGCAGCTCGAACTGGCGGGGGCGATGACGCATTTTGCGACGGCCGACGTCGATCCGGAGTTCATGGAGCGCCAGCTCGAGGCGTTCGAGCCGTTCGCGGCCGAGCTGCGCCGACGTTGGCCGGACATCGCGTTGCACGCCGCCAACAGCGCGGCGACCCTGCGCGAGCCCCGCAGCCACCTGACGCTGGTCAGGTGCGGAATCGCGATCTACGGTTGTGATCCGATGAACCAGGATCCCGACGCGCACGAGCTGGAGCCCGCGCTCGAGCTTCGTTCCTATGTCGCCGCCGTCAAGCACGCGGCGCCGGGCGACAGTGCGGGCTATGGCCGTAGGTTCATATCGCCTGACGACACCTGGATCGCGACCGTGCCGATCGGGTACGGCGACGGGATCCGCCGCGCGCTGACCAACAACTGCGACGTGCTGATCGGGGGTCGCCGCCATCCGCTGGTGGGGACGGTCAGCATGGACAACATCACCGTCGATCTCGGTCCCGAACGGGTCGCCCGCGAGGGCGAGTCGGTGACGATCATCGGCCGCGACGGAGCGCAGCGCCAGACGGCCGAGGACCTGGCCAGGCGGATCGACACGATCAACTACGAGGTGCTGACGGGGATCTCTCGGCGGGTGCCCCGGGTCTACCACCGCGACGGGGAGCCGTCGTGACCGGGGGCGGGCTGAGCACACCGCTCGACGAGCTGTGGCAGCTGGCCGACGCCGCCTGGCTCGTCGGCGGCGCGGTGCGCGACCGGCTGCTCGGTCGGCCCACTGGCGACTACGACGTCGCGGTGACCGTCGACGCGGGCCAGCTCGCCCGCAAGCTCGCGCGTGCCACCCACGCCCACGCGTTCGAGCTGTCGGAGGGTTTCGGAGCCTGGCGGGTGACCGCGCGGGATCGCAGCTGGCAGCTGGACCTTCTGCCGCTGGCCGGGGAGACGATCGAGGAGGATCTGCGCAAGCGCGACTTCACCGTCAACGCGATCGCCGAGCCGCTTGGCGGAGGCGATCACGTCGATCCGTTCGGTGGCCTCGCCGACCTGCGTGCGCGCAGACTGCGGATGGTGTCGCCGCAGGCGTTCGCGGCCGACCCGTTGCGGTCGCTGCGGCTGGCCCGGCTGGCGTGCGAGCTCGACTTCGAGGCCGAGCCCGAGACGGTGTCAGCGGCCCGGGCACGCGCGCCGGCGCTTGCGGGCGTCGCCGCCGAGCGGATCTTCGCCGAGATCAAGCGAATCGTCATCGCCGACCGGGCGCTCGACGGGCTGGCGCTGATGGACGCGCTCGGAGTGACCGACGTGGTGCTGCCAGAGCTGACGCGGCTACATGGTGTCGAGCAGAGCGGCTATCACCATCTGGACGTCCATCACCACACCCTGGCCGTCCTCGCCGACACGATCGAGCTCGAGCGCGACCCCGAGCAGTGGCTGGGAGAGCATGCGCAGGCGGTCGCGCTGCTGCTCGACGAGCCACTGGCGAACGAGCTCACGCGTGGGCAGGCGCTTCGCTTCGGCGCCCTGTTTCACGACGTGGCAAAGCCGCAGACGCGCAACGTGACCTCGGAGGGGCGGGTCACGTTCATGGGCCACGACGCCGCCGGCGCGAAGGTCGCCGCCGAGGCGCTGACGCGTTTGAAGGCCAGCGAGCGGCTGCGCGACCACGTCGCGGCGCTGACCCGTCACCACCTCCGCCTCGGGTTCCTGGTCCACGAGATGCCGCTCAGCCGCCGTGCCGTGTACCGCTACCTGCACGACTGCGAGCCCGTGGAGGTCGACGTCACGCTGCTCAGCGTCGCCGACCGCCTGGCCACGCGCGGGCGCGGCTCGGAGGTGGCGATCGCGCGGCATCTCGAGCTCGCGCGCGAGCTGCTCGGGGAGGCGCTCGCCTGGCGGGCCAACCGGCCCCGGCCTCCCGTCCGCGGCGACGAGCTCGCGCGCGCTGTGGGGCTGGCGCCGGGACCGCAGATCGGCCGGGTGCTGGCCGAGCTCGAGGAGGCCAGCTTCGCCGGCGAGATCGCCTCCGCGGATGAGGCGATCGAGTGGGCGCGGGAGCTGCTGGCAGGGCAGCCGGCCCAAGAACGGTAGGCTGCCGCCCGTGAGCGACCCAGATTGCATCTTCTGCAAGATCATCGCCGGCGAGCTCCAGAGCCAGATCGTCGACTCGGACGACCGGACAATTTCGTTCATGGACATCAGTCCGGCGACACGAGGACACGCGCTCGTGGTGCCGCGCAAACACTCTCGCGATCTGTTGGAGATCGACCAGGACGACCTCGAGGCCACGGTTGTGGCGGCTCAGCGGCTCACGCGCCGCGTCAAGGAGCGCCTGGGAGCCGACGGGGTCAACCTTTTGAACTCATGCGGGCAGACGGCGTGGCAGACCGTGTTCCACTTTCACATCCATGTGATTCCGCGCTACGAGGACGACCCGCTGCGGCTGCCCTGGAAGCCTCAGGCCGGCGACTCAGACGAGATCGCCGCCGCTGCCGAGCAGCTCCGATGAACGCATTGGTCTAGCTGCTGACCACCTCGCAGCCCTGAGTTTGCGCACCCTGCTACGTTTCTCGCCGGTCGGGGCCCTCGGGACCGCAGCCCGATGTGTCCGAATCAGCAGCATAAGGGGAGTACATGGCAACGGGAACCGTAAAGTGGTTCAGTGACGACAAGGGCTTCGGCTTCATCACGCCCGATGACGGCGGGCGTGATTTGTTCGTCCACTTCACCGGCATCAGCGGCGACGGTTACCGCTCGCTTTCCGAGGGATCGAAGGTGTCCTACGAGGAGGAAAGCGGCCCCAAGGGCCCCAAGGCGGTCAACGTCAATAAGCTCTGAAGGGCAGGCGCGAGCGCCCGTATCAGGCCGGCGCACGGCTTCAAACGGGCGCTCGTTGCCACGGTCGGGCGCTCTACTGCGCCTGCGGTAGTTTTCCTGCAGGCGCAACTGCGGCTGCATTCTCGTGTTTGAATGCCGGAAATGAAACGAATTTGCTTGCTCGCAGCGGTCGTGGCTGCGCTTGGCGTGATGGTCGCGCCGGCGGCGGCTTCGGCCCAGATCATTGAGCTCGGTGCGACTACTACGCCGCTTGTGGCGCCGTCGTGCCCAGCGGGAGTCACCCCGGCCAACTGCAAGATCGTCCTCACGCAGGTAACGGCTCTAGAGACGATCCGCGACGGCGTTGCGTACCCGACGACCGTCAAGAAGGCCGGTTCGATCGTGGCGTTCACGGTTGGGCTGTCGCGCCTTGCGGCTGATACCGCAACCGCGAGGGCCGACATCCACTTCCTCGACCAGACCTACGGAGGCACCACCCGAGCGTCGATCACGGTGTTGCGGCCCAAGGGCGCCAAGAAGCTGCGCAACTGGACGGTGGTGGGGCAGAGTCCCGTGTTCCACCTGCAGCCTTACCTCGGTCAGGTCGTCCAGCTCACGCTGCCGGCGCCGCTTCCGGTGCAGCGCGGCGACGTCGTTGGGCTCACCGTCCCGACGTGGGCGCCGGTGCTGTCGATCCAGCTTCCGTCGTCGAAGTTCGCCTACCGTCAGGGCCGCTCGACCAACTGCGGCAACCCGCCGGCGACGAACCAGGCGCAGGCCGTCAAGCAGACCGCCACGTACAAGTGCAACTACGCCGGGACCAGGGTCGAGTACAGCGCCACGGAGATCACCTCGCCGGTGGCCTTGCACCCGATCCACGGGCCGCGGCGCTAGCGGCGTCGCGGTCCCCCGGCCCCAGCCGCCAGATCGAGCACGGCGTCGATCGCCGGCGCAGGAGGCAAAACCGCACACACCTCGCCGGCCGCGGCGGGGCGAGTGACGTTTGCCTTGGTATGAGCTGTCGCGCAAACGCGAACAATTGTGTGCGGAGCACAACTTGCCGCCGAGCTGATCCTGCGATGAGGATCATTTGAGGGGGTTGGCTGCGAAACGTCGGATATAGCGACGTTTCGCAGCCAACCGCGGACTCGCGGATCGCGTCGTTGTGATCCGGCCACAAACAGGACCGTGCCCGCGAGGTTTACGCGACCGCCTTTATGCGGGGCAAAATCGCACACACCTAGGCCGTCGGCGCGACGTGTGTGACCTCTGCCTGCTCGGGCGGTCGCGCTTACCCGCGGTTCGCGGCGTGCTGTGACAGGCTTGGACCAGCTGCGGCGCTAGCAGGCGCCCGGATTCTGCTGGCAGAACGCCGACCCCAGGCCGGCGCCGCCGCTGTTTGGCCCGGTGTTGGTCGTGGCGCCGCCGTTGCCGGTGCCCCCCGTACCGCCGGTTCCTCCGGTGCCCCCGGTGCCGTTCCCGGTCCCGGCCCCACCGGTGGCCGGGCCGCTGGACGTCGAGGTCGCCGGAGTCGACGGAGCCGCTGAGGTGCTTGATCCGCTCGACGCCGACGACGAGGAGGTCGTACTCGTGGTGGAGGTCGTGCCCGTCGTGTTGGTCTGCGTGGTACTGCTGTTCGAGGGCGGCCTCGCCGTGGACGTGGGCACCGTGAACGGCGGCACGTCCGACGTGTCCGCGGTCGTCGAGCCGCTGCCGCAGGCCACAAGGCCCACCGACAGCGCCGCCCCGCTCAGCAGGGCGACCGCGAATTTCCGGATGCTGGTGGGGGGCACTTAGGAAGGAAGGGGATCCATCCGCCTGCCGCAAACAGGGCAGTCGTTCAGGTCCTTCTGGCAGAGCTGGTCGCACCAGTTGCAGAAGCGCAGGTTGTCAACCGCCCACGGAAGCTCTGAAGGCGTCGGAGCAAGCGGCAGCAACTCTGCCACCACCTCAAGCTCCTCGCCCGTGTCCCGATCGACGTAGGCCTGCCCCGGCTCAGCCTCGATGATGACCTCACGGCCGCTTGATGGCGCCCGCATGCGGTACTTCTGGCGGATCCTCACCGGCGCCATGCTAGCAACGGGCAGGGACGGCGCAGCGGCTAAGTCGCCGCGCGAGGGCCCTCCGATGACGAGGCATCGACGCCGTGCCCTTGGATAGAGTCCCGCCGCAACCGATGGTCCGCTTACGAGCATTGAGAGGCCCGCTGGCCCTGCTCCCGGCGACGATGGTCCTCGTCGTCCTGGGTGGATGCGCGGTCAAGCATCCGACCTCGGATCTGGCCAACGGCAAGGAGCTGTTCGTCAACAAGTGCTCGTCGTGCCACACGCTGGCCCACGCCAACGCGCAGGGCACGGTAGGGCCGAATCTCGACGACGCGTTCCGGCAGGACCGGGCCGACGGAGTCAAGAGCACATCGATCCAGGGCCTGGTCGACTACTGGATCCGCTACCCCAACACGCAGGGCGTGATGCCCGCGATGCTCGTCAAGGGCCAGGACGCCCAGGACGTTGCCGCCTACGTCGCCCACGTCGCCGCGATCCCGGGCCAGGACGAGGGTCAGCTCGCCAACATCGGAGCCGTCAAGCAGAAGCCCGTGACCGAGCAGAACGGCACCCTCCAGATCGACGCTGATCCCAACGGGCAGCTGAAGTTCCTGGCGTCGAGCGCCAGTGCGACCGCCGGCAAGGTCACGATCAACATGAAAAACGCGTCGAGCGTTCCCCACGACATCGGCATCCGGGGCAACGGCGTCAGCCAGGTCGGCAAGGTGGTTCAGAACGGTGGCACCTCGACGCTGACCGAGAACCTCAAGCCCGGCACCTACACGTTCTTCTGCTCGGTCGACGGCCACGAGGCCGCCGGCATGAAGGGGACGCTGACCGTCAAGTAACCGGGGGCGCGCCCGCCGGGGCGCCGCCCGTGCCCTGCGGGACTGCCGCGCGCGAGCGGACCCGCTCCCACAGCTCGGCCCCGCGACCCGCGGCAACGGCCCGCGCGGCCCGCCGTTCGTCGAGCTCGACCCCCTGCGAGGCCGCGTAGTCCAGCAACGCCTGACGCTCCTCGTTCTCCCGGGCCACTTTCAAGAACAGCCAGCAGAACAGGCCGATCGTCAGCAGGCTCTCCTCGACCATCATCACGCCCGCGGCGCTGATCTGGTCGGCCATCGGGCTGATGTGCCAATGCGCGTCGCCCGCGCGGTAGATCGGATAGAAGACCGACCCCGAGAAGATCATCGCGTTGGCCAGCACCGTTCCCGCCAGCCGCACGGCGACGATGTACACCAGCCGCGCGCCGTTGGTGAACCACGCGGGCTTGGGCAGCGGCCCGAGCAGCGCCATCCACATCGCCATGCCGAACCCCAAGAAGCAGGCGTGCTGGAGGGCATGCACCGGGTCGTGGCGCAGGGCGGCCTGGTAGAGCACAGGGAGGTGCCAGACGTAGAAGTTGACCGCCCACGCGCTGAACGCCACGACGGGGTGGGTGAGGACCCGCAGGCGCCCCAGGTAGCGGTTGCGCAGCACGGGTGCCAGCAGCGGCCCGGTGAAGCCCAGCACGAGCAGCAGCGACGCGAAGTCCCCGATCAGCAGGTGCTCGGCCATGTGGGCGACGAGCAGCTGGTCGGCGAGCCTGTCGACCGGCGGGCTGAGCGCCACCGCGAGCACGATCAGGCCGGACGCAAAGCAGGCCTGCCGCCACGTCGGAACGGCGCGTCGCTCCTTGGCCAGCGCCCGCACGCGCGCCCGGTAGGGGAGCCACCACAGCAGCGCCAGGACCGGTAGCAGCACGCCGTCTGCAGGGCCGGCGGCGGCCAGAGGCGTCAGGCTTAGGTGCATCGGTGCACCTAAGTTTGTCACCGTCAGGTCAGCGCCCGGATCAGCACGACGACTACGACGATCGCCGCGATCACGATGACGGCCCAGCGCAGCAGGCGAAACGCGTCTGCCTCGCTTCGAAGCGGGTCGAACCCGCCTGGGCGACGAGGTTGTGCCACAGCTACAGGATGTAGACGGTCGTGTAGACGATCACCCACATGATGTCGACGAAGTGCCAGTAGATCCCTGGCACTTCCATGCCCTGATGGTGCTCGGCCGTGTAGTGGCCGCGGAACGACCGGATCGTGACCATCGCCAGCAGGCACAGACCGATGAACACGTGGGCGCCGTGCAGGCCCGTCAGCGAGTAGAACACGGTTCCCTGGGCGTGGTCGTGCGGGGCGAAGCCGACGTGGATGTACTCGTTGATCTGCACGGTCAGGAACGTCAGGCCGAGCAGGAAGGTCGACGCCATCCCCGCCTTGAGGCCGAAGCGGTTGCCGTTCTTGACCGACGTGAGCGCCCAGTGGATGGTCAGCGACGACGACAGCAGGATCGCTGTGTTGATGCCTGCGACCGCCTCGGGCAGCTCCGATCCGTGGGCCGGCCACGGGTTGTGGGTGACGATCCGGATGAAGAAGTACGCCGTGAAGAAGGCGCCGAAGATCATCACCTCGGACATGATGAAAAGCAGCATCCCGAGCGTCGGGGCCTCGACCCGCGAGGAGCGGTGCGCGGGTGGCGGTCCGTGGTGCTCTGCGTGGGCGATCGATGCTGCTTCCAAAGGTGTTCTCCTCCTATGCCGCCGCAGTGTCGGAGGCGTCCTCCTGGACGACGTGCTCGACGGGCAAGTTGGTCGTCCGCCGGACGCGCTCGATCAGATCGGCGCGCAGCCATCCCGACTTGGTCTCTGGGAACGTCGAGATCAGGATGTCGTCGACGCGGAAGTACTGCAGGGCATTCATGATCGCCGTGTAGGGATCGGGATCTCCGATCATCCCGGCTCCGTACAAGCCGGCCTGGTGAAGGCGGTCGAGCACGAGCTTCAAGCGGGTGCGGGCGCGCCTGGTGGCCTGGCCGTCGCCACCTTCGAGCGGGATCAGCACGATGAACAGCCGGCCGCGCTCCTTGTCCTTCTCTGCCTCCACCTTGGCTTTGAGCGCGTCGAGCAGCTCGTCGCCGCTGGCCGTGCGGTTGGCGACCGCGAGCGTGACGTGGAACGGCAGGCCCTCGGTGTCGGGGTCCGCGATTACGTGCTCGACGGGGAGGCCGGACGCGTCGCGCACCCGGTCGATGAGGTCGCGGCGAAGCCAGCCCGAACGCGTCTCGGGATAGGTGGAGATGATGATCTCGCTCGGCCGGTACGCGTGCACGGCGTCGATCGTGGCGGTGTACGGGTCAGGATCGCCGACCTCGCCGATCGCCTGGATGTGCTCGGCCCGGATGAACTCGAGCGCGAGATCGACGCGTACCTGTGCCGCGTCGAACACTGCATCGTCGTACACGACAAGGCCGCTACGCGGCCGGTTCTGCGGGACGCAGATGACAAAGCGGACGTCTCCCTCGGCGGCCCGCGACCGGATCGCGTCGAGCAGGGACCGGCCGCCGAGCGTCTCGTTGGCGACTACCAGGATCGTCTTCACGGATGGCTCACTCGGCTAGGGGTCACGGATGGGTTTCCTGGCTCGGCGGCGTATCGAAGCCGCCTCCCGCCGCAACCGGCTTGGCCTCCGCCGGCGGCTTGAAGATCCCGTGCACCGCGCCCGGAACGCCGTACTCGTAAGGACCGCCGACGACCGTCGGGACGGCGTCGAAGTTGAACACCGGCGGCGGCGAGGACACCTGCCATTCGAGCGTGAGCGCGCGCCACGGGTTGGCGGCGGCGCGCGGACCGCCGCGCCAGCTGGCGATGATGTTGTAGATGAAGATCAGCGTGCTGGCGCCGAGCACGAACGCCGACAGCGAGATGAACAGGTTCCAGGCGGCGAACTTGTCGGCGTACTCGGCCACGCGGCGTGGCATCCCCTGGATGCCGATCAGGTGCATCGGGGCGAACGTCAGGTTGAAGAAGATGAACGTAATCCAGAAATGGAGCTTGCCCAGGCGGTCGTCGAACATCCGCCCGGTCATCTTCGGGAACCAGTAGTAGACGCCGGCGAAGATCGTGAACAGCGACCCGCCGAACAGCACGTAGTGGATGTGGGCGACGATGAAGTACGTCTGGCTGACGTGGATGTCGAACGGGATCATCGCCAGCATCACGCCGCTGATGCCGCCCAGCGTGAACATCGTCAAGAAGCCCAGAGCGAAGAGCATCGGGGTGTCGAGGTGCAGGACGCCGCGCCACAGCGTCGCCAGCCAGGAGAAGATCTTGATCCCGGTGGGGATCGCGATGATCGCCGTGGTGATCATCATCGGGATCCGGATCCAGGGCTGCATACCGGACACGAACATGTGGTGAGCCCAGACCGTGAAGCCGAGCACCACGATTGCCAGCAGCGAGAAGGCCATCATCCGGTAGCCGAAGATCGGCTTGCGGGACTTGACGGCGATGATCTCGGAGATGATCCCGAAGCCCGGCAGCATCATGATGTAGACGGCCGGGTGGGAGTAGAACCAGAAGACGTGCTGGTACATGATCACGTTGCCGTTCTTGCCCGGGCCGACGAACGCGTCGAAGAAGTGGAAGCCGAGCGAGGCATCAAGCAGGACGAAGAACTGCGAGGCGGCGATGAACGGGGTGGCGATCACGACCAGCAGCGAAGTCGAGAAGTTCGCCCAAACCAGCAACGGCAGCCGGAAGAAGCTCATCCCCGGCGCGCGCATCGTGATGATCGTCACCAGGAAGTTCAGCGCGGTCGCGATCGATGACGCGCCGGCGAACTGCACCGCGAGCGTGAAGAACAGCTGGCCCAGCGGCATCGTCGTCGACAGCGGCGCGTAGGCGGTCCAGCCCGACGCAAACGAGCCTCCCGGCGCCAGGAAACTCATCAGCATCATGATCCCGGCGACCGGCAGCATCCAGTACGACAGCGCGTTCAGCCGCGGGAACGCCATGTCGGGGGCGCCGATCATCAGCGGCAGCACGAAGTTCGCAAGCCCCGCGAACACCGGGATCACGAACAGGAAGATCAGCAGCGTCGCGTGCACCGAGAACACGCCGTTGAACTGCTCGGGGGTGAGGAACTGCATCCCAGGCTTGGCCAGCTGCGCGCGGATCAGCATCGCCAGCAGGCCGCCCACGAGCAGGAAGAAGAACGAGGTGACCGTGTACTGGATGCCGATCACCTTGTGGTCGGTGTTGACGCGGAAGTAGTCGCGCCAGCTGTACGCGCCGTGTGAGGAGTGGTCTTCCGGGCGGGTGGGCCTGCCCGCGGCCCAGTAGAACCAGTAATCGAAGGCACCGAGGCCGACCATGAAGAACAGCGGTACCGCAATCAGCGCCACGATCGTGATCGCGTCGCCGTCGATGATCGGGTGCTCGTGCATCAGCCACCGGATCAGGACGGTGAGTCCGAAGGCAAATGCGAAGCCGAGGACGTCGAACAGCGCTGCCCGATACCACCCGGGCGCGCGGAGTTTGCCCATGAAGCCGGGGCTCTGCGTCGCCTGCTGCAGTGACGGCGAATGGACCTGGACTGCCATCAGAACGTCTCCACGAGGTTGCGGTACTGGGTCACGCTGGTGCTCACTTTGTCACGCTCGAGATGAAGTTGACGAGCGCTTGGACCTGAGTTTGCGTCAAGGTCTGGCCAAATGTCTGCGGCATGACATTTGGGGCGTATCCGGGAGCGATGAAGGCGTTGGGCTTGAGGATCGACTCCTCGATGAAGGGCTTGAGGGGCATGCCGGCCTTCTTGGCGCTAGGGACGATCGAGGTGCCCAGGTTCGGCCCCACCGTCCCGGTCGTACCCGCCGCGGCGAGCGTGTGACAGCCGCCGCAGCCGGCCGAGCCGGTGAACACGGCCTTCCCGGCCGCGGCGCTCGTCTGTGAGGCCGAGCTCGAGCTCGAGCTGGACGAGCTCGAGCTGCCCGCGGCCGCGCTCGCGGCGCCCGGAACCCCGGGCTGCACAGCGTTGGGGGGCGGCGTCCCGATCGGCGGGGGCCCGTTCGGCTTCTGCGAGCTCAGCCACTTCTGGAACGCCGCAGGCGTGACGACGCGTACCGCGGCTCGCATCAGCGAGTGGCCGGCGCCGCACAGCTCGGTGCATTCGACCGGATAGCTCCCCAGACGGGTCGGGGTCACCCGCAGCGTGGTGGTGATCCCGGGGACCGCGTCGAGCTTCTCGGAGAAGTTGGGCACGAAGAAGCTGTGGATGACGTCGAGCGCGCGGAGCTTGAATACCACGGGCCGGCCTTCCGGGAGGTACAGGACGGGGGAGACGACCTGCTTGCCGGGGGCGGTCGGGTATGAGAACTCGAACGCGAACTGGCGCGCGGTGACGTTGACGGTCATCTCGTTGGACTTGGAGTCCTCGTTGGAGCGCAGGACCGTGTAGGCGTAGGTGCACAGCGACACGATCAGGATCGCCGGCACCGCGGTCCAGACGACCTCGAGGCGGGTGTTGCCGTGGATCGGAGGCCCGTCCATCTCCTCCTGGCCGGGGCGCATCCGGAACTTCCAGACGGAGAACAGCACGACGGTCTCGACCAGCACGAAGACTGGCACCGACGCGATCAGCAGCACGTCGTAGAGCGTGTGGATGTTGTGCGCCTGCTTGGAGGCGTCACTGGGGAACCAAGGGATCGCCAGCGCGACGGGGATTCCGATCGCACATGCGATCACGCCGATCAGGACCATCTGCAGGATCGGGCGATTACGCACGGTGGTCTCGGTGTCCGGTGCCCTCGTGCATCACTCCGCCCGCATCCTATGCATTCTCGGCGACGAATGGCACCAGGGACCGGCGCCTGGTGTGGCGGACTCCGGCGCGGGGTATAGCGGCGTGATGTTGCGACATCCCGGACGGCGGTAGGCGGCCAGGGATCAGTCGACTATGATTGAGGCAATCGTTGCAAACTATGAGCTTCCCGCGGCGAATCCTGTTCACATGGAGGAGTCGCGGCGGGGCGGGTGAAGCCCTGGAGGCGCGATGCAAGTACGTCAGGGCATGTCCGAAGTCGTTTTGACCGTTGGCCCGGGGCACACGCTCCGGGAGGCCGCCGCTGCCATGTGCCGCCGCAAGGTCGGCGCGGCGGTGGTGATCGACCCCGACGCCCACGGTCCAGGCGTGATCACCGAGCGCGACATCCTGCTGTCGATCGGCTCCGGTCAGGATCCCGACCAGGAGCGCGTCTCGGACCACCTCAGCGCGAACTTGACGTTCGCGTCTCCGGATTGGTCGCTCGAGCAGGCGGCCGCGGCGATGGTGCGAGGCAAGTTCCGCCACCTGGTCGTGGTCGAAGGAGGCGAGCTCGCAGGCATCCTGTCGATGCGCGACATCGTGCGGGCCTGGACCGACGACGGCGCCAGCTGCGACATTCCCGAGGCCGCCAGCGCCTGAGCGAACCCGCTGAGCGGGCGGCCGGGAACAACGTCGAACGCGGCACACGCGGCTCGGCCCGTGCGACGTTCTTCCCGCCAGGCGGGAACAACGTCGAACGCGGCGCCGACGGCACGGCCCATGTGACGTTCTCCCCGCCCCCGGGGCGCCCGCCCCGGGCAGCCCGGGGTGTCGGGCCCGGGCTTAGTGGGCTCTGTGATCCTCGGGCAGCTGTGAGATGTCGCGCCGCGTGTCGCGGATCCACATCCACAGCGTCACCAGGAAGATGACCACCCCGAGGATCGACAGGAACCACGTGAGCGTGGTGCCGATCACGGCGAACGTGATCCCGACCGCCATCACGACCGGCAGGATCGTCGGTCCCGGCAGGTGGATCTCTTCGCCCGCGGGCGGCGCCTGCGAATGCTCGTCGGTCACGGGTGCACGTAGATCGCGGCCGCAACGAACGTGATCCCGAACATGAACACGCACAGAGCCCCCGCGATCAGGCCGAGGCGGATGTTCTTTCGCGCGAGCTTGCGGTCCATACCGGCGTCCTAGAGTCCTCCGCGGGCCCTCCGGGCCCGCGATTTGATCATATAGCTCGACGTCACGTCTCGCTTCACCGGTCGCGCTTCGCGCTCCCTACAACTTGACGTCGGCCACCATCGCGCCGAACAGCAGTGCCAGGTACGCCAGCGAGAACAGGTACAGGCGCAGCGCCGTGCGCCGGTCGGCGCGCCGGTAGAGCGTCACGGCGCCGCCGATGAACGCCAGGCCAAGCAGCATCGAGGCGGCCAGGTAGAACCCGCCGAACTCGCCCGCGCAGAACGGCAGCTGCGTCACTGCGTACAACAGCAGCGTGTAGAGGAGGATCTGCCGCCGTGTCTCGCGCTCGCCGCGGACCACCGGCATCATCGGGATCGAGACCTTCGCGTACTCGTCCTTCATCAGCAGGCTCAGGGCCCAGAAGTGCGGGGGCGTCCAGTAGAAGACGATCGCGAACAGGTACACCGCCGTCCACGACAGCGAACCCCTGGTGGCCGCCCAGCCGACCAGCGGCGGTACCGCACCGGCGGCGCCGCCGATCACGATGTTCTGCGGCGTGCTGCGCTTCAGCCACATCGTGTAGACGCAGACGTAGCCGAGGAACCCGGATAGCGCCAGCGCCGCCGGGAGCAGGCCGAGCGTCGTCCACATGAGCGCAAACGACAGCGCCGCCAGCGCGATCCCGAACGTCAGCGCCGCTCGTGGGGAGATGCGGCCCGCGGGGATCGGGCGCGTGGCGGTCCGCTTCATCTGCGCGTCGATGTCGCGGTCGTAGTAGTGGTTGACCGCGCCGGCGCCTCCGGCCGACAGGTAGCCGCCCAGGCAGCAGAGCGCGATCTTCGAGACCTTGGGGTTGCCGGCGATCTCCATCGAGGTGATCGTCGTGAACAGCAGCAGCGTCTGGACCTTCGGCTTGGTCAGCTCGAAGTAGTCGGCCGCGACCTGTCTGACGCCCGCTGCGGCTGACGTCCGTGCAGCCGGGATGACCGTCGAGTGGTTCACGATGGCCTTGCGAACTGCTCGCTGCCGCCGGTTTTCTGCACGACGCCGGTGTCGCGCTCGATCTGTCGCCGGATGTCGCGCATCGGCTCGACAGAGCGTACCCGCGGAACCACGTCGAAATTGTTGGGGGGAGGTGGAGACGTCGTGAACCACTCCAACGTGTTGCCCTTCCACGGGTCGGGCCCGGCCACCTTCCCTCGCTTGTAGTGCATCGCGATGTTGACGATCGTCAACAGAATCCCGATCCCGAGGATGTAGGAGCCGATCGTCGAGACCAGGTTCCACGTCGACCAGCCCAGCCCGGGCTGGTAGGTGTAGATCCGCCGCGGCATCCCGTCCAGGCCGAGCGCGTGCTGGACGAAGAAGGTCACGTTGAAGCCGATGAACATCAGCCAGAACGAGATCTTTCCGAGCGGCTCGTTGAGCATCCGGCCGGTGATCTTCGGGAACCAGTAGTAGATCCCGCAGAAGATCGTGAACACGGCGCCGCCCATCAGCACGTAGTGGAAGTGGGCGACGACGAAGTACGTGTCGTTGAGCTGCCAGTCGACCGGGAACACGGCCAGGAAGATCCCGGTGATCCCGCCGATGACGAAGATCGCGATGAACCCAACGGCGAAGTACAGGGCCGTGGTCATCACCAGCGACCCGCGCCATAAGGTGGCGATCCAGTTGAAGATCTTGACCCCGGTAGGCACGCCGATCAAGAACGAGCTCAGCATGAAGAAGCCCAGCACCACGATCGGGACCGGGGAGGCGAACATGTGGTGGGCCCAAACGAGCGTGGCCAGGAACGCGATCACGGCGGTCGAGGCGGCGATCGCCTTGTAGCCGAAGATCGGCTTGCGCGAGAACACCGGGATGACCTCGGAGATGATCCCGAACCCAGGCAAGATCATGATGTAGACCTCGGGGTGCCCGAAGAACCAGAACAGGTGCTGCCAGAGGACCGGCGAACCGTGGGCGGTCGGATCGAAGAAATGCGTCCCGAAGTGGCGGTCGGTCAGCAGCATCGTCACCGCGGCGGCAACCACGGGCAGCGCGATGATCAGCAACACCGCGTAGACGAGGATCGCCCAAATGAACAGCGGCAGGCGCCCCCAGCTCATTCCCGGGGCGCGCATGTTGACGATCGTCACGTAGAAGTTGATCGCTCCGATCAGTGAGGAGATGCCGGTGATGTGGATCAGGAAGATCCAGGCGTCCTGGCCCGCGCTCGGCGAGTACTGGATGCTCGACAGCGGCGGGTAGCTCCACCAGCCCGCCTCGGGCGGCTGCCAGAAGAGGGTCGCGTAGAAGACGATCCCGCCGAACAGCAGCAGCCAGTAGGACAGCGCGTTCAGGCGCGGGAACGCCATGTCACGGGCGCCGATCATCAACGGCACGAAGTAGTTGCCGAAGCCCGCCATGACGGGGACCACGAACAGGAAGATCATCGTCGTGCCGTGCATGGTCAGCAGCTGGTTGTAATGCTGGCCCGACAGCAGCGTGTTGTTCGGGACGCTCAGCTGCGTGCGCATCAGCAGCGCTTCGATTCCGCCCAGCCCAAAGAACACGAAGGTCGTGACCAGATAAAGGATCCCGATCTTCTTGTGGTCGGTCGTGGTCACCCAGTCGATCCACCGTTTGGTCTCGCGCGGGCGGGTGACCTTGTGCGTGGTCACCTGCGGCGTGGGCCGGCGGGTGACCGGGAGCGGGGGCGGGGCGGTCTCAGTGCTGACGGACATCTAGTGATTAGCCTCCAAGGTTCCTAGCCTCCAAGGTTCCCGCTGGCGGTGAGGATCTGGCGAAGCTGCGTGACCTGCTCGTTAGCCTGGTTGATCTCCGCCGTCAGCTGCGCGAGCTTGTTCTTGTAGTCCGTCGGGCTGAGGACCTGCACGAACGCTGTCATCGCGGCGTGGCTGCGGCCGCACAGCTGTGCGCACTGCCCGTGGAACAGGGCACCGGCCTTGGGTGCCTTGAACCAGGTGTAGGTCGTGTACCCGGGGACCGCGTCGACCTTGCCGCCCAGCGACGGCACCCACCACGAATGGACCACGTCGGTCGACTGGATGTCGAGGATCACGGTCGTGTTCGCCGGTGCGTACATCGTCTGGTACGAGTAGGGCAACTTGCCTGTGAAGGCGGCGTTGAGACACTGGTTGCCGTACGTGTAACGCCAGATGTACTGGCGTCCCTGGACGCAGATCGTGATGCTCTTCCCGTTGGGCGGCGTCGGCCGGGTGACCGAGGCTGACAGAACCAGCCCGTTGGCGCTGGAGTCGGGCGGGTTGATGATCGCGGGGAGGTGGATGAACGTGACGACGGTCAGAGCCACCAGAATCAGCGCCGCGGCGACCGTCCAGCCGATCTCGAGCCGCGTGTTTCCGTGGATCTGGGCTGCCACCGCGCCCTTCTTGGCCCGGAACCTGATGATCGAGTACAGCAGGGCGCCCTCGACGATCACGAACACCACGGCAGCGATGTACAGGACCACCTTGTAGAGCGAGGAGATCGAATCGGCGTTCGGGGAGCCTCCCGACTTTGGCGTGATGAACCCCGCAAACGCGCTGGGGGCGAGCACCAGGCCCACTAGCGCGACAAGACCGAGCGTCAGCCCCAGGCGGCCCAGGCGACGGCGGCGGCGGGGCTGGGCGTCGTGGACGGCGTGGCGCACGGCGCCGCATTCTATTCAGGAGGACGGTGGCTTCGTGGCGTGCCTCGGTGGCCCGCGGGGCGAGCGCCGCGCCTGCGGACGTTCTTATACTGGCGCTCCTTGCGCTCGTCGAGGGGCATCAGAGTGGCCGCCTGGACCCTCGTCGCGGCTGGGATCGCTGCTCCGGTCGTGCGGCGTCGGCTCCGACTACATCCGGCGGCGGTGCTGGGCGCCTCGGCGGCTGCGCCGCTGGCGCTGTGCGTCGCGGTGCCCCGCAGCAGAGCCCGTGACCTGGCTCTGTGCGGGCTGAACATGTGGGGCTACCTGGCCGCCTACAAGATGCCCCACGATGACCCGCGGCGGCTCGCTGCCCGTGTCCACATCGACTATCCGATCGCGATCGACCGGGTCCTGGGGTTGGGGGCCACACCGACTGAGCGCCTCCAGCGAGCGTTTACGGCGCCGGGCTCGATCAACCGGTTCGAGCGCGTGCTGGCGTGGTGTCACTGGGGGTGGTTCTTGGTGCCGCACGCAAGCGTGGTGTACGTGCTGGCCCGCGACCCCGACCGCTTTCCCAGCGCGGCGGCACGGATGTACGCCGTGTTCGACATCGGAGCGGTGTTCTACTGGTCGATACCGACCGCGCCCCCGTGGTGGGCGGCCGAGCGAGGCCGTATGGAGGACCGCGATGCTGCGCGCGTGCGCAGGATGATGATCGAGTACGGTGAGGAGTTCTGGGGGGATCGCTGGGAGGCCCTCTACGATGTCTTTGGAGGAAATCCGCTAGCTGCAATGCCGTCGCTGCATTTCGCAACGTCTCTGATGGCTGCTCACCTCCTTTCGGAGGTAGGGCCGGTTGCTGGCGCCGTGGGGTGGAGCTACGCGGGACTGCTCGGGCTGGCGCTCGTCTATCTGGGCGAGCACTATGCGATCGACCTGATCGCCGGCGCTGCGCTGGCGGAGGCCGTCCGCACGGGAGCGCCCAGGGTTGCACCGCTCACGAGGCGTCTGTCTTCATTGCTGCAAGCGGTCGAGGCGCGAGCGGTGCAGGCGTAGCCGGCCGGGTGCCCGAGCACGCTCCCACCACGGACGAGCGGGCGCCGGATCTGCCCGACCGCGCCGATGGGTCCTCCGAGAACCAGGAGGAGATGCCGCGTGTTGTGTTCACCCGCAGGCGGTTGCTGGTGTCGATTCTGTTCGTCGCCTCATCGCTCGCGTTCCTGTACTTCGTGCTGCCCAAGCTGCTAGGCCTCAAAGAGACCTGGAATCGGCTCCAGCAGGGAAATGGATGGTGGCTGGGGCTCGCGGCCGTGCTCGAGGTCTGCTCGTTCTTCGGCTACGTGGCCCTGTTCCGGGCGGTGTTCATCCGGGGCAAGACCCGGATCGGCTGGCGGGAGAGCTACCAGATCACGATGTCCGGGCTGGCCGCAACCAGGCTGTTCGCGGCGGGCGGCGCGGGCGGGATCGCGCTGACCGCGTGGGCACTGCGCCGCTCCGGCATGGCGCCTCGGACCGTCGCCACTAGGATGGTCGCGTTCCTGGCGCTGCTGTACGGCGTCTACATGGCGTCACTGGTGATCGTAGGACTCGGCCTCTACACCGGCCTGATCCCGGGCGGCGGCTCGTTTGCGCTGACCGTGGTGCCCGCGATCTTCGGGGCATCGGCGATCGTCGTGTTCCTGGCGGTGTCATTGCTGCCCGGTGACTTCGACCGCCTGGTCAAGCGCTGGACCAAGGGCTCGGGCAAGGTCGGGAGGGCCGCTGCCCGGCTGGCCACCGCGCCGGCGGCGGCTGCCACCGGCGTGCGCACTGCGATCGACCTGGTGCGCTCGCGGGACCCCTACCTGCTTGGCGCCGTCGCCTGGTGGGGGTTCGACATCGCAGTGCTGTGGGCATGCTTCCACGCCTTTGGGCTGTCGCCCCCGAAGGGCGTGATCATCATGTCCTACTTCCTGGGGATGCTGGGGAACACGCTGCCGTTGCCGGGCGGGATCGGAGGTGTCGACGGCGGCATGATCGGAGCGTTCACGGCGTTTGGAGTCAACGTCGAGGGGGCGGTGATCGCGGTCCTCGCCTACCGGGCGTTTGCGTTCTGGCTGCCGACGCTGCCCGGCGCCGTTGCTTATCTGCAGCTGCGTAAGACGGTGCAGCGCTGGCAGCAGGAGCCTGCCCCCGGCGGCGGCGGGGGTGTGCTCAGCGGCTCCGCGTCATGATGGAGTCGCATGTGAAACACCGGGCACCCGGCCTGTGAGAGGCTCCGGAACCCCGGCCAAGGTCGTCCAATCAACGCTATACTTTATGAAGTGACCGATCAGCACATCGAAAACGTGATCATCATCGGCAGCGGGCCCGCCGGCTACACCGCCGCGCTTTACACCGCCCGCGCCAACCTCGAGCCGCTCGTGATCGAGGGATTTGCCTGGGGTGGCCTGCTTCAGCAGACCACCGATGTGGAGAACTATCCGGGCTTTCGCGACGGGATCATGGGTCCCGAGCTCATGCAGCACTTCCGCGACCAGGCCGAGCGGTTCGGCGCCCGGCTGGAGACCGACGACGTGACCAGCGTCGAGCTTTCCCAGGACGGCGGCGTGCACAAGGTCTGGGTCGGCGACGACCTGCACCTCGCCCGCACCGTGATCCTGGCGATGGGCGCTCAACACCGCAAGCTCGACATCCCCGGCGAAGCCGAGCTGTCGGGACGCGGCGTCAGCTACTGCGCGACGTGCGATGCGGCGTTCTTCAGGGACGCGGCGACCGTGATCGTCGGTGGCGGCGACTCGGCCATGGAGGAGGCGATGTTCCTGTCGAAGTTCGCCTCGAAAGTCGCCATCGTCCACCGTCGCGACGAGTTCCGCGCCTCGAGGATCATGCTCGAGCGGGCGCGTGCGATCCCGAACATCGAGTGGATCACGCCCTACGCAATCGAGCAGTTCACCGCCGGCCAGGACGGCGGCCTCGGCGTCGCCCACCTGCGCAACACGATTGACGGGTCGACTCGCGAGCTGCCGATCACCGGAGCGTTCATCGCGATCGGCCACGATCCGCAGTCGCAGCTCGTCCAGGGCCAGGTCGACACCGATCCCGCCGGCTACGTGATCACGCAGGGGAAGTCCACGTTGACGAGGGTCCCGGGCGTGTTCGCCGCCGGAGACCTCGTCGACCACACCTACCGCCAGGCGGTCACGGCCGCCGGGTCGGGCTGCCAGGCCGCGTTGGACGCCGAGTGGTACCTGCGCGACACGCCGATCCCTTTCGAGACGGCGGCAGAGGACGCAGCCCCCGCCGCGAGCGCGTAGCGCCCGGCGTCATCCGCCGGGCGTCGCTGCGCTCAGTAGGGGCAGCGATCCATCGGCCCGAACCGTCGCGACGGCGCGGACCTGCCCATCGGCAGCGCGAAGTCCTGCGTCCAGGTCGCCGGGCCGGAGGCGTAGCCGCCGACGGCGTGCCGGTTGACGCCGGTGCCGACGTCGCGATACGTGGGACTGAGGATGTTCTCGCAGTGCCCCGTGCTTGCCATCCAGCCGTTGACGACCTGACGGGGGGTCATGAAGCCGGTCGCGATGTTCTCGCCGGCCGATGACCACTTGAAGCCGGCGGCCGAGATCCGAGCGGCGAAGTTCGTGCCGTGGGTGAAGCTGTGCGTGGCGACCATCCTGTTGCTCCACGACTGCGCGGAGTTGTTCAGGCGATCGTCTGCTCGCAGCGCTGGGAGCCCGTGGTCTGCCCGCTGCTCGTTGATGAGGCACACGACGGCGGCGCGCATCGCAGGAATCGTCGACCGGGTCGCGGGCCGGTTGGCGTTGCGGCAGCCGCTGGCCTGATGTGCGGAGACGGCGCTGGGGATCCGCGCCCCGGCCGGAGCAGCGAAGGCCGGCAGCAGGATCAACATGGCCGATGCGGTGAGAGCCGTACGAGGGCGGCGCGGCATGCCCGCCAGCCCGCCCCGGACAGCGCAGAGAAACCCGGTCACGCCGTCAGGATCGGACGAGACGGGCGCAACTAAACCTAAGTTTGAGTTCCTGCGCAGATGTGCGACCCGAGGCGATGCATAACCGGGCCATCATGAGCTGACAGCGGGCGCCTGCTGCACGAGAGCTTTCATTGCCCCACCTCGTGGGCGAAGAAGCCCTCGCCGGTCTGGCGCCCGAGCCGCCCCGACCACGCGAGCCGCCGCAACGTCGGCGCCGCGCGGTAGCGGTCCTCCCGCAGCTCGTCCGACAGCCCGTCGAGCACCGCGAGTACTTGGTCGAGGCCGATCTGGTCGGCCCACTCCATCGGACCTCGGGGGTGGCTGAGCCCGTGGATCATGCCCGCGTCGATGTCGGCTGCGGTGCCGACGCCCTCGCCCAAGGCGAATGCGGACTCGTTGATGATCTGGCAGACGATCCTTCCGAGCACCAGACCCGGGGCGTCCTGGACCCAGACGGTGTGCTTGCCGAGCGTTGCAAAAAAGCGCTGCGCCGCGTTCTCGGCGGAGGTGGCGGTGTCGGGACCGCGGGTCAGCTCGACCAGCGACGACGCGTCGAGCGGTGGCAGCGAATGGAAGCCGACCGCGCCGCCTTCTGGGTCCAGCGCCGCAAGCGAGCCGGCCGCGCAGCAGATCGCCTGAGGGCCGCCTTGGAGCGGGGCCTCGGGCTCGTCGTGCCCCGTCAGATCGAGGATCAGGAACGGGGCCTCGGCCTGCTGCGCCTCGGCGGGGGAGACCACCTGCCAGCCGGCGTCCTGGGCCGCGACCGCGAGCTCGTGCGCCAGCGGGGGATCCCCGGCGATGACGATCACGCCGTCGCCGCCGCCGGCCTCGAGTGGCTCGGGATCCGCCGGTCGGTGCTCGCCAGGTCCTTGCGCGTAGTCGTAGTAGCCGCGTCCGGACTTGCGGCCCAACCGCCCGGCGGCGACCGTGCGCACGCTGATCGGGGAGGGACGCCAGCGCGGCTCGCCGAAGCTCTGCTCGTAGAACGAGCGTGACACGTCGAGGCCGACGTCGACTCCGACGAGGTCCATGAGCTCGAACGGGCCCATCCGGAACCCGCCGCCGAGCCGGCAGATCCGATCGATCTGCTCGAGCGGCGCGATCCGTTCCTGGAACAGCCGCAGCGCCTCCAGTCCGAAGGGGCGGTTGCACCGATTGACGAGGAAGCCCGGGCCGTCGGCGGCGTTGATCACGTGCTTGCCCATCGCCTCGCCGGCCGCGCGCGCGACCGCAAGAGCCTCCTCGGAGGACTGCCCGCCGGCGACCACCTCGAGCAGCGCCATCAGCGGCGCCGGGTTGAAGAAGTGCATGCCGACTACGCGCTCGGGCCGCTTGGCCGCCCCCGCGATCGCCGTCACCAGCAGCGAGGACGTGTTCGTCGCCAGGACGCACGTCTCGGAGACGACGCGCTCGGACAGCTTCGCGAACAGCTCGCGCTTGAGCTCCAGTCGCTCGGGCGCCGCCTCGATCACCAGCTCGCAGGGACCGAGGTCGCTGAGGTCGAGGGTGGCTTCGAGCCGCTGTGCCGCGGCTGTCGCATCCTCCTCGCTCCAGCGCCCGCGGGCCGCGCCGCGCTCCAGATGTCGCTTGATCCGATCCACGCCCCGGTCGAGCGCGTCCGGCACGGGGTCGTGCAGCAGCGTTCTCGCGCCCGACAGGCACCCCAGCTGCGCGATCCCGCTGCCCATCGTGCCGGCGCCGACGACGCCGATCGTAGCCGGCGGCTTTGCTGGCGTCACGCCGGAACGAGCGCGTTGATCCCGGTCAGCGCGCGGCCGATGATCAGCTTCTGGATCTGGGAGGTCCCCTCGTACAGCGTCGTCACCCGGACGTCTCGGAAGTAGCGCTCGACGGGGTAGTCGTCGACGTAGCCCGAGCCGCCATGGACCTGGATCGCGACGTTGGCGCAGTGGACCGCCGCCTCGGTCGCAAACAGCTTGGCGATCGACGTCTCGGTGGTGTTCGGCTGACCGGTGTCCTTGAGATGGCCGGCGCGCCACACGAGCATCCGCGCGGCGTCGGTCTGGAGCTTGATGTCGGCGAGCATCTCCTGCACGAGCTGAAAGCTCGCGATCGGCCGACCGAACTGGACGCGGTCCTTGGAATAGCGAATCGAGGCGTCCAGGCACCCTTGGCAGATCCCGACGCAACCGGCCGCCACGCTGTAGCGGCCCGAGTCCAGCGAGCTCATCGCGATCTTGAAGCCGTCGCCGACCTCGCCGAGCAGGTCCTCGTCGCGGCACTCGACGTCGTCGAGCGCGATCTCCGCTGTGTCGGACCCGCGTAAGCCCATCTTGTGGTGGATCTCCTGCGGCTTGAAGCCCGGCTGGTCGGTGTCCACCAAGAAGCACGCAAGGCCGCGGTGGGCCTTCTCGGGGTCGGTCTGGGCGAAGATCAGTGCGACCTTGGCGTGGTTGCCGAGCGAGATGAACATCTTGGAACCGTTGATCACCCAGCCGGTGTCGGTCTTGCGAGCCCGGGTCTTCTGGTTGGCGGCGTCGGACCCGGTGTCGGGCTCGGTCAGCCCGAAGCAGCCCAGCCACTCGCCCGTGCACAGCTTCGGGAGGTAGTGCTGCTTCTGGTCCTCGCTGCCCCACCGCAGGAACGCCGAGCAGACCAGCGAGGTCTGGACCGAGATCACCGTCCTCATCGCGGAGCAGCCGCGGCCGACCTCCTCGACGACCAGCCCGTACGTCAGGTAGTCCAGGCCGGCGCCGCCGTACTCGCGCGGCACGATCGCGCCGAGGTACCCCTGATCGGCGATCTTGCCGACGAGATCGGTGTCGAAGTGCTCGTTACGATCGTTCTCGCGCGCGCGATCGACGATCTCCTTATCGGTGAAGTCACGCGCGGTCTCGCGGACCAGGCGCTGCTCGTCTGTGAGTTCGAAGTCCATAGCGCGGCAAGCTAGCGCAGTAGCCTCCCGACACGGTGGCTCCGCAGACCCAGTACGCCCGCAGCGGCGACATCCACATCGCCTACCAGGTGATCGGCGACGGTCCGATCGACCTGGTGTATGTGCCGAGCTGGATGTCGCAGGTCGAGGTGTACTGGGAGGAGCCCCGGATCGCGCGGTATTTCGAGCGGCTCGCGTCGTTCTCGCGGCTGATCATGTTCGACCGGAGGGGCACCGGGCTGTCGGATCCCGTGATGGGCACGCCCACGCTCGAGGAGCAGATGGATGACGTCGTCGCGGTGCTCGATGCCGCCGGCTCGACAGAGGCGGCGGTGTTCGCGTGGCTGGAGGGGGGAGCGATGGCGGCGCTGTTCGCCGCCACGCATCCGGCGCGCACCCGGGCGCTGGTGCTCTACGAGGCGATGCCGAAGATGTCCTGGGCGCCCGATTACGACTGGCCGCCGACCCGGGAAGAGCGCGAAGCCGCGCTGGAGGCCTTCCCGTGGGGCGACGGCTCGCGAATCATCGGGCTGTGGCCAAGGGCCGCCAACGACCCACAGCTGATCAAGTGGGCCGGGCGGCTCGAGCGGCTCTCGGCGAGTCCGAGCACCGCCCGCAAGCTGTTCATGATGAACGCCGAAGTCGACATCAGGGCGGTGCTGCCGTCGATCTCGGTGCCGACGCTGGTCGTACACCGTGCGCAGGACCGGTTCGTCGACATTCGCCACTCGCGCTACCTGGCCGAGCACATCCCCGGGGCCCGCTACGTCGAGCTGGCAGGCAGCGAGGTGTTCTCGTTTGGCAGCGGGCAGGACTCGCTGGTCGACGAAGTCGAGGAGTTCTTGACCGGCACCCGCCGCGCCCCCAACCCCGAGCGGGTGCTCGCGACGGTGATGTTCTCGGACATTGTCGGCTCCACGCAGCGAGCGGCGGAGCTCGGTGACCGCCGCTGGCGCGATGTGCTGAGCTCGGTCGAGGGGACTGTGAAGCGTGAGCTGTCGCTCTACCGTGGACGCGCGGTCAAGTCGATGGGCGACGGGTTCCTTGCCACGTTCGACGGACCCGCGCGCGGGATCCGCTGTGCGGTTGCGATCCGCGACGCCGTTGCGGAGCAGTTCGGGCTCGAGGTGCGAAGTGGACTGCACACCGGCGAGATCGAGCTGATCGGCTCGGACGTCGGCGGCATCGCTGTGCACATCGGCGCCCGCGTGGGTGCCAGCGCAGGCCCCGGGGAGGTGGTCGTCTCAGGGACGGTGAAGGACCTGGTGGTGGGGTCCGGGATCTCCTTCGACGATCGCGGCGACCACGAGCTGCGGGGCGTCCCCGGAGAGTGGCGGCTGTGGGCCGTGGCGGCTTAGGCCACGACCCACAACCTGATTGCCCGACTACGAAGCCGGCGGCAGCGTAGCGACCGGTGCCGGCGCCACGGTGATCGTGGCGGGGGCAGACGCCGCGCCGACGTTCACACCGTCACCGGGGATCCGGGCGCGGAACACGGCGGTGCCTGAGTTACCGAACCTCCACGCGAACTGATAGGTCGAGTCGAACCTGACGGTCCGGACTTCGACGACGTGGTAGCGGTTGTCCTTACCCAGCCGCTCGAGGTAGACCACGTCACCGGCCTTGTCGGGAGTGACAGTACCCGTGAACGTGACCACCTGACCGACCTGGGTGCTCATCGTGCTCGATATGAACGTGATCAGGTCCTGCACGCCCTCGAACAGCCGAGCGCTGTGTCGATTAGGCGGCAGCACGGTCTTGACCACGTACACCGTGTTGCTCGTCGGCATCACAGGGAAGCTGTAGTTCCCGTTGGCGTCGGTGGTCGTCGCCGCCGGGCAGCTGAACTGGTTGGCCTGGGAAGCGCGGCTGCACAGGTTCACCGCAACGTTCGCCTCGGGCTTGGTGGTACCCGGCTGGTCCAGCGTCCCCGAGATCGCGGCCGCCTGTCCGAAGTCGATGATCGGATTGGAGGTGTTGATCGTGAAGTCGGGGATCTGGGCCTGCTGGACGGTCACCGTGACCGGGTCAGACGCACCCGCGTTGTTACGGAAGTCGCCCGGGAACGCGACGCGCACGACGCGTTGTCCGGGGGTCCGCCAGCGCTGGGTGATCGAGTAGTTCGACGCAGCGTCGAGCCTGCCCGACTTGACCGTGTGCCACCGGGTGCCCGACGCGTTTGCGACCTGCAGCACAACCCGCTCGCCCCGATGGTTTGGCGTGACCGTGCCGGTGAACGTGATCGGGTGGTTGGTGTCCGTGGAGGTGGCGCTGGCAGCGAGGGTCACCAGTGCCTGGACCTGCTCGTGAAGCGTGCGGCTATGTGTGTGGCCGAGGCTCCTGACGAACCAACTGCGCCTGGTCAGCACGACCCCTTCGGCACGGGTGAACTCGTAGAACCCGTGTGAGTCAGTCCTCCTTACCCCGACCAGTGTGAACCGTGGCGCCCCAGCGACTCGGTGATACAGCAGAATCGGCTTGTGGCCGATGTCGGTTCCCCTCAGCTGACCATAGATCAGCACTCCCTCTCCGGCCAGAATCGGATTGGGGGTGGCGTTGATGGTCAGGCCATGGTTGTGCCTGGGTGCTGCGTTCGCGACGACCGGGGCAGCGACAGCCAAACCGGCAGCTAGCAGCGATGCGAGCGCGACAAGGCGCGGGCGCATTAAGGCCCTCCTTTCCCAAAAGGGTTAGATGGTCCTCAGCGATTCACCCGGCCATCTCGCGGAGGTGCTTGCGCCCGTCTCAACACGGACGCGGTTGGGAAAGTTGCGGTGACTCTTTAAGGAGTGTGCGCTGTTACCGCGCGGCGGCCGGTGACGGCTCGGCAGTGCTGCCCTGGCGCCACTCGTTGAGCGTTATCAGCGCCCCGTCGACCACCCGATCGACGAACTCGCGGCTGTCGTTGACCCGCGGGAACGGCATGTCCGGCACCGGCACCTCGAGGAACTCGCACAGCGGCTCCCAGCCCTCAGTCACACCCCACACGAGCAGGCGCTCCGGCGGGACCGTGCGCTTGACCTCGTCATGGTGGCGCTGCATTCCCGCGATCAACTGTTCGGGTTCGGCGTTGCCGGCCGCGAACGACCCCTCTCCGGTCCACAGCAGGCGGTCGATCATCCGCAGAAAGCCCGCCCAGTCGGGGTCAATCTCCCCCCTGGCATCCGACAGCAGGCGCATCACCGATCGGCCATGGCGCACGGCCCAGACGGTGGCGCGCATGCTGTTCTCCCAGGCCTCGAGGTCGCGTGTGCTGAGTAGGACCTTGGCGTCGGGATACTCCTCCATGAGCTCCTTGTAGAAGTAGCCGCCCGGCCAGTCGACCGTCGACTCGAAGCCGTCGAACAACTCAGACCACGGAGCCTCGCCGTCGAGCGCGCGATCCCACAGCAGCGCCTGCGGCAGGTCCGCCAGCACGTTGACCATGTGGTAGCACGGCCCGTAGCCGACCACCTCGAGCGCGATCTTCTGCGAGAGCGTCCCAGTGCGCGGGAATCCTGCTCCAATCAATTTCACGTCTGTACTCCTCGTTCGCTTGTCTTGGTCACGCGCAGCGGTCATCAAGCGTGCGCAGGACTGTGTCGACCGCCTCGGCGACGGTCAACTCGGGATTCAGCTCGACATCGGGTGCGAGCGGTGGCTCATACGGGTCGTCCACTCCGGTGAAGTTGTCCAGCACGCCGGCCTCAGCTTGCGCGTACATGCCCTTCGGATCGCGCTCGGTGCAGAGTCGCAGGGGTGTGTTGACGAACACCTCGACGAACGGCAGGCCGTCGGCGTCGTGCTGGTCGCGCACCGCCCGCCGAGTCGCCTCGTAGGGCGAGACCAGCGCCACGACCGCGACCAAGCCGGCGTCGGCGATCATCCGCGCGAGGTCGCCGACGCGCTTGACGTTGCGGTCGCGATCGGCCCGGGTGAAGCCGAGGTCGGCGCAGATCCCGCGGCGCAAGCGATCCCCATCCAGCAGATAGGCGCCGCGCCCCTGTTCGAGCAGTCGAAACTCGAGCGCCGAGGCGATCGTCGTCTTGCCGGCTCCGGGCAGCCCGGTGAACCACACGGTTGCGCCGTGGGTACCGAGCAGCTCCCACCGCTGGCTACGGGTGGCTTGCGCCTCCTGCCTTGTCGTGTTCGTACTGATCTCTACCGTGGGGGACGGAGACCGGATTGGTACCTGCGGGATCGTGCGCCGACGGTACCGCGGACGGCCACGATAGACGAACGGGTCGACAGTGGCGTGCACCGGGATTAAACTCGCCGGCCGGTGGATGCGTTTGCGCTCGTGCTTCTGGGCGGTCTGATCGCCGTTGTCCTGTGGGTCTGGCTGCTTGGCCGCTATTACCCAGGTAGCGGCATGGAACAGCTCGGCCTCAGGTCCGCGCGCGAGATCACCGAGACCCGCGAGGCGCTGGAGGCGGAGGACCTCGAGCAGATGATCGCCGCTCGCAACGCGCGGCGGCGTGCCAGAGGTGAGCCCGAGGTGACCGCCGCTGAGTACGAGCTCCGCGTGGCGGGCGACATCCACGAGCACAACCGGCGCCGCGAGCAGTACCTGGCCGATCGTGAGCTCGACCAGCTCCTGGAGGCGACCAACGCTCAGCGGCGCAAGCGGGGCCTTCCCGAGCGAACGCGCGAGCAGGCTCGCGAGGAGTTCGGCGGCAAGCCGCCGGCGGAGAGCTGAGCGGCCGCCGGGCCGCGGTCTCGAGCACACGGAGCCTAATTGGCACGCTGTCTGATCATCGGCTGCGGCTGCCGAGGCCTGGCGCTCGCCCGCGAGCTGGTCGCGCGCGGCCACGCCGTCCGCGCGACGACCCGCGATCCTGCTCACGTGCCCGCGATCGAGGCGGCCGGTGCGGAGGCGTTCGTCGGTGATCCAGATCGCGTGGCCACGGTGGCGCCTGCGTTTGAGCACGTCGGGGCCGCCGTGATTCTCCTGGGATCGGCCGTCGGCAGCTCCGAGGCGCTCGCCGCACTGCACGGCACCCGGTTGGACATGTTGCTCTTGCGGATGCTCGACTCAACCGTGCGCGGAATCGTCTACGAGGCAGTTGGCAGCGTCGATTCTTCGATTCTGGATGCGGGCGCGGAGCGCGTCCGGGCATTCTGCGAGGGGTCGCGGATTCCATACGCGGTGCTCGACGTCGAGGACGGCGCCTGGCCGGGCGTGGCGGCCGATGCGGTCGAAAATGTGCTGCGGGGCGGCTAGCGTCTAGCGGAACTCAGGAGCCGCCCAGCCGGGCATGATGTCGGGCAGTCCGTCGCTGACCTTGTCGGGGAAGTTGGGGGGCCGCTTCTCCAAGAACGACGTGACCCCCTCCTGCGCGTCGGCGGACTGGCCTCGGTAGAACATTCCGCGGGAGTCGGCGCGGTGGGCGATCATCGGGTGCTCGGCGCCGAGCATCGTCCACATCATCTTCCGAGCCAGTGCGACCGAAACGGGTGCGGTGTTGTCGGCGATCTCCCGCGCCAGCTCGCGGGCGGCATCGAGCAGCTCGCCGGCCGGATACACGGCGCGCACGAGCCCCGCCTCAAGCGCCTCCTGGGCGGGGAACACGCGGCCGGTCGCGACCCATTCCATAGCGCGGCTGATCCCGACGGCTCGGGGCAGGAACCAGCTCGAGCACGCCTCCGGCACGATCCCGCGGCGCGCGAACACGAACCCGATCCGGGCCTCCTCCGCCGCCAGCCGGACGTCCATCGGCAGCGTCATCGTCGCCCCGACTCCGACTGCCGGGCCGTTGATCGCAGCGATCACGGGCTTGGTCGACTCGAACACGCGCAGGGTGAACTGTCCGCCCCCGTCACGCGGCACGGGACCCTCCGCCTCGCGCTCGCGGTAGTCGAAGGTGCCGCCGCCTCCGCCGAGGTCGGCACCGGCGCAGAACCCTCTCCCGGCGCCGGTGATGATCACCGCCCGCACGTCGTCATCGGCGTCGGCTGTGTCGAGCGCGGAGATCAGCTCCTCTCCCATTTTCCCGGTCCATGCGTTCAGGCGATCGGGGCGGTTGAGCGTGATCGTGAGCACGCCGTCCTCAACCGCGGTCGTTATCTGTTCGAAGTCCATGGCGCTCCTGTGTCCGGGGGATGGCGGTCGGCGGATGGTAGGGTCGCGGCGTGGACCCGCGCACGTTCCTGCCCGCGCCGGCACTGGCGGTCGGGCGCCCACCTGGGCTGGGCGATCCGGCGCCGGCGCTGCCGGTCGCGCTCGAGCCCGGACGCCGCGCGGTGGTGGCGTTCCTCCGCCACACGGGCTGCCCATTCGCCGAGGCGACGCTGCGCGCGGTGCGCGACGCTGCGGCGGCTAGCCCAGAGATCCAGTGGGTCGCCGTCAGCCACGCGCCGGCCGACGCGACCGACCGCTGGTGCAGGGGCACCGGCGGCAGCGCGGGCGTGCAGATCGTGAGCGATCCGAGCCGCCGGTCCTACGCCGCCTGGGGCCTCGGCCAGACGAGCATGTCGCACTTCCTGGGCCGCAGATCACTCGGCGCGGTCACCCGGCTTGCACGTCAGGGGATCCGCAACACCCACCCGACTGGCACGCGCTGGCAGTCGGCCGGGACGTTTGCGGTCGATCGCGAGGGGGTCGTGCGCTGGCGTCACGTGCCCGAGCACGCCGGCGATCTGCCCGACCTGGACGCGGCGCGGGCGGCGGTCGCGTGATCGTTGGTGCCCTCGATCGCCCGCCCGCTGGGCTCGAGCGGCGGACCGGCTGGGCCGTGAAGCCCGAGGGCGCTTGCCGGGGTGACATCTGCGTCCCGCTTGCGCGCCCGTTCGACCTGCGCGACCTCGCGCGGCGTCTGGGGATGGAGCTCGTGCACGACGAGCAGCACGGCCTGTGGGCGCTCGGACCAGAGTCCGGCGGGCGGGCGCTGCACAGCGCGGAGCTGCCGGACATCGTGCTCCCCGACCGCAACGGCGAGGACTTCGCGCTGCGCTCGCTGCGCGGTACGAAGGTGTGCATGATCGCCTGGGCGTCGTGGTGAGGGTGTCGCTTCGATCTGCCCGGGTGGCGGAAAATGCGAGAGGAGCTGCATCCGGCGCTGGAACTGGTGAGCGTCGCACTGGACACCGGCGGTGCGGACGCCGCGCTTCCTTGGATCGACCGCGCCAAGACCACGCACCCGGCGCTGATCGACGCCGGGCATCTGCTGGACGAGCTGCTGGGCGTCGTCAACGTGCCGACGGGCATCTGGATCGACGAGCAGGGGATGATCGTCCGCCCGCCCGAGCCCGCCTTCCCTTGGCGGCCGCGGGCGCTGCCCGATGACGTGCTCGCCAAGCTTCCGGCGATCACCGTCGAGCAGCTTCGCGAGGCCGGGAGGATGCGGATCGACCCGGAGGGCTACGTGGCGGCGCTTCGCGACTGGGTCGCGCTGGGGTCGCGTTCGCGCTACGCGCTTGCGCCCGGCGAGGTCGTGGCCCGGTCGCGGTCTCGGCCACCCGAGGCGTCTCGCGCGGCGGCGTGCTTCGAGCTCGGCCAGCATCTCCATCGCACTGGCCACCCCGTCGACGCTGTGCGCTGGTTTCGCGAGGCGCACCGGCTCGCGCCTGACAACTGGACCTACAAGCGGCAGGCTTGGTCGTTAGCCGACCCCTTGCAGGTCGCGACGTCCGAATACGACTCCGACTGGCTCACCGACGTTCGGAAGATCGGCGCCGAGAACTACTACCCGGCGGTCGAGCTCTGACCGCTGGCGTGCTCGCGGAAACCCGGGACCAAGCCATCAAGCCCACTGATTCGATCGAACAGGTCCGCCAGGATCCGTGCGGTCGCACCCCAGATCAGGTGGTCGTCGACCAGATAGGTGTCGGTCCGGATCGGTAGGCCACGGCGCACCAGGCGCCGGCGGGCGTAGCCGGCGAGCAGGTCCGCCAGCGACAGTTCGAGCACGTCAGCGACCTCGCCGGCGCTCGGCGTCCACGAGCGGCCCGGCTCGATCATCCCCACGAACGGGTACACGGCGTATCCCGTCGCGATCGTGGGGGTTGGCTGGAGCGCTCCGAGGACCTCGACTGCGTCGGCCGGTAGGCCGATCTCCTCCTCAGCTTCTCTCAACGCCGTTGCCAGCAGGTCCCGCTCCCCCTCGTCATAGCGCCCGCCCGGAAACGAGATCTCGCCCGGGTGGCGGCGCAGGTCGTCGCGTCGCTTGGTGAACACCGCGTGGAGGTCGCCGCCGGACCTGTAGAGCGGGACGAGCACTGCCGCGTCGGTGCGCCCCCGGACGTCGATTGTGAGCGCATCTTCGACCGACAGCAACACGCGGCGGATCGCTTCGGTCGTGGAATCCGTGCCAGAGGCCACACGCTGACTATATTCGCGAGGGATGGACGCTCTGCTCGTGATCGATGTCCAGAACGACTTCTGCCCCGGCGGAACGCTGGCCGTGACCGAGGGCGACGCCGTCGTTGAGCCGATCAACCGGCTCGCCGCGAGTTCGCCGTTCGTCGTCGCGACGCGCGACTGGCACCCGGCCGACCACGGATCGTTTGCCGACAACGGCGGGCCGTGGCCGGTGCACTGCGTTCAGGACACCGCGGGTGCCGCGCTGCATGCGGGCATCGACTCGGGACAGGTCGACGTGATCGTCGACAAGGGCCAGACCCGCGACCTCGAGGGCTACTCGGGGTTTGAGGACACCGACCTCGAGCGCCTGCTGCGCGAACGCGATGTGGACACCGTTCACATCGCCGGGCTCGCGCTCGACTATTGCGTCAAGGCGACCGCGCTGGATGCCAAGCGCGCGGGCTTCGACGTGGTCGTGCACAGGAATGCGACCCGCGCGGTCGACGTCGAGCCGGGCGATGGCGACCGAGCCGTGGAGGAGCTGCGGGCGGCCGGGGTACAGGTCGTTGACTGACCTGCGAGCCCGAGGAGCCCGGCTAGGCCTTGGCGGGCTCGACCATCTCCACCCGCTCGGTGAAAATCACCTCGCCGTCGAGGGTGCGGTGCACGGGGCACTTGGCCGCGATCACTTGTAGCCGCTCAATCTGCTCCTCGGTGCAGCCGTTGGGCAGCCGCAGAACGGTCTTGAAGTTCGTCGGGCAGCCACGCTCGGCGGGCGTGTACTCGCACTGGACCTCGATCTGGCCGATGTCCCAGCCCTTGCGCTTTGCGTACATCTCGATCGTGACCGCAGTGCACGACGCAAGCGCCGCGGCCAGCAGCTCTTGCGGACTGGGCCCGTCGTCCTCGCCGCCGCGCTCGTTCGGCTCATCGGCCAGCACCTGGTGCTGGCGAATGTCGATCCGATGGGTGAATGCTGTCCGTGCAGTACGGCGGGCGGTTGCCTTCATCATTGTCCTTGTTGTCGCAGGTCCTACTGGCTGATCGTAGCGCCGGTTTCGGAGCTACCCGGTAAGCGGATTGAATAGCAGCCCTGTCGGAACTTTGGGGAAGAAGTAGGTCGACTTGGGGGGCATGCTCTCGCCGGTTTCGGCGACCGCCTGGACCTGTTTCACCGGGGTCGGCGCCATGAAGAAGGCGGCATCGTATTCGGCGTTCTCGACCAGGTGCAGGGCGTCGTCAAAGTCCCGTGCGTACCCGAGCCCGTTCAGGTGGTCGATGTCCTCGTCGGTCATCTCCAGGGCGCCCTTGAGGATCAGCGCCTCGAGCACGGCCGTGTCGAGTCGGCGGTAGGGCTCGGCGTGGTCGGGCAGTGCCGCGTCAGCGATCGCCGGGTCCTTCAGCGTCAGCATGAACGGCTGGCGGAAGTGGGCGTCGATGTAGCCGAAGCGGACGCGGTCGCCGTAAGCCGGCACCAGTTGGTCGGTGCTCTGCAGCCGTTCGATCTCGAAGTCGCGCCTCAGCGCGTTGGCGAGGGTCTCGTGCTGGTCGGGCCGCAGGCCGCGCAGGAGCCTGTGGGTGGGGAAGATCGTCAGCCCAGGGTCTTCGAGCGCCACCAGGCACATCAACACATAGCGGTGCGGACCCTCCCCGCCGATCTCGTCGGCGTAGACGCGGGCGGTCTCGTAGCGGTGGTGGCCGTCGGCGATCAGGAGCTCGGCGCTCTGGAGGGTCTGCTTGACGGCGTCGATCGCCTCCGGGGCCTCGACCCGCCAGATCCGGTTGACGGTCCCATCGTCATCGGTGGCCTCGGCCCAGGGATTGGGGGTCCTGTGGGACTCGAGTGCGCCCCAGGCGGCGCCCTGCGGGTCGGAGAACAGCGAGAAGATCGGAGAAAGGTTCGCTTCCGTGGCACGGGTGAGCCTCAGGCGGTCCTCCTTGGGCCCCGGGTGCGTGCGCTCGTGAGGGCGGATCCGTCCGGCGCCGTAGTTCTCCACGCGCACGCGCGCGAGGAAACCACGGCGTGTCCGTCGCTGGCCGTCGGGCCCTGCGTAGTCCTGCTCGAGCGCCCATAGGGCGGGCTGGTCGTCCTGGACCACGACGCCCTGTTCGCGCCACTGGTTCAGGAGGCGGGCGGCCTCGGCGTAGGGATCGTCGCCGGCAGGGAGGTCGATCCTGACGACGTTGTATGGCGAGCGGGCTTCGAGCTCGGCCCGCTGCTCGGCGTCGATCACGTCGTAGGGCGGAGCGAGCACCTGCTGCAGTCCCCCTGTCTTGTCGAGGTCGTAATGGAGCGCGCGAAGCGGTTCGATCTCGGCCACGGACGCCGAGGCTACTCGACGTGTGCCGCCGGCCGTGCTGCGGGTCGCGCCGCCCGGCGACGCCTGTGCGTGCCGACGGCCGGGGCGAGCTCGGCGTCGACCACTTGGCGCTGCGTCCGCACCCAGACGACCGCTCCGATGACAGCCAGGCCGCCTCCGATCTGGATGGGCGAAAGCGCCTGTCCGAGGATCGGCCACGCGAGCAGCGCACCGAGCACGGGCTCGAGCGTGGCCACCACGCC
>DASSGR010000228.1:0-2794 GCA_035693425.1 Solirubrobacteraceae bacterium
CGGGCGGTCGATCCACGACGACAAGCGAGGAGGGAGAACCAGGAACCGCTCGAGCTCTCCAGGCAGATCCTGCAACTGACCAAGGAGGTGCACGCCCTCGCGGCCCACGACGAGGGTCATGGGTCAAGCAGGCACAGCAGCGACCGTCGCGTCCGGTCAGGCGCGCTCGATCCGTCGCAGCCCGTGCGTAGGCGTCCACCACTCGACGACGAGCATCGTGGCCGTCTCGTTGAGGTGGGTGTGCACGACGTCGGCGATGTCGGCGTGGAAGCGGTCGCCGTCCGATCCCTCGGTCGCCGGTCGGGCGGCGATCGCGCGCCCGGAGATCTTCGCCTCACCCGGCCACCGCGCCTCGGAGCCCTCGACCGGGTCGACCGTGGCGCTGTGCAACGCGAAACGCGGATCGCGCCGGAGATCGGCGCCCTTGCGCGCGTTCGGCATCGAGCCAAAAGTCAGTTCGCCGTCCTCGAAGATCACCTCGATCCCGGAGATCCGCGGCGACCCGTCGGCTCGCAACGTAGCGATCGTCTTGTGCCTGTGAGCATCAAACAGCGCACGGACGCGCTGCGCGAACTCCGGCGCCGCCTGTGCGACGTCGTGCCACGCCGTCATCCGCCGATGATCGCACCGCGACCGGCAGCCGTCGGGCTGATGCCGTCCTGGCAAGTGCCTACGCTGGCGCCGACATGAATGAGTTCCGCGCCCGCGCGATGTCGCTCGTCGATCGGATCGAGTCCAACCGGTCGGACCCGACGCTGGCCGGGGAGCTCGAGGCGCTGCGGGCCTCATGGCGCTCGCTTTCCCGTGACGAGCGCGCAGCGGCGGCGGACGCGGCGCGCGCCCTCGCTGAGGTACAGGCACGCGCCATGTCAAAGCCTGCACCGCTTGATGACGCCGCCGCCGCCCAACTCGCGCTGAGAGGCCTCGACCGCATCAACCTCGACGCTCCACCTGAGCGCCGCTACCGCGGACCCGCCGATCCCGATGCGCTTCTGAGGCATTTTGGCCTGGATGAGTTCCGGCCGGGGCAGCGGGAGGCCGTGGCCGCGGCCCTCACCGGCCACGACAGCCTGGTGGTGATGCCTACCGGCGGCGGCAAGAGCCTTTGCTATCAGCTACCGGGGATCGCCTCGGACGGGCTGACCGTCGTGGTCTCCCCGCTGATTGCGTTGATGGCGGATCAGTACCGGCGACTTGTCCTCGGCGGGCATCCAGCTTCGATGATCGCCTCGGGCATGGAGGCTGGCGCAGCCGCCCGCGCACTGGCAGACGTGCGCGAGGGCCGTGCCCGAATCGTGCTCTGCTCGCCTGAGCGCTTTGGCTCCTCCGCGTTTCTGGCGGCGCTGGGGCAGCGCAGCGTGGCGCTGTTCGCGGTCGACGAAGCGCATTGCGTGTCGGAATGGGGTCACGACTTCCGTCCTGACTATTTGAGGCTTCGCCGAGTGATCGACCGTCTCGGGTCACCGACCGTGATGGCCTGCACCGCGACGGCGACCGAGCAGGTCGCCGAGGAGATCGTCGCGCGGCTCGGCCTACGTGATCCGTATGTGATGCGGGCCGGCTTCGACCGGCCCAACCTCTCCTTTGACGTGATCGCTCTCGACGGAGCAGGGTCAAAGGCCCGCAAGCACATGCTGCTCTCACTAGCGCTCTCGGATCCCGCGATGCGGCCCGCGATCGTCTACTGCGGCACCCGCCGCGAGGTCGAAGACGTCTGCGAGCGCCTGCGGTCCGAGGGCCTACTCGCCGTCGGCTATCACGCCGGCATGCCGGCGGACGAGCGCGCTTCGGCCCAGCACCGGTTCATGGAGGGCGATGCCGAGATAGTGGTGGCGACCAACGCGTTCGGTATGGGTGTCGACAAAGCTGACGTCCGCGCTGTGGTCCACTGGGCAATCCCCAAGAGCGTGGAGGCCTACTACCAGGAGGTCGGGCGCGCCGGACGTGACGGATTGCCTGCGCGCGGGATCCTGATGGCCAGCCGTGTCGACCTGGGACGCCTCATCAACTTCATCAAGGGCGACGCGGTCGAGCCCGACGACGTGCTCGCCTACGTGCGGCGCTTGAGGCACTCTGTCGGTGGCGAGACTGCGATCATCGACGCGCCTCGAGCCGACCGCGAGCGCGTTTGCCTCGGGGTCGCCGAGCGGGCTGGGCTGTGCGCGCTCGAGCCTGCGCCGGCAGGACGCCTGCAAGTGACGTTTGCGGCTTCGCCGCGCGCCCGCGATGTCGCGTCCATCTGTCGGCTGGCGCAGGATCGCGCGTGGCGCGCCTACCGTGCGGTCGAATCGTTCAGCTCGGCCTCGTCGGAGTGTCGGCGCCGCGCGCTGCTCGATCACTTCGGCGACAGCCGGCGAGGAGCGCCGCGCGGGCGCTGCTGCGACGTGTGTGACCCAGACACGATCGGCCTGCCAGACCCAGCGTCACTGACGCCCGCACGAGCCAAGCGGCGACTGGCGCCGGACGCCAAGCCGCTCGATCCGGGTGACCTCGGGCTGCTGGAGACGCTTCGAGAATGGCGTGTGCGCGCCAGCGACGGCAAACCCGCGTTCACGGTGGCCCACAACACCACGCTCGAATCGATTGCCGTGCTGCGGCCGCGCTCGTTGGCCGAGCTTGCAGCGATCAAAGGCGTCGGACCGGGGTTCATCGCGCGGCACGGAAGCGACGTGCTGACGCTGATCAACCCTGGTTGAGCGATCAGCTGCGTTCGAGTACGAGCTTCGTCGCGGGTTCGAGCCACGCCTCGTCGGCTCGGTCCCAGGGCACGATCGTGGTCGGCACCGCGAGCGGA
>DASSGR010000229.1:0-5849 GCA_035693425.1 Solirubrobacteraceae bacterium
CGCGGCGATCGACGGCCTCGACCTGGAACGTGTGGCGGCCCTTCTTGAGGTGCTTGTAGGTCTTCGGCGAGCGGCAGCTCGTCCACTTGCTGCGATCGAGCTTGCACTTGAAGGACAGCTTTCCGACCCCGTGGGAGCCACTGAACTTCATCGTCGCCTGCCGTGAGCGCTTGTCGACCCGGACGCTCGCGATCGCCGTGTTCGGCGCGCCGGCCTGGGACGACGAACCACCGCCGGTGCTCGAACCGCCGCCGCCGGTCGTGCCCGTGCCGGTCGACTGAGCGGGCGGGCTCAGCGCGGCTGCCCCGAGGAATGGCATCTGGCCGCCGGGGACCACCAGGTGCACCGACCCGCTCACCGTGGCGCAGTCGTTGGGGTTCGAGACGTTCGCCTCGTAGACCCCGTCGTCCTGTCCCCAGGCCAAGGTCGAGCCGTCGGAGGAGAAGGACATGCTCGCCAGCGACGAGCCATGGTTGGTGGAGAACTGGGAAGCGGGCAGCGTGATCGTGCAGTGGGTGTCGTCGATGTTGGTGCTGGGCGGCGTGCTCTCCGCCGTCTCGAGCGTGATCGCGATGTTCCGGATCGTTCCGCCGTTGTCCGGACCGTCGTCGGTCATCACCGCCCACTTCAGCCCGCTGCGCGACGTGACCACCTGGAAGGACGGGGAGCTGCCGATCGCCTCATCGTTGTTCCAGCCGGGCGCCGACCCATCGGACAGGTTGTAGAGGCCGTACTGCGCATTGCTGGTGAACTGGGTTCCGTCGTGCGTGATCAACAAGTGGCTCGGGCCCCACCACTCGGGTGACGAGTACGGGAGCGGCGAGCCGTCGGAGTCGTCGTCGTGGGAGAACGTCCCGGTGCCGTTCGGGTTGCGCCATGCCGCGAACGGGTCGGTGAACCCGGAGATGTCGGTCCAGGCGACGTTGGAGTTGTCCGGTGCCACGCGGACGTGCGTGGTGTACTCGGGATCGCCCACGGTCGAGTAGCTGCCCTCGGTGGGAACCGGGCCCGCGACCTGGGCACCCTGCTGGTTGAACTCGTAGATCTCGTCGCTGCCCGAAGGGTCAAAGGTTCCGTCGGTTCGTGGCAGTCCGCCCGCCACTGCGATGATCCCGCCGTCGGTCTCGGACGGCCAGGCCCAGTCGTTGTTGGTCGTGATGATCGGCCGGGCTTGTGTGCCGTCGGGCTGCGCGACGTAGACGCCGCCGTTCTTGACGTACACGAGGGTGTCCGCGGAGGCGGGTGCTGCGGCGAGCGCCGGCGCGACCGACACGGCAGCGGCAACGGTCAAGCCGATGACCATTGAGCGCGCGCCAACGGTCTTGGATGCAAGGTTCAGGTTGGACATGCCGACACGATCCGAGATGCCTCTTAAGATCGACTTGAGAGCGACTTAGTCAGATGCATTTCCAACTACTCGGACCACTCCAGGTGGTTGGCGACCGGGCGCCGCTCTCCCTGGGCCAACCCAAGCAGCGCGCGCTGCTCGCGTGTCTGCTGCTTCGCCGTGGGCGCTTCGTCTCGCGGGACGAGCTGATCGAGGCGCTCTGGGGGCAACGGCCCCCGAAGTCCGCCGTCTCTTCGCTGCATGTGTACGTCCACGGGCTCAGGCGGCAACTGGGCGCTGACCGGATCCAGAGTCGGGGGATGGCTTATCGCGTCCAACTCGAATCGGGAGAACTCGACCTCGAGCAGTTCGAGGAGCTCCTGAATCAGTCACGTGATGCCCTTGAACGCCGCGAGGCCGATCGCGCGGTCGCGGCGTTGGAAACAGCATTGGACCTGTGGCGTGGACGTGCACTGGGCGGCTTGCCGCCGGAGCTGCTCGCCGACGAGCGCGCGCGCCTCGGCGAGCTGCACCTGTCGGCGCTCGAGCTTCTGATCGAGGCACGGCTGGCCCGAGGCGACCACGAGCAGGTCATCGCCCAGGTGTCGACGTTGATCGCCGAGCACCCCTTCCGCGAGCGGCTGCGCGAGCATCAGATCCTCGCCCTGTACCGCGCCGGCCGGCAGACGGACGCGCTGGAGGCATATCGCCGTGCGCGCAACACGCTCGTGGAGGAGATCGGCATCGAGCCTGGCCCCCGCCTGCGGGCCCTCGAGAGCGCAATCCTGCGCCAGGAGCCGGAGCTGACGCCCACATCGGTACCAAGCGCGGCTCAGGACACGGTCGCATCCCTCGCGGAAGTGGCACTGCCGTCACCGCCAACCAAGCTGATCGGGCGGGCGCGCGAACTGGCCGAAGTCGAGGCACTGTTCTGTGACGACGAGGCGCGGCTTGTCACCCTCACCGGCCCAGGCGGCACCGGCAAGACGAGACTGGCGCTTGCGGTCGCCGAGCGACTGGCGGCCCGCCTGTCCGTCGGTGCGCAGTTCATCGATCTCAGCGCTACGCCGGACCCTGCGTTGCTGCTGGCGGTGATCGCCGAGGAGCTCGACGTGCCTGCCGGCCCGTCGCTGCTCGATTCGCTCGCTGCGCAATTGCGGCCGCTGAGGATCCTGTTGGTGCTCGACAACCTCGAGCAGCTGCTGCCTGCCGCGACCGCGCTCGCCGATCTTCTGGGAGCCGCACCGGGGCTGCGAATGCTGGTCACAAGCCGCGCGCCCCTGCGTCTGCGCGCGGAGTACGAGTACGCCGTGCCGCCTCTGGCGCTCCCGGAGGCGAACGCGCGATTCGACGCAATCGAGAGCAGTGAGGCCGTTCAACTGCTCGTGCAACGGTCGCGGGCTGTCAACCGCTCGTGCGCTTTGACGGAGTCCTCGGCACCGGCGTTTGCGCACATCTGCCGGCGGCTCGACGGGTTGCCGCTCGCGCTCGAGCTGGCCGCGAGTCGGATGCGCTCGCTTTCACCGGATGCGGTCGCCGCCGGGCTCGACCGCTCGCTCGAGCTGCTTGTCGAAGGACCTCGCGACCTACCCATGCGCCAGCGCACTCTCCGCGCCACGCTCGAATGGAGCCATGAGCAGCTGAGCGAGACAGAGCAGCGCGTGTTCGCCTTCCTGGCGGCGTTCTCGGGCAGCTTCTATACGGATGACGTAGCGCCGGTCTGTGGGCCGGACTCGCACGGGCCGCTCGCGTCGCTGGTGGAGGTCAACCTCGTCCGGCAGCAGGAGCCCGACTGTTTCACGATGCTCGAGACGATCCGTGAGTACGCCGCCGAGCGCCTCGCACAGAGCGGCGAGAACGACGCAGTTCGCGGCCGACATTGCCGTCACTTCGAGGCGCTTGCAGAACACGCCTACGACGGCATGCTGCGCGGCGACGAGTCAGCGATTCACTTGCTCGAGCGCGCGCACGACAACCTCCGTGAGGCTCTCGTCTGGGCCGCGCAGGCAGGAGAGGTGGAGCTGGAAGTGCGCCTGGCCTGCGCGATGCGTCAATTCTGGCTCATCCGAGGCTATCTGCCCGAGGGCCGCACATTCTTCGAACGTGCGGTCGCCGCCACCGAGGGTGCGGATCCGCCCCTCCGAGCGCAGGCGCTGATGAACGGCGGACCGTTCCTCTACCGCCAGGGCGAGCTCGCGAAGGCACGTGCCTGGTGGGAGGAGGCGCTCGAGCTCCTGACCGATCTCAAGGACCTGGCGGGCGCGTCGCGCTGTGCAGGCGAGCTGGGCGGCGTCGCATTCTCCGAGGGCGACCTCGATCGTGCGACTGAGCTCTACGACCGTTCAGCGGCGGGCTTCGAGTCGCTGGGAGACCGGATGCGGCTGGGGATCGTCCGCGGCAACCAGGCGGAAATCTCCGCCATGCGAGGCGACCTGCAGCACGCGATCCAGCACTCCGAGGAGTCGGTGGCGATTGCCCGTGAGGTAGGCGACAACGACGGCCTCGCGTTGGCGCTGCACACCCTGACCCGGCTGATGCTGGCGACGGGCCAGACGAAGCGCGCGCGGACTCTGCTTGCCGAGTGTGTGCCCCGGGCGCGCGACATCGGGTACCGCGAGGTCCTGGCGAACTGCCTGCAGGCGACCGCCGAGTTGACGCTCTCAGAAGGCGGCGATCTCGAACGGGCAGCTCGGCTACAGGAAGTCGCCCGCCAGGCGCTCGACCAGATCGGAGCGCAGCTTCAGGGTCTCGAGGCCGAGAGCTTCGAGCGGACCGCGGAGGCGTTGACAACCGGTCTTGGCTCCGAGCGGATGCTGGCGATCGAACGCGAAGCAGCGGACCTGACGCTCGAGTCGGTCACGGCCGACGCGCTCGTGCTCCTTGGCCCCGCTGAGTGACGGCTCGACGTGCCGTTGCGGGCCGGGCGGTGGCGGGTAGACCGATTGAGGGTCATGTTTGCGCGCGTATCTCATCGGCTCCGCGATCCGCTGACATGGGCGAGCGCGTCGCAGCTGGCGAAGACGGTGATCGCGGCAGTGGTCGCGTGGGTTGTGGCGGTGGACGTGTTCCACCTGGCGCAGGCGTTCATGGCGCCGTGGGCCGCGCTGCTGACGGTGCAAGCGACCGTGTTCGGAACGCTGAAGCGCGGAGTACAACAGGCCGCGGCGAGCGTGCTCGGTGTCCTCATCGGGTTCGCGGCTTGGACCGCCTTCGGGCTCGACGCTGCCTCGCTCGCAGCGGCCGTGCTCGCGGGACTGGTCGTCGGGTCGGTGCCCGGCGTCCGCGCCGAGACGACGACCGCGGCGACGGCCGTGGTAGTGCTCACAACCGGGTACATCGACAAGAGCGGCATGCTCGCCTCACGCCTGGCAGACACCGGTATCGGGATCGCGGTGGGCCTGCTCGTGAACCTGGTGGTTTGGCCACCGCTGCGCGACCGCAGCGCCGCCAACCAGATCGACGTGATCGATGACCGCGTCGGCGCTCTGCTCGTCGACATCGCCTCGCAGCTGCGGAAGGGATTCAGCGCAGACGATGTCGACGGCTGGATCGCCCGAACCGATGCGCTCGACAGAGACATCGACCGCGCATGGAGCGTCATCGAGGAGGCCCGCGAGAGTGGACGCCTGAACCCGCGTCGTGCGGTCCCGCGGCGAATGCAGGCGGCCGAGGGCTTCGTGCCGATTGTCAATCGGCTCGCTCAGGCGGTCGCCGAGACACGCAGCATGGCTCGCACGATCCGGTTTGCCCACGTCCCTCCCGAGGAGTGGGACGACGCATTCCGCGAGCCGTGGTTGGACCTGCTCCACAGATCCGGCACCGCGGTCGCCGACGTCGACGCCGGCCAGGTCCAGGCGGCCCGTGAGGAGCTCCGCGGGCTTGCCAACCGGCTGGCCGTGGACGAGTTGCACGACGACCTCTGGCCGGTCTATGGCGCGCTGCTCATCAACCTTCGCAACGTGCTCGACGCGCTCGATGCGGTCGTGGAGGCACAGCCGGTAAGGGTCGCCTCACCCGCCTTGCTCTAGCGCCCCTCGCCGACTCTACGATGTGCACGGCCGACCCGCCGTTGCTCGGATCGAGCGTGGTGACAGGTGCCGACCTTCGGCCTGCATCGCCACCGCCCGCCGCACGACGGTCTCCCCTGCCTCCTGGCGCCACGCGATCGTGGGCACCGGCGGCATCGTGACGACGTGGCCAAGCTCAATGCACTCGGTCGCTGGTGCCAGCGCGTCGGTGATGACGCGACGCACTGTCGACTTGCCCGCCCCGGTTGAGCCCGTCACGAGCAACAACATGTCAGAGGCGCGGGTCCAGGATCACGATCGGGATCTTCCGGCCCCTGGCGTTGCGCTGGAAGAACTCGTAGCCGGGATAGAACGCAACGAACTCCGGCCACAGGCGATCGCGTTCCTCGTCGCTCGCGACCCGAGCGCGGACGTCGCGGACCTCCCGCCCGATCTGGATCGTGGTGTCGGGGTTCGCCTTGAGGTTGTGGAACCACGCGGGGTGCGTCGGCTGG
>DASSGR010000230.1:0-8321 GCA_035693425.1 Solirubrobacteraceae bacterium
CGCAGCGCAGATGGGCGCAAACAACGGTGCCTCGCTCGTGCCCGCACAGGCATCGAACAGCCCGAAGGCGAGATAGCGGCGAGCGAGCGCGATTCGGACTCCGGCTTGTCGGGCGACCACGGTCAGCTCGACTGCCTGCTCGACGGCCTCGGCCGTCGCTCGCGGCGGCGTGCGGCGGGCGCTCATCGCCCACCCTCGCGGGCGTCGAAATCCGAAACCGCTGCGAGCTTTTCGAAAAGGTCTCGCTCGTCGTCGGACATCTCCTTCGGGACGGCGACCTGAACCGTGGCGTAGAGGTTGCCGCGCCCACCGTCTCGGGTCGGCAGCCCACGACCCCGAAGGCGCAGACGTCGGCCGCTCGAGGAGCCTGCCGGCACCCGGACCTGCGCGGGACCGCTCAGCGTGGGGACCGGCACCGTCGCCCCAAGCGCGGCCTCCCACGGCGCGACTCGCAGGTCCACCTGCAGGTCGTCGCCCTCCCGGCGAAAGCGGCGATGAGGCCTGAGGCGCACCAGCAGGTAGAGGTCGCCCGCTGGTCCACCGCCGCGACCCGCCGCGCCCTTACCGGCGATGCGGATGCGCTGACCTTCACGCACCCCGGCCGGGATGTTGACTTCAAAGCTCCCCTCCCCATCGAGGGAGAGGCGTCGCCGCCCACCCTCAAGCGCCTCCTCGAGCGAGAGGTCGACTACCGCCTCGCGGTCGCGCCCCCGGAGCGGTCCACCGTCGGCGGTCCCGGGGCCCTCGCCGAACAGACTCTCAAAGAAGTCGGAGAACCCGCCCTCGCCGAACTCGACGCGGACATCCGGACCGAACCCGGCGCGACCGAAGAGGTCATCGAAGTCAGGCGTGTCCGGAGCTTCAGCACCCGCGCGTCGCTGATCGCCGATACGGTCGTAGCGCTCGCGCTTCTCCGGGTCGGAGAGGACCTCGTAGGCCTCCCCGACCTCCTTGAAGCGCTCCTCCGCGTCGCCCTCGCGATTGATGTCCGGGTGGTACTGGCGAGCGAGCTTTCGGTACGCGCGACGAATGTCGTCTGAGCTGGCGCCGCGTGGGACGCCGAGCACTTCGTAGTAGTCCTTGAAGCCAACCGACATCAGTGGCCGGCGCGGCGGCGCTCCGGCCGCGACTGCTCATGTGGGTTGGCCTTGCGTGGGTCGACCTCTGGGTCGACTTCGTGGTGCGGCTCACTTGTGCTCGTTGCGCCGGTCGGGGTATGGACGTCGCCGAAGTCCATCTCCTCGTCCTCGGCGGCGGGGCTCAGGGGGTCGGGACGCTTGTCGTAGGGGTCCGGCCACTCCGTCGGATCCGGATCTGTCGCCGGCTCGTTCAGCGCGTGATGGACATCGCGTTCGGGCGGGCCACTCTGCTCGGTCATGTCTGCTCCTTGCTTCTGGGGACTACCAGCAAGGTACTCCTGGGACCGTGAGCACGACCAAGCCGAGGGCACCACGAACACCATCCAGTCGATGGCGCCCACGGAAACCAATCCCTGTTCCTCCCCCGGCGTTCTCGTCAGTGCCCTTTCGCGCGCACCTTAAACTCACGCGAGCCGGGCGGGTTACCCAGCGGTTTGCCGCCGTAGATCACGTGTCCCTTCGCGTTTTGGTAGGTCAACCAAGGGATCGTCGGTTGCTGGTCAACGCCCGGCTTCGAGTAGTCGCAAACACCATTTGGGAAGATCTGCTGGAGCTGTCCCCACTCAGCGTCAGTGAACGTGATGCCGGCGTAGTCGGACCGACTCAGCGGCTTTAGCTGGCACTTGTTCGCGTCGGTCGTGAGTGGGTCGCCCGCGACAGTGCGCGGCGTTCCCTCGACATTAACCACGCCCGCTGGACAAAGGCTGTTGGAGAGCTTTTGCCCGCTACCGTCCCAGCACTCGTCGCTGAGACGCGAGGGCTTGTCACGGATGATCTTCCGCGCCACCGACTTGCGGCTGTGGTCCCGCTCGACCGCGGTGAGCCACTGGTCCATCGCGATGAAGCTGTTCAGCTCGCAGTTCCTGTCGGCGGTCAGCGGGACGGGGCCTTCCCAGATCAGCTGGTTAGCGTGCGTGCCGTGCTCGCGGTCCAGGCGAGCGCGGACCGCAAAGGCGCGATACGTGTCGTGGAAAAGCCCCGGGTTGGGCCCACGGCAGTCGATGATCGCGGTTTGGTTGAGGTTGTTGGCCTCGTTGATCATTCCGCTGCGATAGGCCCTGGCCAGCGATGGCGAGCCGCCACTGTTGTCGCGAGCCGCGATTGGGTTGGCGTCGATGTCCAGCCCGCCGATCTTGGCATTCAGGTCGACGAAGTCGGCGGGGGTGATCTCGCCATTCTCCAGCGCCGCGAGCCCATACTGCACGCCGACGTTGTCGATCGGTGGCCGCACGAAGCCGCGGCCTAGCTTCTTCTCGTTCGCGGACCACAGCGCCTTCGGTTCCGGCCCAAACACATTGATCGCCGCGTCCTGGATCGCACAGCGCACGCCACCTGGGTTCGTCGCTGGGTTGTAGCGGGTGGCATCGGTCGTGCCCGCGCACGCGTCGGTTGGGACCGCGACGTGGAACTGCGCTGCATCTGAGACCTCGGCGTTCTGGACGCCGTCAGGTCCGCCGAGGACGTCTCCCATCTGGATTGGGGTCCACGCCACGCCGGTCCCCCACTTCGAGATGTTCGTGAAGTAGGACAGCAGCAGGTGGTAGTCCAAAAACTGCGTCGCCGTGCTCCACGCATCGGGGAACGAGCACGTCGGCAGTAGTCCCTGGTAAACGCCCGGGTAGGCGTTCGCGATCCACTGCTGGGCCAGCGAGCCGCCCGAACACCCGGTGCCGATCGTGTACCGGATCGTCCCGTAGGAGGTGATGACGTGCTCCTTGGCCATCACCAGCGACTCGGCCTCCAGCGGTAGGTTGCAGTTGTGACCGGTGTTATCCAGCGCGGTTGACATCGTGATGAACCCCTTGCCCAGCGCATAGTCGCCGGCGTTGTCACCAGTCGTCCTCGGGGCCGTCCCGGTCTGGTAATCGACTCCGCAAGACGCCCCGTGGAGGATCAGCAGCTTGTGATCGAACTGACGCTGAGGCGCGACCGCGCTCCACGGCTTGCCAGGCTGGTAGAGGGCCGAGATCTGGTACTGGTCGCGATCCATGTACCCGGTCTCAACGCGCACGATGAACGGCACCGTCACGCCCTGATCGGTCGTCGTGCTCGCCACGTCGGAGGCCGGATTCGACGGGTCGTATGGCTGGAACCCCTGCTTGGCCGGATTGGTCGACTGGTACACGTAGCTGAAGCTCGGCGGTTGATCGCACTGCTGATCGCGTGCCCCTTGCTGGCAGGCCCACGGCTTGAGCTGAGGGCCGGAGAACACCGGCCCGCCGATCGGATGATTTAGCAGCGTGATCCGCGCCGCCCAACCGCTCGGCAGGGTCGCCTGCAAGGTGTTGCGTCCCAGCTTGAGCCCGGTCACGAGGCCCTCGAAGGAGCCGTCCCCGCGAGTCGCGAAAGCCCTCGTAACATTCCTGCGACCAAGCGTGACCTTGACGTGTCTCCGGTCAGACCGGGACAGGTTGATCGCCACCAGCGCCGACCCGCCGCTGACCAGGTCCGCCCGGCCCGAGAGGACCGAGATCGATAGCGCCGGTCTCCGATGCTTCGCGGCGTCCGCAGGGACCGTGACCGCGCACACCAGCGCCAGCACGACGAGCCCGATCCAGAATCGCCCTCCGCGCGCACCCCGGCTGCTGCTTAGCATCTCCACCCCTCGATTTCGGCTTGACATTCGGTCTAGGCAGACGTTCCCAGACGACGTTGAAGTATCTACGGTTCAGCCGCCGATGCGTCGGCCTCCAACGACGACGCGCAAGCCGCGCCGCAACCTCCGGCATCGGGTCACGTTACGGTCCGGAAACGGTTTGTTGTTGTTGGAGTGACGGGTGGTGCTGACTTGATCCATGAGCTGGGGAAGCTGGCTGGCGAGATTGCCGGGGCGATCGCCGTCGTCGGCCTGCTGGTCGTGGGGCAGAAGCGTGGCGGCGGGCGCCGGCTACCGTGGCCGTCGCTCGCGGCGATCGGCTTGGCGGGCTTGTTGTGCGTGTCGCTGTTGCTCCACGCACGCAGCACCGCCTCGACGCTTCACCAAGCTAGTCGGCACGCTGTCGGAGCGCGTGCCGGGCTCGAGCATTGCTTGACGGAGTCCCCGATCGGCCAGCGGCTGGTCCCCGAGCGCATTACGTTCCTTGACTGGGTCAAGGCCAGGCTCCCGCCGCGCGCGCTGTACGGCGTGGATCCCTACAGCGGGCCGCCCGACCTGTGGTGTGTCACGGTGGTGCTGTTACCCGCGCTGCCGGCCAGCGGCGCCGATCGTGCGGCTTGGACGATCGCGGCGGGCGTTCCACCCGCGACACAAGCAAGCATCGACGATGTCGACCACGCCGCCAAGGTGTTCGCACCGGGATACGTGCTGGCGCGGAACAGTCAGCGATGAGACCGGTCCTCGGGTTCATTTTTCTCCACGTTCTGTTCATCGGGACCGGGCTATCGCTGCTACGAGCTTTTCGGCTCCTCCCGGTGCGCCTCTCACCGGTCGCAGTGCTGTGCGCGCTTGGGCCCGCCGCGTTGACCGGCCTAAGCATGGTGATCCCGATCCAGATCGTCCTGCTGGTGGTTGGGTTACCACTTGATCCGTTGGTGACTGTGCTGGTTTGCGTGGCGTGCGCGCTCGCGGCCGCGCCGTGGTGGCCGGACAGGTCTGCCGGCTCGCCCGATTCCGCGGCGACACGAGCCCGGTCGCCAGCCGCCAGGTGGTCTCGTCGCGCCGCGGCCGCGGTCGCGTTGGTTTACCTGGCCGTTGGCGGCTGGGCGCTCTCGCGGCTGCCGACGGCTGGCGACGACGCGCGCATCTGGTCGCTGAAGGGACTCACGCTCACCTACTACCACCATCTCCAGCCGGCGATCTTCCAGAACCAGGGACAGGCCGGAGGCCATCCGATCTACCCGCTGTTTCAGCCTGGCCTCGAAGCGATCCTGTTTCAGTGGATGGGCTCGGCCCAGCTGCGCCTGTTCCACACCGAGCTGTGGCTCGTCCTCTGCGCCGGGATCTGGACCGCGGCGTATCTGGTTGCCAGAAGCGTTCGGTTCGCCACCGACAGGCCTTTGTGGCTGGCCGCGCTGGCTTTGCTCGCGCTCACGCCAGCCGTGGTATTGAACGTCTCCATGGGCTACGCCGACGTCACGGCGGCCATGCTATTGGGGTTGGGCGCGCTTTCGATGGCGCTGTGGCTCGACGGCGCTGATGTCGGACACCTCGGGCTAGCCGCAGTACTGCTCGCTGCGGCCGCCAACGGCAAAGACGAGGACCTGACCGCCGCGGTGCTCGTCGTCATAGCGGCCGCGTTCGTCGTCATCGTTGGCGCGCGCGGTAGATCACGGCCGGGCTGGCTGCGCGAACGCGTCCTCCCGCTCCTAGGCGCCACGCTTTACATCACGGTTCTCGTGCTGCCGTGGCGACTCTGGACAAGATCACATCATCTGACCGACGCGGTCGAGCCACCACTCCCGCACGCTCTCAGCCCAGCCTTCATCCTTGGGCGCACACACGAACTCCACCTGGCCACAACGGCCATGCTGACTCACACCCTCAACGAGTTCGGCTGGCTCGCCGCCGTCTTCCTCGTCGCCTGCGCCGTCAGCCTGATCACGGGCAACGCCCGTCGCCCAGCCTGCTTCTACCTGACCTCGTTCGTCCTGATCGTCGTGTCCTTGCTCTGGCTGTACACGACTACCCCCGAGCCGCTGAGCTTCCTCATCCCTACGAGCATGAACCGGACCGTCGACGTGTTCATGGTGCTCGCTGCACTGGCGACGTCGCATCTCATCGCTGCGCTCATGCAAGCGCCAACCTTTCGACCGACAAGACGGCTCCGCTAGAGCGGCTTTGCCAGTCGCACGTCGGCGGCGTGCGCAGGATCGATCAGCGCCTCGAGCGCCGACCCGTAGTCAGGCAGCGCCAGAACCGTCCCGTCGTGCAGCACCATCAGGAAGCGGTCCATCGTGCGCAGGAACGCGCGGTCATGTGACACCGCCACGACGGTTCCCTCGAATGTGCTCAGCGCTTGTTCGAGCGCGTCGGAGGAGTCGATGTCGAGGTTGTCGGTCGGCTCGTCGAGCAGCAGCAGGTTGTGTCCCTCGAGCTCGAGCACGAGCACCTCGAGCCTGGCCTTCTCGCCGCCGCTCAGCACGTCGTAGGAGCGCCGCGCGGCCTCGGCCAGCCCGTAGCGGGCCAGCGCGCCCATCGCGGCTTGCACCCCTCCGCTGCGGACCCGCTCGAGCACAACCTCGATCACCACCCGGCCGGCGAGGTCGGCCCGTGTCTGCAGCTGCGTGAAGAAGCCGGCCGAGACGCGCGGGCCGACGACCAGCTCGCCCTGGTCGGCGTCCCGTTCACCGGCCAGCACGCGCATCAGCTCGCTCTTGCCCGATCCGTTGGGACCGAGCACTCCGACCCGCTCGCCGAAGTGGACCTCGTCCGAGAACGGCGACACCAGATCGGCGAGACCGAGCGAGCGCAGATCCAGCACCCGACGCGCCGAATCGCCGCCGCGCATCCGCACAACGATTGGCACGTCGGCGACGGGCGCCGGCGGCGGCCCGGTGTCACGGAACCGGCGCCACCGCGTCTCGGCGGCATCGGCCTTCTTCGCCCAGTCGCTGGAGTACTTGGCGCGCTCCTTGAACGTCTTCATCAACGTGAACAGTCGCCGCTCCTCATCGCGCCAGCGCTTCACCGCATCGCCCAGCCGGCGTTGCCGCTCCTCGCGCGCGCGGGGATATGTCGGGTACGGACCGCCATGCATCCAGGCGCCGTTGCCCTCGAGCGTCAGGATCGAGTCGACCGCTCCCGACAGGACCTCACGGTCGTGGGAGATCATCAGCACCGTCTTCTTCGACTCGCGGATCTGGCGCTCGAGCGCGAGCTTCGCCGGGACGTCGAGGAAGTTGTCCGGCTCGTCGAGCAGCAGCACATCGGCGTCCGAGCGAAACAGCACGTCGAGGACCAGTTGCTTTCGCTCGCCGCCAGAAAGAGTCACGGCCGGGCGGTCGGCCAGCTCGTCAAACCCAACACCCACAATCCGCCGACAAGCAGCGTCCCACTGCCCCTCAAGTTCATAGCCGCCAAGCACCGACCAGTCCGCGATCGCCGAGCCGAGCTTCATGCCGGCATCCACGTCGCCCGCCGCAAGCTGGGATTCATGGCGAAGCATCCGCTCGCCCGCCAACCGAACCGCCAGCGGCGCCAGCGACAGCAACAGCTCTCGCACCGTCCGCCTCTCATCTGCGACGCCGATGTCCTGCGACATGTAGCCGACAATCCCGCCGACCGAGACGTCGCCCTCGTCAGCGCTCAGCGCGCCCGCGAGCACCCGGAACAACGTGCTCTTGCCCACACCGTTGGCCCCGACAAGGCCGACATGCCGGCCCTCCGACACGCGAAACGACACGTCGCAGAACAACAGCTCGCCGCCCGGGTGGGCGTAAGCGAGGCGAGAAACCACGACATGCCCCATCGGTCAGCCGCCGAGACCGGAGTCCATGGTGGCGATGCTAATTGCCGACCAGCTCCACGGCAGCTGCGACCAGCTCGGCGTTGCCCGCGGCGACGCGACCGTCGGGCAGCACGAGCACGTCCTCGAGGCCGATGCGGACGTCGACACCGGCGGCCGCGCCGGCCGCGATCACCTCCCACGTCCGCGGCCCGAAGCCGTGCCAGACCTGCGGGATGCCCGCCGGAATCAGCCGCGCGACCGCGCGCGCGTCCTCGGCCCCACCGTCGACCTCGACGAGCGCCCGGGTCAGCTGGTGGGCAAACGGACTACGCGCCAGCTGCTCGGCATCAGCCGGAGTCGAAAGCCCCGCCTCGACCCCGATGCCGGCGTGCAACGCGCCGCGCACGATCCCAGCCCAGCCGAGCTCGGAAAAGTTGACCGAGACGAAGTCGGGCCGCTGCCGCCACGTCCTGATCGCAGCGGCACGCGCGAACGGGTCAGGGTCGATCTGCTCGGCGGTGGAGAGTCCCACCGGCACGCCGGGAACCGCGGCTCTGATCGCGACGACAGCCGCGTCGCACGCGCGGGCGCTCAATGTCTGCACACCGCCGGAGTCACGCGGGTGCACGTGCACCGCGAATGCACCGGCGGCCCGAACCTCGCCCGCGTCCGCGGCCAGTTCGGCTGCAGTCAGCGGCACCGCGGGGTGCTCGTCGCGCGTCCGGCCGCCGTTCAGGCATGCCTTCACCGCCATCGCCTCGATCGTACCCGCTGGCGCTACGTCTCCGAATGCGGC
>DASSGR010000231.1:0-2109 GCA_035693425.1 Solirubrobacteraceae bacterium
CCGGCTCCGAACAGGTCCGCCATCGGGACCTGATGGCCGAACGCGATCAGCGACGCGTGCACCCGGTTCTTGAGGATCGAGCGGTGCTTGACCAGGTGCAGCCGCCACCGCGAGCGCTCACGCTCTTGGCGGAGCTCGGGCGTGGGCAGCCAGATCGCCGGCACCAGATCCCGGAACGACAGCTCCGCGAGCACGCGGGCGTCGACCTGGGGTGAAATGCGCCGCCGGGTGGCGAGGACCGTTGGAAGATGGGCGGGCGGGATTGGCTCGGGCGACGCCGAGTGTGGATTAGCCCTGGTTTGCTGGCGGCTATGCGGGGATGGTCGGGGTTGGCTGGAGGGTGACGGTGTAGCCGAGGTCTTTGAGCTGGGCGAGGAGACGGCGTGCTTGTCGTTCGGGGTCCTGCCGCGTCGTGAAGTAGTCGTCGCCGAGGTCGGTGAAGGCCTCGCCGGTGCTCAGTAGATGCCACACCAGCTCGATCAGCGAGTGCGCGACGGCGACAGCCGCTTTGTTGGGTCCGCGGCGGCGGGCGATCCGACGGTATTGCGCGCCGAAGTAGCTCCCCTTGGTTCGCACGGCGGCCCGAGCGGACTCGATCAACGCGGGTCGTAGCCATTGGTTGCCGGGGATGGTGCTGACGTTGCGGCGCTTGCCCGCCGATTCGTGGCTGCCCGGGCACACGCCGGCCCAGGAGGCGAGGTCGCCGGCGGTCGGGAACCGGGTCATGTCGGCACCGGTTTCGGCGACGATCACGTCGATCGTGAGGCGATCGAAGCCGGGAACGGGTAGCAGCGACGTGTACACCGCTTCGAACGCCGTGGTGCGAGCATCGATCTGTTCGGTCAAAGCCGTGATCGTCTCGTTGAGGAAGTCGATATGAGCGAGGATGCGACGGCAGGCGACGGCGTGGTGGGAGCCGAAGTGGCCGGTCAGCGCCTCGGTCAGCGCTGGGATCTTTGGTCGCATCTTGCCTTTCGCGAGCTCGGCGAGCCTGGTCGGATCCTGCTCGCCGTCGGCGAGCGCCTCGATCATCGAGCGACCCGACTGGGTCAGGACCCTCGAGGCAACCGACGTGAGCTTGATCCCGGCGTCTTGGAGGACCTTCTCCAGACGCTGCTTCTCAGCCGCCCGGACCTCGATCTGGGTCTTGCGATACCGCGTCAGCTCCCGCAGCTCACGGATCGGCAGCGGCGGCACGAAGCTCGGGCGAACCATCCCATGCGCCGCCACGTCAGCCAGCCACTCCGCATCCGACAAATCGGTCTTGCGGCCGGGAACCTTCTTGACGTGCCGCGCGTTGCACAGCCACACCGTGAACCGGGACTCCAACGCATACAGCACCGGCTTCCAATACACGCCCGTGGCCTCCATTGCCACCAGCTCCACCTGCCGATCCGCCAGCCACACCTCCAGCACCTTGAGCCCTGCCGTCGTGGTCACGAACCGTTCCTTCTCGCGAACCACGCCGCCCCTCGGACCTAGCCGACGGACGCACGCGACAACGTTGTCGCGATGGACATCCAGCCCGGCCACCCGATCATGGATCTGATCCACTGCTGTCCCCTTCCCGACGATGACGATGACCGACCCGCCGGGGAGGGACCTGGTGAAAACCGAATCTGGGGTTCGTGCTCGTAGCGACAATCCGAGGTCCCGCGGCCCAGCACCAAACTTGTCACGGGGTTCAACAACGCTCCACTCTCGACACGGTGACCGCGCCCGACGGACCACCGCCAAGCATTTCATCGCCCCCCGGTGGGCCACAGGCTCATGCCAGCTTGTCGGTCTTGCACGCCAACGGCGCCAGCCCCTTGACCCGCTGCGCGTCGGCGACCAGCACCTCCCACCCGTAGCGGACCAGCTCGTCGTGCACGAACCGAGCGCCGTTCATCGACTCCACCACCCCGCGCACCGGCTCGTCATACACCGCGACCCGCCGGCTCAGCCCGTACAGGCCGTCGCGGTCCGCCGGCGCGCGGAACTGCCCGACCAGCTCTCCCTCGCTCGAGATCAAGCACACGTCGACCCGCCTGCGGCTCAGATCCAACCCAACGTGCAGCACAGCAACTCCCTCCTTCCGAGGAAGACGAGCAGGATCAGCCCGGCCCA
>DASSGR010000232.1:0-9202 GCA_035693425.1 Solirubrobacteraceae bacterium
GAGTTCCTGGCGCTGATCGAGGACGAGCTACACCCGCGCGCGACCGTGATCGTGCTCGGCGACGCGCGCACCAACGGGCGGCCGCCCCGCGACGACGTGTTCGCTGCGATCACCGCCAGGGCGGGTCGCACGTTCTGGCTCAACCCCGAGCCGCGGCTGTACTGGAACTACGGCGACTCGGTGATCGCCGCCTATGAGAAGCACTGCATGGCGTTCGAGTGCTGGCGCACGGACCAGCTCGAGGACTTCGTAAAGGCGCTGACGTCGATTACGCCGGCTGGGCTACCGCCTCGATGAACAGGTTCGCCAGGCCCGACGCATCGGTCTGTCGCGCCTCAGCCAGCGACATCCCCTTGGGGTCGAGCAGGCCGTCGGCCTCCCAGCGATCGGGGTCGAGACTGATCTTGTAGGGGTTGATCTTCTCGTCCTCGCCGGGCGCGGCGTCGCCCAGGTTCTGTGCGGCCCGGTGGAAGGCGAACACCGCAAACGCCTCCATCATGTCGGCCGTCGCGGCGAGCTTTGCCTTCACCGTGTCATCGTCGAAGCCGCCCGCCATCTCCACGTGGCGCTGGAACATCCCGGGGAACGCCTGCGTCGGCACGATCGCGCGCCGCCACTCGCGGTCCTCGAGCACATTCCACTCCCGATACATCATCTCGAGCGCCCGGGTGATCCCCCAGATCCGCTCGAGGTCCGGACGCACCGCCGCCATGAAGTCCACATCGGTGTACTTGTCGTGGAAGAACAGCAGGCCCTCGGTGCCCCAGTAGAGGATGTTGTTGGCACAGATCTTCACGGTCATCACGAGCGAGTTCTGCCAGAACTCGTACTGCCCCTCGTACTGGGTGAGGTTGAGCTTGTAGGTGCTCAGGTAGAGGTCGTTGTGGGCCTTGGCGCGCTCGGTCACGTCCTCGCCGTCGAGCTCGCGCGTGACCAGGTCGGTGGTCAGCGTGTTGGAGATCGCGATGAAGTCAGATCCCGGCGAGTAGAACGGGTCCAGGAACGGGCCCGCCTCGCCGACCAGCGCCCACCGCGCGGCGCCGTCGTACTCCTGCTTGCAGCCGTAGGAGAAGTCCGACACCTTCAGGAAGTCCTCGATCTGGTCCATGCGACCGTCGACCGAGTCGGCAAGCTGCGGCTCGTAACGGCGAATCCAGGCCAGCGCGTCGTCGAGCGTCTTCATCTCCTCGTAGGGGTGGAAGCGCGGGTCGGCCACGATGCCGACCGAGATCGCGCCGGACGACAGCGGGATCATCCACACCCAGTAGCCCTTCCCGCAAAGGTGGTTGGTGCTCCACTGGCGCAGGCCGCGCTCGGACATGCGCCCGAAGAACTCCTCGTCGTCGGGGTCGGCCCAGTCCTCGATGTTGATGCCCCCGGCCAGGCGGAACCATGCCGAGTTGACCTCGTGGCCGTTGTCCTCGAGCAGGTCGAGCTTGCGCTTGAGGATGAACGCGCGCCCAGCGGCGTCCACCACCCACCGTGCCTTGACCTTGCGCTCCTCGCCCGCGAGGGTGACGGTGACCACGTGCGGGTCGCCGATCTCCACGTCCTGCACGCGGCAGTCACCGAACCGGTCGACGCCGGCCTCGAGCACCTTCTCGGCCAGATAGTTCTCGAAGCGACCGCGGTCGAGCTGATAGCTGGGATGGTCGAGCGGCTTGTTGATGCCGCGCTCGATGCGCTCGGCGATCTCGGTGTTGTCGCCGGCCGGGAACCACCAGCGCAACCCGAACTTGTGAATCTGATCGGTGTCGAGATGCTCCTTGAGCCCGAGCACGTCCGCGAAGTAGTGCGCCGATACCTCGACGGTCGACTCCCCGACCTTGAATGCCGCTTCGGGCGCCGCGCCCTTGCGCTTCTCGGCCATGAAGATGCTCGTCTCCGGTCGTGCGTGCTTGAGCTGCAGCCCCAGGCTGAGCCCGGCGAGGCCGCCCCCGAGAATTGCGACGTCGTAGCTTTCAGCCGGCTGCTGGTTGGCCACCTTGCTCTCCTTTTCCCATCTTCAGAAATTCGCTTGATTGCATTCGGTCGTGGGTCGGGCGTGCGAGCGCCGCTCAGGCGGCGACCACAGCCCCACGCGCCTCCAGATCCATCTCCTCGATTCCAGGCAGCATCTCGAGTGCCTGGACGTAGCTGATCCCGTCATCCGAGTACAGGCCATCGGCCTCCCAGCGCTCGGGATGCAGGCTGATCGCCAGGGGATTGATCCCCCTGTTCTCGTCCGGCTGCTCGGGGAGATTCCGGGCGGCCCTGTGGAAGATCCAGACCGCGAGAGCCTTGAGGTATTCAACGTTCTTGCGCGAGTTCTCGAAGACCTCCTCGTCGTCCGCGGGCCGGGCCATGTCGGCCTGCGCCTGGATGTAGGGCTTGAGCTGCTTGGGCAGTACCGACACGCCCTCGAACGGAGTCTGCTCGATCGCGTTCCAGTCCCTGAACAGCTGCTGCATCACCGGCAGCAGCTGGATCGCGTCGTGGAGGATCTCGCCGAGCCTCTCGATGTCTTCTGGCTTGCGCATCTTGTCGTGGCACCACGCGTTGCCGATGCCGCTGAAGTACGTCGAACTATCGAAAACGAACTTCGCGACCATCACCTGCGGGTTGCCGAACAGCTGGAAGTTGTCGCGGTACAGGTGAGCCGTGGTGTTGAACAGGTTCAGGTAGAAGTCGTTGTAGAAGTCGGCCAGCTCGGTGATGTCCTCGCCGTCGAGCTCGCGCTCGATCAGCTCGCAGCTGAACGTGTTCGAGAACCCGATGAAGTCCGAGCCCGGCGAGTACAGAGCGTCGAGGAACGCGCCCGCCTCGCCGACGAGCGTCCACCGGTCGGCCGAGAAGAATCGCGTGGACCCATACGAATAGTCCTGGACGCGCAGGAAGTCCATGACGTCCTCGCGTCGTCCATCGAGCTCGGCGTGCAGCTGTGGCTCGTTTCGCTTGAGCCACTCCATCCACGCGTCGAAGCTTGAGATCTCCTCCCACGGGTGGAAGCGCGGGTCCGCGCAGACGCCGATGCTGATCGGGCCGGACGCGAGCTGGATCAGCCACAGCCAGTAGCCGGGCTGGATCAGGTGGCTGGTCGAGTGGATCCGCAGACCCTTCTCCGGCATCCGCCCCAGCCACTCCTCGTCGTCGGTCCAGTCCTCGAAGTCCAGCCCGCCCGCCAGCCGGATCCATGCCGCGTTGCAGTGGTGCCCGGTGTCGACGCCTTCGCCAACCCCGAGCTTGCGCCGCAGGATGTTGGCGCGGCCGCTGGCGTCCACGACCCAGTGCGCCGTGACCGAGCAGGTCTCTTCCTCCTGGGACATGTGGACGGTGTGCTTGTCGGTGCCGAGCTCCACGTCCTGGACGCGCCAGCCGCGGAACGCGTCGGCGCCGGCCTTGCGGGCGCGTCGGAACAGCTCGTTCTCGAACCGCCCGCGGTCGATCTGGTGGGTGAACGCGTCGAGGTGGCCGGGCGTGCAGAACTCCACGCGCTTGGTGATGTCCGAGTTGTCGCCGGCCGGCATGTAGAACCGCAGGCCCAGCTTGCGCTGCTGGAACTTCTCCAGGTGGTCGCGCATGCCGATCACTTCGCGGTAGTAGTAGGCGCCGATCTCGACGCTCGACTCGCCGACCTTAAAGGCAGCCTCCGGTGCGGGCTCCGTGCGCTTGTCGGTGACCAGCACGCGGGTCTCGGGCCGCTCGCGCTTGAGCTGAATCGCGATCGTCAGCCCCGCGAGGCCGCCGCCGAGGATGGCCACGTCGTAGTGCCCATGCGGCGCGTCAATCGCCTTGAGCTCCAGCATCGACGCAGATCGGTCATCTCCCATTAGCTTCTCCTCGGTTTCGTTCTAGATCACAAGTTGGTGCCGCTGGTGCCAAGGGAGAACTGCGCGTCGCAACGGCCCACCCCGATGCGCACGGGGCGATGCGCTCGGCGTTTTGAAAGGAAACGCCAGCCGCCTACGCTGAGTATCTGAGCCCCGCTGACAACCCCCTAGTCGCTGTACTCCCATGAGCATCATGCCCAAGCCGATAGGCAATTGCAACCCGCCCGGCCGGGCCGGCTCGCATCGTTTCCGAAGTCGTCAGATACGTCAGAAAAGCTGGTTCTCGCCGCCGAACACCGCGCTGACCGAGCCGCCGGTGAAGATCTGCTTGATCGTGTCGGCAAGCAGGTCGGCGCACGACAGCACGACGATGTTGTCCGGGGCTCCGGAGCGAAGGGGGATCGTGTCGGTGCAGACGACCTGCTCGAAGCCGGCATCAGCGAGCCTGTCGAACGCAGGACCGGAGAACACCGGGTGCGTGCAGGCGGCAAACACGCGCGCGGCACCCTCGTCGAGCACTGTCTGGGCCGCGGCCCGCAGCGTGCCGGCGGTGTCGATGATGTCGTCGACCAGAACCGCCGTCTTGCCCCGGACGTCGCCGATTATGTAGCCGACCTCGGCGACCTGCTGCGCGGGACGCTCCTTGGTCATCAGCGCCAAGTCGGCGCCGATCGTCTCGGCGAACTTGTGGTTGAGCTTCACGCGGCCCACGTCCGGCGAGACGATCACCAGGTCGTCGAGCTCGAGCGCGGCGAAGTATTCGGCCAGCACGAACATCGCGGTCATGTGGTCGACGGGCTTTGAGAAGAAACCCTGGACCTGGCCGGCGTGTAGGTCGACGGTCAACACACGGTCGACGCCCGCGGCCTCGAGGACGTGCGCAACCAGACGCGCGCTGATCGGCTCGCGCAGCGCGGACTTCTTGTCCTGGCGCGAGTAGGCGAACCAGGGCATAACCGCGGTCACTCGGTGCGCGGATGCGCCGACCGCGGCATCGATCATGCACAGGAGCTCCATCAGCGCGTCGTTGGCGGTGATCCCAGTCTCGGGGTTCGAGCACGTCGGCTGCACGATGAACACGTCGGCTCCGCGGATCGACTCCTCGTAGCGGCAGTACACCTCCCCGGCGGAAAACGTCTTCAGCGTGACGTGGCCGAGCTCGAGCCCGAGCTTGGCGGCGATCTGGCCGGCCAGCTCCGGGTTGGCCCGACCGGAGAACACCATCATCCGCTTCCCTGTGACGATCGGCACGCTTCCCGATGCCGATCTCGCCGTACCTACGCCCATGGCGCGGGCAGTCTACAGGCGACGAAAGGCGACGGATAGGGCTCACTCGTTACCGGGTCTTGAACTGGGATTTGCCTAGCCGGATAGCATCAGAGATGTTATTGGGGCAATCTGGCGCATCTGGCTTTCTGCCGACTCGCGCTCGCGGGAGGCGGATGAACTTGACATGCACATGCAGCGGGGCGTGGTGACCTGATGGGCGCAGCGATCCCGTCCGTCAACTTCGGGCTCTCGTCCGACTTTTCGCTGGGGGTCGAAGAGGAGCTGCTGCTCGTCGACCGGGCCACGCACGCACTCGACCACGGCGCCGTCGACATCCTCGGCCGAATGTCCGTCGCGGAGGGCGACGGCGGGGTCCACCCTGACTACTACGCGGCGATGATCGAGCTTTGCTCTCCGATCTGCTCGGACCCTGCCGAGGCGGTCACGTCACTGAATGCGCTGCGGGCCGGCGCTCGCGCGGTCGGCGGGACGACGATCGGGGCCGGTCTGCACCCGACCGGCGCGTTCGGCGACGTAACCCCGTATCCGGCGCCTCGCTACCGACTGATCGCTGACGAAATGCGGGGCCTGCAGGCCCGCACCCCGACGTGCGCGCTGCATGTCCACGTCGGCATGCCGGACGAGGAAGCCGCGATCCGCGCGTTCAACGGCGTGCGCGAGTACCTCCCCCTCCTGCAGGCGCTCGCTGCCAACTCGCCGTTCTGGCACGGCCGCGATTCGGGCCTTGCCACCGCCCGGGCTCAGGTGTTCCGTGCCCTGCCGCGGTCCGAGATCCCGATGGCGTTCGATTCCTTCGACGAGTACGCGGAGAGCGTCGATGCGCTTGCGACGGCTGGCGAGCTGCCCGATTACACGTATCTGTGGTGGGACGTGCGCCCACATCCGGTGCTCGGAACGATCGAGGTCCGCGCCATGGACGCCCAGTCGTCGCTGCGCAGCGTCACCGGATTGGTCGCTCTGGTTCAGGCGCTCGCGCGAAGGGCGGCCGAGGAGCACGGTCCCTGGGAGCGCCGCGAGGTACTCATGGAATCGAGCTTCCGTGCCGCGCGCGACGGCCTCGGCGCGACCATCTGGTACGACGGCAGGATTCGACCCGTGCCCGAGGTCGCACGTACCGCGATCAACCTGGCGCGTCCCCACGCCCGCGAGCTTGGATCCGAGGACGCGCTCGAAGAGGTCGAACGTCTTTTGGTCGAGGGAAACGGCGCCATGCGCCAGCGTGCGGCGTACGCGCGCGGAGGTATGCCGGGCGTGCTGGCCGCCCTGGTCCGGGAGACCGCGGCGCAGTACCGGCCGGCGGCGTCGGCGTGGAAGCATCGCGCCCACAGCCGATAGACCTGACCGTCACCTCCGCCAATAGGATTACCGGACTATGTGCCGGCTTTTCGGGATGAGCGGTGGGACACGGGCGGTCCAGGCGACGTTCTGGCTGCTCGACGCACCCACCAGCCTGCTCCAGCAGTCAGAGAGCCAGCCCGACGGCGTGGGCCTCGGGACGTTCGAGCTCGACGGGGCGCCGCTGGTCTACCGAAAGCCCGTGTCAGCGAACCGCAGCCAGACGTTTATCGCCGACGCCCGCGAGGTTCGCTCGACCACGTTTTTGGCCCACATCCGGCACGCCACCGCTGCCCAGCCGACGCTCGAGAACACGCATCCGTTCGAGCAGCACGGTCGGGTGTTCGCCCACAACGGGGTTCTCGCAGACCTCGACGATCTGCGGAGCCGGCTCGGCAGTCACGCGGAGCTGCTGCAGGGCGAGACTGACTCCGAGCTGTACTTCACGTTGATGACCAAACGGATCGAGGAGGCCGGCGGCGACATCGGCGCCGGGATCACCGCAGCGGCCACAGAGCTGGCGGCCGAGATCGAGCTCTACTCGCTCAACATGCTGCTCACGACTCCGACCGACATCTGGGCGCTGCGCTATCCCGACACGAACCCATTGTGGGTGCTCGAGCGCTCGCTGGCGGGGTTCGACGACGGCGCGATGTTCGACAAGCGCAGCAACGCCGGGATCACCCGGGTGTTCTCCGGCGAGCTCGCGATCCTGCCGGCGACCGTTATCGCATCGCAGCGAATGGACTCCAACCCCACGTGGAGACTGATGGAGTCCGGAGAGCTGATCCACGTCGACTCGCAGCTCAAGGTCACCTCCACGATCGCGGTGCCCGATCCGCCGGCCAAGATGATGGAGCTCACTGCTCACGTGGCCGCCACGCAGGAGGAGGAGCCGGGTTACACCCCGGCTGCCCCGGACGCGGCATGACTTCTTGACGCCCGCGCCGCGCGCCCCATACGCTGCGCCCATGACCGGAGCGCGACCCTGATGTCGCACGACGCCACGCTTGGCCGAAGCCCGCTGTTCGCGGGACTCGATAGCGAGGAGCTCGACGTGATCGCGGGCCGCATGCGCGAGCGGCGCTTTGAGCCGGGCGAGCAGTTATGCGAGGCGGGCACGCAGAGCGACCGGATCTGGGTGATCACGGGCGGACTGGTCCGCTGGACGGCGGGCACGACCGTCGGGGGCGGCGAGATCGAGCTGCGGATGCGAAAAGGCGACGTGATCGGCGCGCAGGACGCGATCACCGGCGCGGAGCGAACGGCGACGGTCGTGGCGAGCACGGTGACGAACACGCTCGAGCTTGACGCCGAGGCGCTGATCGACCTTGCACGTCACTTCCCGCAGATCCTGATCAACGTGATCAACACCCAGCGCGAGCGCCTGTTCCGGGCCAGCGGCCGTAGCGCCAGCGTGTTCAGCGCGACTGCGCGTAGCACCGCGAACCAGCGCGGAGAGGAGATCGGGATCTGCGCCGGCCCGTCGCTCAGCGGCGCGATCAACTGGCTGGTATCGACGGCCAGGACGGCAAGCCCGCGTCCGGTCAAGGTGCTCGACCGGTCGCTGTCGTTCGCGGGCGCGCTGACCGCATCCGACGAGGCCGTCACCGAGAACGCCACCGTGCTGATCCCCGGGGATCTCGATCCCGAGAACCTCGCCGTGATGCTCGACGAGGTCGACCGCGTCGTCGCGCTCGCCGGGACTGCGGAGGAGGCGTTTCGCCTGGGCCAGATCGCCGCCGAGGCCGAGGGGCGACGGCTCGAGGTGGTGCTCGTGTCCGATCAAGCCCGCGACGCGAGCCGTGCGTGGTCGCCCGCATCGACGAAGCTGATCATCCGGGAATGCCCGCGGCAGAACGGCTTCCCTCTGGCCGACCCCGACCTGGCGTGGCTAGCGCGGCACCTGACGCGCACCAAGCTCGGGGTCGCACTCGGTGCCGGCGGCGCCAAGGGCTATGCGCACGTCGGGTTCCTACAGACCCTCGAGGAGGCCGGCTACACCGTCGACTACGTGGGCGGCTCGAGCATCGGCGGCTTCGTGGCCACGCAGCTGGCGCTGGGCTTCGGCGCCGACGAGATCGACACCCGCTTCCGCGAGGCCTTCAGTGCCGAGAACACCGGCAAGCTGTTCTCCTCGCCATTGGTTGGGACGGCCGGAGTTGAGGCGCTGACCGGTCTGCTGAAGGAGGCCACGAGGGGCGCGTTCTTCTCGCACACAGCGATCCCGCTGGTGATCATGGCCGTCGACCTCACCGATCGGATCCCCGTCGCGCAGCGCCAGGGACCGCTGTGGGAGGCGCTGCTGGCAGCGCTGTCGGTGGCCGGGGTATTCCCCACTCAGGAGCGCGATGGCCACCGGATGATCGACGCGATCGCGCTGGTGCCCGTGCCGACGGCGGCTGTGATCGAGGACGGAGCCGACATCGTGGTGTCCGTCAACCTGCTCGGGACCGAGACCCACGAGCGCTGGCCCGGCGTCCCGGACGAGCCCGAGGCCGAGCCGGCCAAGCCTCGCAGGCGAGGCCCGCTGGACACGATGCTCGAGGCGATGGATCTGAGCCAGCTAGACACGAGCGCTCGGCACGCGGCGCTCGCCGACGTCGTGATCACGCCGCGATTCGGCCCCGCCGAGTGGCGCGACTTCGCGCTCGCCGATCGTTTCCTGGCCGCCGGGCGCGAGGCTGCGCTCGAGCAGATGCCCGCGCTGCACGCGTTGGCAAAGCCCGTCGATCTCGAAGCCGCCCGCCGCGAGACCAGCGTCATCT
>DASSGR010000233.1:0-6571 GCA_035693425.1 Solirubrobacteraceae bacterium
AGAGCCAGTTGTCGTAGATCTGCACGTTGTTGCCGTGCGACAGGTAGATCAGGTGGTCGTAGGCCTCGCACTGGCCGACGTCGTGGATCTTCGAGAAACGGATGATCGTGTTGTCGGCGTCGCCCCAGAACCCGATCCCGATCCCGTTGCCGCGCAGGCTCGCGACCGACTGGTAGTAGTCGATGAACTCGAGCACGTCGTTCTGGCCGGCGATCACCAGCGGCTGTGACACCGGCGCCGGGCAGCTCGTCCCGGAACGGACCTGCGTGTAGAACGTGTTGGAGCCGTCGATGCTCAGGTGCGACAGCGTCGTATACGAGCCCTCTACGTCGACCCAGCCCTGCACCACAGCCGTCTCTCCCGGGAACGAGGTGATCGTGATCTGACCCGCCGGAGAGCCGTCGTTGTCCAGCTCGATATGCGAGCCCGTGGACCCGTACGAACCGGCCTGCAGGCAGCCGGTCTGTCCCGGCCGCAAGGATCGGTCGAGCTTGCCAACCGACGCAAACGGCGACCCGAGGCTCCCGTCGCCCGAGGAGTCAGAGCCAGATGGCGATGCGATCAGGTCGCAATGCGCCCACGACGGCTCCGGGCTCGAGAGCGCCGTTGGGACCGCGCACAGCGCCAGCACGGCCACGCAGGCGAGGAGCCTGATCGTGCGCTTTACGTAGGAATGGCGCGGTAGCACTCGAATCCGGACTATGCCGGATTCAGCGGGTGCCGGGCGTCAGTTGGCCTCCGCGGCGGGTCGTGTAGTCGTGATGCGCCGCGTTCTCGAAGCCGGGATCCCTGGTCGCGTTGCCGTACGCCCGGACCGCGGTGAGGTCCCCGAGACCGCCGGGATTGTTGAACAGGATGTTGTCGTGGAACGTGTTGCCGGTGCCGGTCCGGCCGCCGTAGATGTCGTGGATCGCCTCGCCGGGAATGTTCTGGGTGGGCAGGCCGGTCGAGTTGGTGATGATGTTGTCGAAGATCTGGTTGCCCGAGACCGTGTAGCCGGGCTCGTTTCCGACCACGAAGCCCTCGCCGGCGTGGTCGATCACGTTGTCGTACACCTTGGCGTTAGTCGGTGCCGGATACAGCTGCACGCCGCGGCCGTGCGCGTCGTTGTAGAGCCAGTTGTCGTAGATCCGGACGTTGTTGCCGTGCGACAGGTAGATCAGATGGTCGTAGGCCTCGCACTGGCCGACGTCGTGGATCTTCGAGTAGCGGATCACCGTGTTGTCGGCGTCGCCCCAGAACCCGATCCCGATCCCGTTGCCTCGCAGGCGCGCGACCCCCTGGTAGTAGTTGTCGTACTCGAGGACGTCGTCGTGCCCGCCGATCGCCAGCGGCTGCGACACCGGCGCCCGGCAGTTGGTCCCGTCCCGGACCTGCCTGTAGAACGTGTTGGAGCCGTCGATGCTCAGATGCGACAGCGTCGTGTAGGACCCCTCGATGTCGACGTAACCGCGGACGGTCGCGCTCTCGCCTGGATACGAAGTGATCGTGATCTGACCGCGCGCGGTGCCGTCGGCGTCGAACTGATGCCAGGTGCTCGTGCTGCCGTAGGAGCCGGCGCGCAGGCAGCCCGTGTCTCCCGGGCGCAGGACCGCGTCGAGCTTGTTCAGCGACGCAAACGGCGAGCCGAGGCTGCCGTCGCCCGACGAATCGGAGCCGGACGGCGACGCGAACAGATCACAGTGCACCGGCGGGGCTGCGTCCCGCGGCTTGTGATGCCTCTGCTTGCTCGCGCGCGCCACGGCGCTCGGCGCCAGCATGGCGGCCACGGCCACGACCGTGGCGATGATGGCAGTCGGCTTGCCCATCTGGACGGGATCGACAGATCCGTTCCGATCCCCGGGGTGGGGCCCGGGCAACCGGTACAAACGTCCATCTTCCGTCCGGCCGCCCGAGCCTCTACCCTGGTAACAAAGATTGCACGGTTTGCTGCAGGCAGGTCGGGGCTACAAAACCTGGTGCTTGCTACCGAACCTTCAGCTACCATCCTGTGTTGGGACAGACAGACCGTGGCCTGTCACGGGGTGCGGATATTCAGGTCAACCGAAGGGACGCATGAGACGCATCACATTGTTGGGGGCGATTTTGATCGCGTTGGCGCTACCGGCGTCAGCGCTCGCGCAGGGCAACTCCACCTGCCAGGCCTACAACCCGCAGCTTTGCTCGTCGGTGTCGAACACGACATCAACCAGCACCGGATCACTCCCGTTCACGGGACTCGACGTGGTCTTGCTGGTCGCCGGCGGTGGAACGCTGCTGGCCGCTGGGTTTGTCGTCCGCCGGCTCTCGCGCCGGCTCGACTGAGTCCAGCATCCAGCCGGATCTGTCGGTCAGCGGGGTTCTGCCCGCTGTGCGTCAGCCTGCCTGTAGGCGCTCCATGATCAGCCGCGTGACCTCGCCGCCGTCCGCGCGCCCCTTGCTCTCGCGCATCACGTAGCCGACCAGCGGTCCGATCGCTCGGCGGTTGCCCGCGCGGACCTGCTCGGCGGCGTCGGGGTCTGAGGCGATCGCTGCATCGACCAGATTGGCGAGCCCGTCGTCCTCGCCGCTGAGCGCCCCGAGTCCCTCACGCGCGACGATCTCGCGTGGATCGCCCCCATCCTCAACCATCTTGGTCAGGACCTCTCTGGCCGCGTCGCGGCTGACCTCCTTCGCGCCGACCATCGCGGCCAGCGCGGCGAGGCTCTCTGGCGAGACCTTCGAGTCCGCCGGATCCTGCTCTGAGCCGATCCGCTCGATCAGCGGCGGAATCCAGTTGGCCAGCGTCACCGGGTCGTCTCCGTCTGCCGCAAGCGCCCGCTCGAAGTAGTCGCCGAGCTCGGTCCGGAACCCGAGCAGGCGCGCGCTCTCGGCGCTCAGCCCGAGGTCGCGCTCGAAGCGCTGCGCGCGATCGGCCGGAAGCTCAGGTAGGTCAGCCCGCGCAGCCGAGACCATCGCGGCGGTCGCCAGCAGCGGGACGAGATCGGGCTCGGGGAAGTAGCGGTAGTCGTGCGCCTCCTCCTTGGAGCGCAGCGGCGTCAGGTTGCCGGTCGTCGGGTCGAAGTGCAGCGTCTCTTGGACGACCGGCTCGCCGCCGTCCAACAGCCCGATCTGGCGGTCGATCTCGGCCCGCACGCCGCGCTCGAGGAACCGGAAGGAGTTCATGTTCTTCAGCTCGGTCTTGGTCCCGAGCTCGGTGGAGCCGGCCGGCCTGACCGAGACGTTGGCGTCGCAGCGAAGCGACCCCTCCTCCATGTTGACGTCGGACACGCCCAGCACCCGCAACGTCGAACGGAGCAGCCGCAACCAATCGCGCGCGTGCTCGGACGAGCGCAGGTCGGGCTCGGTCACAATCTCCACCAGCGGCGTCCCACAGCGGTTGAAGTCGACCCAGCTGCGGTCCGCTCCGTGGATGCGGCCGCTGGCGCCGATGTGGTTGAGCTTGGCGGCGTCCTCCTCGAGGTGCACGCGGTGGATGCGCACGTCGCCGACCTGGCCGCCGCGGCACAGCGGGACGTCGTACTGGGAGATCTGGTAGCCCTTCGGCGAGTCGGGATAGAAGTAGTTCTTGCGGTGAAACAGCGACCGCTCCGCGATCTCGCAGCCGAACGCGAGCCCGATCATCAGCCCGAAGTGGATCGCGCGCTCGTTGACCACCGGCAGTGCCCCGGGCAGGCCGAGGCAGACAGCACAGCAGTGGCTGTTGGGCTCGTCACCGAAGGACAGCTCGCAGCCGCAGAACATCTTGGTGACCGTGTTGAGCTGGACGTGGATCTCGAGCCCGATCACCGGCTCGTATTCGACGCCCGCAACTGTCGGCAGGGAGGTCATCGGCGCGCGGTGCTCCCGTCGAAGCCGATCGCCTGCTCGAGTGCGTACGCGGCGTCGAGCAGGCGCTGCTCGGAGAACGCCGGGCCTGCCAGCTGGAATCCGACCGGGAGATCGTCGCTCAGGCCCGACGGGATCGAAATCGCGGGGATCCCGGCGAGCGGCATCGGCACTGTGCAGAAGTCGTTGAGGTACATAGCCAGCGGATCGTCGGTTTTGGAGCCGAGCTCGAAGGCCGTCCACGGGCTGGTCGGCGTGACGACGAAGTCAAAGCGCTCGAACGCGGTGCGGAAGTCCTCTGAGATCTTCGTGCGCACCTTCTGCGCGGTCCCGTAGTAGGCGTCGTAGTAGCCGCTCGAGAGCGCATACGTGCCGAGCATGATCCGGCGCTTTACCTCGGGACCGAAGCCGGCCGCCCGCGTGTGCGTGTACATCGTCAACAGGTCCTTGTCCCCGTCGACGCGTAGCCCGTAGCGAACGCCGTCGTAGCGGGCGAGGTTCGCCGAGGCCTCCGCCGGGGCGATCAGGTAGTAGGCCGACAGGGCGTGCGGGGCATGCGGGAGCTGGCAGGACTCGATGCTCGCTCCGAGCCCCTCGGCCAACTTCAGCGTGGCCTCGAAGTTCTCGCGCACCCCGGGCTCCACACCGCCGGTGTCGCCGGTCAGCTCCTCGGGCACGCCGAGGCGGATGCCCTTGAGGTCCTGCGCGATTGGGAGCGTCAACTCGCCCGGGAACTCCAGCGACGTCGAGTCGCAGTGATCACGTCCCACCATCCGCGAGAACAGCAGCGCCGCATCGGTCACGTTGCGCGTCAGCGGGCCCGCCTGGTCCAGCGACGAGGCAAAGGCGATCATCCCGTAGCGAGAGCACGCACCGTACGTGGGCTTGAGGCCGACGATCCCGCACAGCGCCGCGGGCTGGCGAATCGAGCCACCGGTGTCAGTACCGATCGCCCACGGGGCCAAGCCGGCGGCCACCGCCGCCGCGCTCCCGCCCGAGGAGCCGCCAGGAACGCGTGTGCGATCCCATGGGTTGAGCACCGGCCCGAACCCGGAGTTCTCGTTGGAGGAGCCCATCGCGAACTCGTCCTGGTTGGTCTTTCCGAGCAGCGGCGCGCCCGCGTCGGCGAGCTTCCGGACCACGGTCGCGGTGTACGGCGGACGGTAGCCCTCGAGGATCTTCGAGCCCGCCTGGCTCGGCACGCCCTCGGTGCAGAACAGGTCCTTGACCGCCAGCGGGACGCCGCCGAGCGGCGCGTTTGAGTAATCGCCGTTGGCCGGGGGGCCCTCGGCCACCCACGTGAACGCGTTGAGATCCTCTGCCGCGGCCCGCTCCCGGTATGCGTCGAACAGCTCGCGCGGATCCAGCTCGCCCGCGCGCACGCGCTCGGCCGCGGCGGCGGCCGTCAGCTCGAGAATCTCGCTCACGCCGGCGACGCACCCGGGCTGGGAACGCCGAATCCCCCCTCCAGCGGCTCCGGCGCCGCCGCCAGGATCACGTCCCTGGGAAACGAAGGCACCGGCACGTCCTCGCGTAGTGCATTGGTGACATCAACGACGTGCGAGGTCGGTGGCACGCCCTGGAGGTCGAGCTCGCCGATCTTCTCGATGTGGTCGAGCACGTGCGACAGCTCCGAGGCCATGCGCTCGACCTCGGCATCGCTCAGCTCCAAGCGCGCCAGGCGCGCCACGTGTAGTACCTGGTCGCGATCGAGCATCGCGCCCCATTCTAGGAAGGAGTGCCTACGCCCGCCGCGTCGAAGTGGACAGTCGGAATGTCCTTCGGGGCGTCCTGCGGCGCGATCCCCTCCCGCCGGAGCGAGCGGTAGCCGCTGTAGGCGATCGCGAAGCTTGCCACGAGCCCGACGAACCCGCCGGCGTCACGCGTGACGACATCGTTGGGCCCCGGCACGTTGATCAGCACGCGATAGATCAGCACCAGCGCGGTGAGCCCGCCGAGCAGGGTCACGAACAGGCTGAACGTCGCCGGCAGCGCGGGCGAGGGTCGCGTCCCCTGCAGATAGACCAGTGCCAGCGCGGCCACGATCGTCAACAGCATCAGCCAGCGCGTGGTGGACAGCGAGTTCCAGGCGTCGCCTGAGGTCGACACCCCGAGCCTGGCCGCGAGCGGCGCGAGGTCGCCCTTGTATCCGTACCACGGCAGCAGGAACATCGAGCCGAGCAGCACCACCGCGGCGACGCCTGCGACGATCTCGCTCCAGCGCAGCCTGGACCACTGAAAACCCATCGGCGGAACCTACCGCTCGGGCTGCCGGGACGCCGTCTGCCTCGGGGGCCTTGAGCTGTGCGTGCCGCGCCTCGCGCGCTCCCTCTCCTCGAGCATCGACTCATAGCCGCCGAAGGCGATCCCGATCGCGGCAAGCACGCCGATGATCGCGCCGAGCTTCTGATCGACCACGGAGCCGGCGGAGGGCAGGTCGATCAGCACGCGATAGATCAGCACCGCCGCCGTGAGCGACCCGAGCACCGCGACCAGCGCCCCGGTGTTGGTCTTGGAGCCATGGGAGCGCTGGCTGCCGTGCAGCAGCACCGAGCCGATCGCGACGACGATCGTCGCCAGCATCAGCCACCGCACGATCGTGAGCGCGTGCCACGCGTTGGCGGCGTGCGTCAGCTGCGTGCGCGTCGCCACGCGCCCGGGGATCTCGTCCACGCCGTACCACTTGGTCGTGAACATCACGACCAGCAGAACCAGCGCGCTCCCGGCGGTGATCAGCGCCCCTTGCCGGAGTCTCAGCCGGTGC
>DASSGR010000234.1:0-53200 GCA_035693425.1 Solirubrobacteraceae bacterium
ACTGCCCACTGAGGGAGGGATGGAGGGGGCACAACACGACAATCGATCGTCCGCGCCCGAGGCTTGCCGTGTTATGCGCCACATGCGGTGGTTAACACGACACGCTTCGCCGATTTATACGCGGTTGTCGTGTTGTGCCCCTCTCGCGGGTCCGGAACCCGCCTCAATCCTCTCCTTCAATGAGTCTTTGATGTTTCGTCGTCGATAACCCCACGCACACGAAGGAACCGACCAGCGGACCGCCGCAACCCCCACCGGATCCCTCCAGACCCTCACTAGAATCAAGCAATCATGGACGACAACGGCTATGAGCTATACGAGCTCTACCAGCGGGGTACGGCGCTGCTGGAGGCCGGCCACAACCATCAGGCGACGATCCCTCTGTCGCGCGCCAGGGACCTCGCGCCCGACAAGACCTCGATCCGCGAGGCACTGGGACGCGCCCTGTTTCATTCCCAGCGCTACGAGCAGGCGGCGACCGAGTTCGAGGCCGTGATCGAGCGCGCTCCGACAAACGATTTCGCGCTCTTCTGCCTGGGCCGCTCGCTGCAGATGCTGGGCCGCCACGCGGAGGCGCGCAAGCCACTGGCGCTCGCCGCTTGCCTGCAGCCGGGGCGGCGCGATTATCGCTTCTACCGCGACCGGGCCAGGGCCCGAGCCGGGGGCGCGTAGGGCCTCACGGGCGCCTCACTGGCGCGCCTGGTCGGCCACCCGAGGGCCCTGCACACGACCGTTAAAGGCCGTGCAGGCACCCTTATGCGGTGCTACCCTGATCTTCACAGCCTTTTGTGCCGGGCCTGCCCGGCAGATGTTCGGAAAGGAAGTGGGCGCTTGCCCGCTTTTTTTATGAGCTTTATGACGGAGGAGATCGTGAGTGCACTCCAAGACGAGATCGAAACCAGGCTCGGGACCGCCGAGCCGGATGTCGAGGTGCTGCTCGCTGAGGTCTCCGGCTCGACGTTGCGGCTGTTCATCGACCACCCCGAAGGCGTGACGCTTGCTCTCTGCGAGCGCGTCTCGGGGCAGCTGAACGACTACCGCGAGCGTTACTCGCTGGAGGTCTCCTCCCCGGGCGTTGATCGCCCGCTCACAAAGCCTCAGCACTACAGCCGTTTCCTCGGGCGCCACGCGCGGGTGCGCTTGCGCGATGCTCGGGACGGCCACCGGAGCGTGACCGGCGAGCTGGTCGGCGCTTCGGACCAGGAGGTCACGATCGCCGCCGACGACGGCGTTGTCACGATCCCCTACGACCAGATTGCCCGCTCGAACCTGATCCCCGGAGACTGACCCATGTCGCGAGAGATTCTCGAAGCTGTCCGCGGCCTCGCCGCCGAGAAGAACATCTCCAGCGAGAAGCTGATGGAGGCACTCGAGGACGCACTACTGTCCGCCTACAAGAAGACCCCCGGCGCCGCCCGCTACGCGAAGGTGGAGATGGACCGTGAGAGCGGCGACTTCAAGGTGTGGGAGCTGAAGATCCCGCCGGAGCTCGAAGAGCAGCTGTTGGTCGAGGCGACCACTGAGCAGCAGCCCACGGTCGACCCCGAGACCGGCGAGATGCGCGAGCCCCCGGAGCCCGAGATCGACCTCGAGAAGCTCAAGCAGTTCGAGGACCAGATCGAAACCGAGGACGTGACGCCGCACGACTTCGGCAGGATCGCGGCGCAGACCGCCAAGCAGGTGATCCTGCAGCGGATCCGTGAGGCCGAGCGCGACATGATGTTCGAGGAGTACCGCGACCGCGTCGGCGAGCTGATCACCGGCATCGTCCAGCAGTCGGACTCCCGCTACACGCTGGTCCAGCTGCGCGAGCGCGTCGAGGCGCTGCTGCCCAAGTCAGAGCAGGTGGAGGGCGAGCGCTACGACCACTCCCAGCGGATCAAGGCCGTGATCAAGGACGTCTCGAACTCGACCAAGGGGCCGAGCATCATCGTCTCGCGCCGCGACCCCGAGCTGATCAAGTCGCTGTTCGAGCTCGAGGTCCCGGAGATCGCCGACGGCCTGGTGGAGATCACCGGCGTCGCCCGTGAGCCGGGCTACCGCTCGAAGATCGCCGTGGTCTCACACGTCGACGGCGTGGACCCGGTCGGCGCCTGTGTGGGCCCGCGAGGCTCCCGCGTGCGAATGGTCGTTTCCGAGCTGCGCGGCGAGAAGATCGACATCATCCCTTACAACGACGAGCCCGCCCGGTTCGTGGCCAAGGCGCTATCGCCCGCGCGTGTGCGCGAGGTGCTCGTCGACGACGCCGGCAAGCAAGCGACCGTGATCGTGCCCGACGACCAGCTGTCGCTGGCGATCGGACGCGAGGGCCAGAACGCCCGGCTCGCCGCCCGCCTCACGGGCTGGCGGATCGACATCCGCTCGGAGACCGAGTTCGCCGCCGAGGAGGCCGAGCACGGGTACGAGCAGGAGGAGGCGCAGGGACGCTGCGCCGCGATCCTGTCCAACGGCCGGCGCTGCCCGAACGCCGCCCTGCCCGGCTCGCGCTACTGCGGAATCGAGGCCCATCAGGCGATGGAGCGCGCCAACGGCGAGGGGGCGCCCTCAGCGCAGAATGCGGACGCGGGCGCCGCTTCCTAGGCGGCCTAAACTGGAGCTAGATGAGTAAGCGCGTTCATGAGATCGCCAAGGAGCGAGGGCTTCCGGCCAAGGAAGTACTGGAGAAGCTGAGGGCTGCCGGAATCAACGTCAAGGCGGTCTCCTCGAGCGTCGACGAGGCTGCCGCCGCCAAGGCGCTTGGCAACGGCGGATCGCGGCCTGCGGCCGCCGCCGCACCCGAGCGTCCGTCGCGCAAGTCCGGCGACGGCAAGGCCCCCGCCGCCAAGCCCCGCGAGGCAAAGGGCGGTGCTGGCAAGGCCGCCGACGGCGCTCGCGCACCCCGCGCAGAGGCGCAGGAGCCTGCCCGCGAGACGCAGGCTCAGGCTGCCGCGCCGGCCGACGCGACGGCCGCTCCCCCGAGCGAGGCAAAGCCGAAGGCTTCCGCTGACGGCGCAAACGCGCCTGCTGACGGCGAAAACGCGCCTGCTGACGGCGCGACCGACGGCGCTTCCCGCGGCGGCAGTGACGCCCACCACAAGCGCCCCACCCGCGACTCCTTGCAGGGCGAGCGCGCGCCCGGAACCGCCGGCGGTCGCAGGCGGGTCGTGATCGATTCCCAGGCTTCTCGCCGCGCTCCCGGCGGCGGCCCGCCGCCCGCCTCAAACCAGCCGCCGCGCAGGCAGCGCCGAGGCCGGCGCCGCCGCGGCGTGTACGACGACGAGGCCGAGTCGCGTCCGTCTCAGACGGCGGTGGCCGAGCCCAACGTGACCCGGATCAACTCGGGCTCGACGGTCAAGGCGGTTGCGGAGTACCTCGACGTCTCCTCCGCGGAGATCATCAAGAAGCTGATGGCGCTTGGCGAGATGAAGACGCTCACTCAGACACTGTCTGACGAGACGATCCAGGTGCTGGCATCCGAGCTGGGCCAGGACGTCGAGATCGTCCACTCCGAGGACGAGGAGATCCTCGAGCCGCAGTTCGACGACGCCGAGGAGGAGCTCGTCGAGCGCCCGCCGGTGGTGACGATCATGGGTCACGTCGACCACGGAAAGACTTCGCTGCTGGACGCGATCCGCCAGACCCAGGTGGCGGCAGGCGAGGCCGGCGGCATCACCCAGCACATCGGCGCCTACCAGGTCAACCACGAGGGCAGGCCGGTCACGTTCCTCGACACGCCGGGCCACGAGGCGTTCACCGCGATGCGAGCGCGCGGCGCGAAGGTCACCGACATCGCCGTGATCGTGGTCGCCGCCGACGATGGCGTCAAGCCGCAGACCCAGGAGGCGGTCGATCACGCCAAGCTGGCGACCGTCCCGATGCTCGTGGCGGTCAACAAGATCGACAAGGAGGGCGCGCAGCCCGACCGGGTGCGCACCGAGATGACCCAGCTCGGCCTACAGCCAGTCGAGTGGGGCGGGGACACCGAGTTCGTCAACGTCTCGGCGAAGACCAAGGAGGGGCTCGACGACCTGCTCGACACGATCCTGCTGATGGCCGAGGTCGAGGAGCTGCGGTCCAACCCGGACGCGCCCGCCTCGGGCACGGTGATCGAGTCAAAGCTCGACCCCGGACGCGGACCCGTCGTGACGATCCTGATCGGCCGCGGAACGCTCGAGGTAGGCGACTCGCTCGTTGCCGGCGCGCACTGGGGACGGGTACGGGCGATGAACGACTTCATGGGCAACCGCGTCGGCCAGGCGCTTCCCGGCGAGCCGGTCGAGGTGCTCGGCTTCGACGGGGTTCCCGAAGCGGGCGAGCACGTCCGTGCAGTCGAAAACGAGCGCCGGGCGCGTCAGCTCGCGGGCGAGCGCGCCACCCGCCTGAAGACCGAGTCACTGGCACGGCGCGCGGGCAAGAAGATCTCGCTGGAGAGCATCTTCGAGGCGGGGGTCCAGGAGCTCAACCTGGTCATCAAGGCCGATGTCGCCGGATCGCTGGAGGCGATCGAGGACGAAATCGCGAAGCTGCCTCAGGAAGAGGTGTCGGTGAACGTGATCCGCCGCGCCGTCGGTGCCGTCACCGAGTCCGACGTGATGCTCGCCGCCGCCTCAGACGCCGTGATCCTCGCGTTCAACGTTCGGCCAGTGGGCGACGCCCGATCGGTCGCCGACCGCGAGGGCGTGGAGATCCGCCACTACTCGGTGATCTACCGCGCGATCGACGAGCTGCGCTCGGCGATGCAGGGCATGCTCGCCCCCGAAGAGGTCGAGGAGACGCTCGGCACGGCCGAGGTCCGCCAGATCTTCCGGGCCTCCCGGGTGGGGACGATCGCCGGATCGCACGTCACCGAGGGCAAGATCACCCGCGGCTCGCGTGTGCGCCTGATCCGTGACGGGACCGTCGTCTACGACGGTGTGATCGCCAGCTTGCGGCGCTTCAACGAGGACGCCCGCGAAGTCGCAGCCGGATTCGACTGCGGCATCGTGCTGCGCGACTTCGCCGACCTCAAGGAAGGCGACGTGCTCGAGGCCTACACCACGCGTCAGGTCGAGCGAGAGCTCGCCTGACAACACGCCGGAGTGCCTGATGTCCGAGGCCGGCTTCGTCGCTGTGCTGGTGATCGACCTGCACTTCCCGGAGTCCGGCAGCCTCAAGAGCAAGCGCAAGGAGCTGTCGTCGATCAAGGCCCAGCTGCACGGCCGTCTCGGGGTCGCCGTGTCGGAGGTGGACCATCAGGATCTGTGGCAGCGGGCGACGCTCACCGCCGCACTGACCAGCGGATCGCTGTCGTCGCTGACCACCGCGGTCGACAGGGTCGAGCGCTGGCTGGAGGCCCGCTGTCCGGAGTGCGTGTACGTGCGACGGACGGTCGCCTCGGTCGCCGAGCTGCAGGACCTGGTCCCAAGTTTCGGCGGGGAGGGATAGGATGGCCGACGGACGCATGCGGCGAGTCGATGAGGCCGTCCGAGAGGTGCTCAGCGACGCAATCGCCAAGGATCTCCAGGACCCGCGCGTCGGATTTGTGACCGTGACCGGAGTCAAGACCAGCCCCGACCTGCGCCATGCGCGTGTGTTTGTGAGCGTTCTCGGCGACGAGCAGGTACGGTCCGAGAGCCTTACCGGCCTGCGCTCCGCGCACGGCTTCCTGCAAGGCCGCGTCGCCGCCGAGCTGCGGCTCAAGCACACGCCCATGCTGGAATTCGATTACGACGAGTCGGTCGACCGCGCGATGCGCATCTCACGGCTCATTGAGGAGGGATCCGACCCCGTGCAGGACGAGGAAGACTGATGGGTGATAACGGAGCCAGCGCGGATCGCGACCGCGTGCTCGAGGAGTTGCGGTCGGCGCAGCGGCTGATCGTTGTCGCCCACGAGCATCCCGACGGCGACGCGCTCGGATCGCTGATCGGCATGCAGGGCGCGCTTACCGCACTCGGTAAGGACTGCCTGATGTTCATCGACTCAAGCGAGCTGCCGTTGCCCCAGGAATACAGCTTCCTGTCGCTGTCGGGCCTGGTCAGTTCTCCGCCGGATGACCTCGACCAGCGCACAATCGTGTTCCTCGACTGCGGCAACCTCGAGCGGAACCCCGCCGAGGCCCTGCAACGCTCCGGCATGCACATCCTCAACATCGATCATCACCACGACAACACGCACTTCGGCACCGTGAACCTCGTTGTGCCGGACGCCTCGTGCACTGCCGAGATCGTGTGGGACCTGATGCGCGGCCTGGGAGTCGCGCCCACGCAGGAGATCGCCGAGGCACTGTACGTGGGGCTGATCACCGACACCGGGCGCTTCATGTACGAGAACACCGGCCCGCGGGCCCACCGAATGGCCGCGGAGCTGATCGAAGCCGGGGTCGACGTCCACGAGATCTACCGACGTGTGTACGAGGGTGTGCCGTACGGCAAGCTGGCCCTGCTGGCGCGGGGCCTGGCCAAGGTGGAGCGCTATGACTCCGGCCGACTGACCGTGACCGAACTCGACGCGGCGGACTTCGCCGAGTCGGGCGCCGAGGAGAGCTACTCCGAAGGGGTCATCGATCACCTGCGCGCTGTTCAGGGAACTGCGGTTGCTGCCCTCGTGCGCGACCGCATCGGCGATACCGACGGCAACGGCAACCCGCTTCGCAAGGTGTCCCTACGTGCCAGCGACGAGCGCGTCGACGTGTCGGCGATCGCGCGCGTGCAGGGAGGAGGCGGTCACCGCCAGGCGGCTGGGTTCACGACCGCCCTGGAGTGGCCGGCGCTGATCGAGTTCCTCAGGGAAGAGGTCGCGCAGCAGCTCTCGTGAGTGTGGACGGCGTCCTCCTGGTCGACAAGCCGGCCGGGGTCACCTCACATGACATCGTCGCGCGCACCCGCCGGCTCAGACGTGGGATCAAGGTCGGCCACGCCGGGACGCTGGACCCGTTCGCTACGGGACTGTTGCTGGTGCTGCTTGGACGGGCCACGCGCGTTCAGCGGTTTCTGATGGCGCTGGGCAAGACGTATGAGGCGACCGCCCGCTTCGGGGCGGTCTCAAGCACCGGCGATCCGGAGGGCGAGATCGTCCACACCGGCGTCGTCCCGACAGGCGCCCTGACGCTCGTGACGGGGGTCGTGCGCCAGCGCCCGCCGGCCTACTCGGCGGTCAAGATCGGCGGCCGGCGCGCCTACGCCCTAGCCCGCGCGGGCGTCGACGTCAAGCCCGCCGAGCGCGAGGTCGAGGTCTACCGCTTCGAGGAGACGTGGCGCGACTCAGACCGGCGTGGGTTCGTGATCGAGTGCTCGTCGGGGACCTACGTTCGCACGCTGATCGCCGATCTCGGCGACGCTTACTGCGAGCAGCTCCGGCGTACCGCGATCGGGCCATTCGACGTGGCAGATGCGGACCCCGAGCGGGTGATCGGGCTCAACGACGCGCTCGCGTTCATGCCGGAGGTGCGCTTGGAAGGCGACGAAGCGCGACGCGCCGGCCACGGCGTCGCGGTCCCGGCCCCGGAGCGGCCGTCCAGCGACGCCGTCAGACTCACGGACGAGCGAGGACTGGTCGCGATCGCGGAGCCTCGCGAGCAGGGCAGGATGCTCAAGCCAGTCGTCGGCCTACGCGGTTGAGCGGACGTCCGTAGGCTTCGGCGCCGATGCAGGTCACGGAGCTATCCGACGTACAGCCGCGCCCCCGCCGGGTGGCGGTCGGCGAATTCGACGGCGTCCACCTCGGCCACCGCGAGGTGATCGCCGGCAGCGACACTGTGCTCACGTTCGAGCCGCACCCGCTGCGGGTGGTCCGACCGGAGGCGGCTCCGAAGCTGCTTACCAGCCTCGATGCCAAGGCCGGGCTGATCGCCAAGCTCGGCGTCGATGAGCTGGTGGTGATCCCGTTCGATCGCGGATTTGCCAACCAGACCCCCGAGGAGTTCATCGACCACGTGCTGGTCGAGCGCCTGCAGGCAACGCGCGTGTCGGTGGGGGAGAACTTCCGCTTCGGGCACCGCGCCGCGGGCGACCCCGAGATGCTCGCCGCCGACAGGCGCTTTGAGACGCGAGTGGTGCCGCTGGTCGAGGTCGACGGCGAGATCGTGTCCTCGAGCCACATCCGCGGGCTGGTGTTGGCCGGCGAGGTGGAGCTGGCCCAGCGCTTTCTGGGCGGGCCCTTCCACATGCGCGGCGAGGTCGTGCACGGCGACGAACGCGGCCGCACGCTCGGGTTCCCCACCGCCAACATCGTTCCCGACGAGGCGCTGGTGTGCCCCGGCCACGGCATCTACGTCGCCCGTACCGGGGACGGCGCGTGCGCCGCGGTCAGCATCGGCGTGCGCCCGACGTTCGGGACCGGCCGGGCGGTGCTCGTCGAGGCCTATCTGATCGACCGCGACGAGGATCTGTACGGCCGCACGCTGGCGCTCGACTTTCTGGAGCGGCTGCGTGGCGAGCGACGGTTCGCCTCCAAGGAAGAGCTGATCGAGCAGATGACGCTGGATGTGCAACGGGCCCGGGAGATCTGTGGCTGAGACCCTGCTACTCTCAGCGACCGCATGACGCTCACCCAGGAACGCAAGCAGGAGCTGGTTTCGAAGTTCGGCGAGAGCCCCACCGACACCGGTAGGGCCGAAGTTCAGATCGCGCTGATGACCGATCGGATCAACGACCTCAACCAGCACCTTCGCACCCACCGCAAGGACCATCACTCGCGGCGCGGGTTGCTGATGCTCGTGGGTCGGCGCCGCAGGCTCCTCAACTACCTGCAGCGCTCCGACCTCGAGCGGTACCGGGCGCTCGTACGCGAGCTCGGCCTGCGCAAGTGATCTCACCCGGCGAGCCCGCACCACAGTTCACGCTGCGCCGCGAGGACGGCAACGCGTTCACCCCCGAGGACCTCAAGGGTAAGACCACGGTGCTGGTCTTCTATCCGTTCGCGTTCAGCCCCGTCTGCACCAACCAGCTCAACCTCTACGAGGAGGTGCTCGACGAGTTCAAGGCGCGCGGTGCGACCCTGTACGGGGTCTCGTGCGACGCGACCTGGTCGCAGAAGGCGTTTCGCGAGAAGCTCGGCGTCACGATCGAGCAGCTGTCGGACTTCGAGCCCAAGGGCGAGGCGTGCCGCGCGTTCGGGGTCTACCACCCCGGCGGGTTTCCGCAGCGGGCACTGGTGATCATTGGCCCTGACGGTCTGGTCAAGTGGGGCTACGAGGCCGAGGTCCCGACGGAGCTGCCCGGCGCCAACCTGATCTTCGACGGTCTCGCTGCCGCCGAAGCGGGTTGACCGAGCTGGGGTCGGCGCCCGTCCCGGCGCCGTCGCCCGAGGACCACATCACGGGGCCGGCCGATGCGCCGCTGGTGATCGAGTACGCGGACTTCGAGTGCCCGTATTGCGCGGCGCAACACCTCAAGATCTCGAGCCTGAGGTTGCGGCGGGTGTTCCGTCACTTCCCGGTGCGCTCCAGTCACCCACGCGCGTGGGCCGCTGCGTGCGCGGCCGAGGCGGCCGCGCTGCAGGATCGCTTCTGGGAGATGCACGAGCTGCTGTTCGCCGACCAGGGCCGACTCGAGGATCCGCACCTGTGGGACCGCGCCCGGGAGCTGGGGCTCGATCTCGGGCGGTTTGAGGCCGATCGGCGCGGCGACGCCGTCCGCGACCGGGTGCGCCGCGACTTTCAGTCCGGCGTGCGTGCCGGGGTGGTCACGACGCCGTCGCTGTTCTACGAGGGGCGACTGTACGCGGGCCAGCTCGACGCCGACGCGCTGTCGGCGCTCGCAGGCGACGCGGACCGCGCTTAGGGCGTCAGCTGGGGCGCCGGGACCGGGCTCTCCAGCGGCGTGAACGAAGGCAGCTGCAGCGCGAAGATTGACCCGTTGGCGGTGCTTGTGACCGTGCAGCGTCCGCCGTGGCCCTTGGCGATCGCATCGACGATCGCCAGGCCCAGGCCGACGCCGCCGTCGGTTCGGGTCCGCGCCGCATCGGCGCGCGCGAACCGGTCGAAGATCCGCTCGAGCGCGTCCGGAGGCACGCCGCAACCCTCGTCCTCGACCTCGATCAGCACCGAGCCGGCCCCGTAGGGCCGCGAGCGCAGCTCGATCGCGTCGCGCTCGCGCGTGAACTTGACGGCGTTCTCGAGCAGCGCGTCGAGCGCCGCACGCAGCCGGTCGGCGTCGACGTGCAGGTGCCCAGCCGTCAGCGCGCCCAGCCGCCATGCCCTCGGCGCGACGTCGGCCCAGCGCACGAACACGTCCTCAAGGAACGACTCCAGCTCGATGTCGGTCTTCAGCACGAAATCGGGCTGGTCGGCGGTGGCGAGCACGAGCAGCCGCTCGATGATCGCATCGATCCGTCCGAGCTCGTCGAGCGCCACATCGAGCTCGGCGCGCTTGTGCCCGTCGCGCCGCAGCAGCTCGAGGTGGCCGCGGGCGATCGTCAGCGGCGTGCGCAGCTCGTGCGACGCGTCGTGCACGAACCGCTCCTGGCGCTCGAGCAGGGATCGCCGCTCCTCGGCGCGCCCTTCCGCGATCTCCAGCGCGTCCACCCGCCGCCGCGCGTGCCACACCATCGCCAGGAACATCGCCGCCATCAACGGGACCTCGAAGAGCTCGCCCCACAGCTGGATGCCTTCGAACGCGTCGAGCCCGATCGAGCCCGCGGTCGCGACCATCACGAACACGAGCACCAGCAGCGTGGCGCGCATCGGCCACACCCGGAACCCGTAGACCAGCGTGAGGCTGATCCAGACGAAGTGGAACGGGATCGTCTCCCAGCTCTGCCATTTGATCATCGCCGCGTAGTTCGCCAGCGCGAACAGCAGCCACAGGATCTCGACGCGATAGCGCCGAGCCAGTTTGAGCGGCTCAGGCCGCAGCGCGATAGCCGGCATTGCGAACGGTCTCAATCGGCGCGTTGGGCCCCAGGCGCCGCCGCAGCCGGCGCACGCACACATCCACGACATTGGACTTCGGGTCGAAGTCGTAGCCCCACACCTCCGACAGCAGCCGCTCGCGGCTGATCACTTCGCCCACGTGCTGCATCAGGCACAGCAGCAGCCGAAACTCGCGGTCCGACAGATCAGACACGCTGTCACCGACCGACGCCTGCCGGCGCGCCAGGTCCAGCGTCAGGCTCCCGACGCGGATCAGGTTGCCGTCGTCTGCCACCCGGGCACGCCGCAGCTGCACGCGCGCTCGGGCGAGCAGCTCGTCGAGCACGAACGGCTTGGACACGTAGTCCACCGCCCCGAACTCGAAGCTGCGCAACTTGGTCGGCAGATCGCTGCGAGCCGACAGGATCAGGACCGGGAGCTCGGGTCGCCGCCGGTGCAGCTCGTGCAGCGCGCTGAGTCCGTCGCGGCCCGGCAGCAGGAGGTCGAGGATCACGAGGTCGTAGGGGTCGGCCAGTGCGCGGCTCAGTCCGCTGTCGCCATCTTCCACGACATCCACCGTGAATCCCTCGGCCGCGAACGCGCGTGCCAAGAACGCACGGATACGGGCCTCATCCTCGACTATCAGTATCCGCATCTGATGGCCACATCCCCACGACGCGACAGTGCGCAGACGATAGCCGCTGGCGCATGACGTGTAAATGACGGCGCAATGACATTGCCGTCATCTGCTCGTTTCCAGCGCGCGCGGCGGATGTATAAGGCGGAGCCGTGGAGAGGGAAGGATGAGCGCGGCCGGCAAACGGCTGGTGGGCGTCGCGATCTGCGCGGTCGTCATCTGCGTGCTGATCGGCCTGTACATCGGGCTGTATCTGACGACCTCGCCCGGCGATGCGTCGGCCGCCGCAGTGACCGGCTCGAACGGCACGAACCTGTACCTCGCGACGGTCGCGGCGTCTGAGACGACCGACCCGCACTCGAGCTGGGTGTCCTACTACGTCGTCGACGCAAAAGACCAGAACTGGCGCCACGCGACCACATTCGAGCTGCCCGCCAACTCGCTCGTGCACGTGACGATCTATCAGTTCGACGGTCAGTCCGGCCTGCGCAACCCGTTCATCGCTCAGGCCACGGGGATCATCGGCGGGACGTTCGGGCTCAACGGCAAGCCCACGGTGGCGATCGATCCAGACGCCGCCTCGCACATCTTCGCGATCCCTCAGATGGGCGTGTCCGTTCCCCTTTACGGCATCCCTGACTCAGCAAAGAACCCATGCAACAACGCGCCGTGCCCGCTGAGCACCGACCACGAGACGATCACGTTCACATTCCGCACGCCGGGAAAGGGCCTGTACCGCTGGCAGTGCTTCGTCCCGTGCGCGGCCGGTTCCATTCAGGGCTTCGGCGGCCCGATGCAGACGGTCGGCTACATGGACGGCTTCATCAAGGTCGTGTAGTGGCTCCCGCCGCAAACACACCCGCATTCGAGCCGTCCCGTGCGGCGCCTGGCTTCGTCCTCGGACCCTCGCGCAGCGCTGCTGCGCCACGGGTCCTGCGTCCTTGCCAGTCATCCGCCCGTGACGACTCTCGGTGCGGCCGTGTTCACGGCGGGAACCACGGCGAGGACGCGTCCGAGTGAACGAGGTCAATCACTTCCGCCGCGTCGTCCTGATCTGGCTGGTGTCGAGCGTGATCCTCACGCCGATCGTCGTGCTCGCCGCCCAGGGGATCCCGCCGGGCGACGGCAGCGTGCAGGCCGCCGGCCAGACGACCGACAATGGCGTGCTACTCGGGCTCTCGACGCCGGTGGCACTGGCCGTCGTCGTGTTCTTCATCTACTCGCTGATCGCGTTCCGCGAGCGCGACACGGCGGCGGTGCTCGACGGGCCGCCCGTGCGCGGCCATGCCGGCGTGCAGCTTTGGTGGATCGTCACAACCACGACGATCGTGCTGTTCCTAGCCGGCTACGGAACCATCCGGATGCTGGCCGACGGCGCCGGCGGCGGCCAGGGGCCAAACCCGATCGCCAAGCCCACGTCATCGGTCCCGGCGCTGCCGGTGCAGGTGATCGCGCAGCAGTGGAAGTTCACCTTCCGCTTCCCCACCTATGGGGGCGTCGAGACCAATCATCTCGAGATCCCGGCAAACCGGCTGATCGCGTTCCACGTGACGTCGCTGGACGTGATCCACTCGTTCTGGGCCTACCAGCTCGGGGTCAAGGCCGACGCCAACCCCGGCGTCGACAACATCGCCTACGTCCAGACGAAGAACCCGCTGACCTTCAACATCCATTGCGCCGAACTGTGCGGCGTCTGGCACGGATACATGTTCGACACCGGCGCAGTGGTGAGCGGGCCGCAGTTCGCCTCCTGGATCGCCCAGCAGCGGGCCCGCTTCGCGCCGGCCACCAAGTTGCTGCCGCCGTACGCCAAGCAGTACTTCCCAGACCCCCAACACAGAGGTGGATGAGTTGGTCGCAGTCAGCACGCCCAAGCGCCCGATATGGCAGCGACTGATCGGCTTCAACCTGGTCAGCGCCGTCGTTCTCGCCATTGTCGGGTGGTTGATCGGGTACTGGATCGGCGGCCGGATCCACGCTCCCAGCCTCGACTTCTTCGCAGACAACGGGCAGAACGACATCTCGATCCTGCTGGGCTATCTGTTCGGGGTCATCGGGTTCATGATCGGGATGGGCTTTGCGAACTACCCGATCCGGCGGATGCTGGGCCACCCGCCGACGCTCGCCGAGCACGAGAGCGAGGGGGAGGGGCTGGGGCGTTACTTCCGCCTGTGCACCGACCACAAGGTGGTCGGCCTCCAGTACGTCGTCGGGATCGGCTTCTTCTTCTTCATCGGCGGCCTCAACGCGATGTTCATCCGGACCGAGCTGTTAAACCCCAACAGCCACGCGTTCGGCCCCAACCAGTACCTCACGCTGGTCGGCCTGCACGGGACGATGATGATGGGGATGATGACCTCGGTCATCCTCGGCCCGTTCGCCAACTGGCTGGTGCCGCTGATGATCGGGTGCCGGCGGATGGCGTTCCCGCGAATCGAGGCGTTCACGTTCTGGCTGCTGATGGCCGCCGGCATCGTGCTCCTCACGACGCTGTTCTTCGGCGGCTTCCAGACCGGCTGGACCGGCTATCAGCCGCTCGCTGGCCAGGGCACCGCCGGCTATGACGCGTACATCGGCTTCTTCGCGCTGGTCGGCCTGTCGATGTGCCTGCTGGGGCTCAACCTGCTGGTCACGATCATCACGATGCGCCCGCCGGGCATGACGTGGTCGCGCCTACCGATCTTCGTGTGGTCGGTGCTCGCCACCGCCACGTTGATGCTGCTCGCCTCGCCGATGCTGCTCGCGGCGCTGCTGATGGGCGCGTTCGATCGCGCGGTCCAGACGGGGTTCTACGTGCCCGGCATCGGCGGCAGCGCTTACCTGTGGCAGAACCTGTTCTGGGTGTTCGGGCACCCCGAGGTGTACATCGTCGCCTTGCCGGGATTCGGGATCGTGCTCGAGCTGCTGCCCGTGTTCACGCGCAAGCCGCTGTGGGGCTATCGCCTGGCGGTCGCCGGGATGCTCGGGGTCACGCTGCTGAGCTTCTTCGTGTGGCAGCACCACCTGTTCGTGAGCGGCATCAACGCGGATCTGCGCCCGTTCTACATGCTTTCCACGGAGCTGATCTCGCTCCCCACCGGGTTCATCTTCCTGTGCGCGATGGGGACGATCTGGCGCGGGCGAATACGTTTCACCGTGCCGATGCTGTTCTGCCTCGCGTGGGTGTTCAACTTCCTGATCGGCGGTATCTCGGGCGTGTTCTTGTCAGACGTCCCGAGCGACGTGACCACGCACGGCAGCTTCTTCTCGATGGCCCACTTCCATTACACGATCATGGGTGGGCTGGTGTTCACGCTGTTCGCCGCGATCTACTACTGGGGCCCGAAGATGACGGGCTTCAAGTTCAACGAGCGGCTGGCCAAGATCCACTTCTGGTCGCTGTTCATCGCGTTCAACTCGACGTTCGGGCCACTGTTCGCGCTGGGCCTGATGGGGATGCCGCGGCGCGTCGTCACCTACCCGACCAACCTGCAGGCGCTCAACGACTGGGTGTCGGTCTCGGCCTACGTGATCGGGCTCTCGATGTTGGTGTTCCTCGTCAACCTGGTCTGGTCGCAGCTGTTCGTACGTGAGCCGGCAGAGGCAAACCCGTGGAACTCCAAGTCGGCCGAGTGGCAGCTGCCCACGCCGGTGCCGGTACACGACTTCGACCGGATCCCGGTGTTCGATGGAGACCCGTATCCATACGGAGTGCCACCGGCGACGGCCCCGGTGGGTATCGCACCCGCCGGAGGAACGGCCTAAGCCGTGGAAGCCTCAGCCCCGCTTGCTGCGCACATCGAGCCCGAGCCGCACGGGTGGCAGCCGCGCGCGCTGTGGGTCACCGCGCGCCTGCTGTGCGGCGCCGCGGCCTTCTTCTTCCTGGCGTTCGTGTTCGCCTATTTCTACCTGCGCTCGCTGGACACCAATAAGAGCTGGAAGATCGGCTCGGTGGATCCTTCGGTCGGCTGGGGCGTGGCGATCGTGGTCGTGCTGATCGCCAGCGCGGTGCTCATGCGTCTGGCCGCAACGCGGCCTGCCGATGCCGTGCGGCTTGGCGCCGGCGCACTCGTGCTCGCGCTGCTGTCGGTGCTGCTGCAGGTGATCGAGTGGACGACGCTCGGGTTCGGCCCCTCCAGTGGCGCATATGCGAGTGTGTTCATCGGCTGGACGGCGTTCTACGCGGTGTTCACGCTCCCGTGCGCCTACTGGATCGAGACCCAGGTGGCGAGCGTCTGGCGCGGTCAGCGCGAGGGCATCGACCGGCCCCGACGTGAGGGGGTGCCGGCCGACGACGTCGAGCTGCTGATTGCGGGGGTCGAGGCGTGCTCGTTCTTCTGGTCGTTCTACGTCGCGACGGGCGTGCTCGCGTTCGCGATCCTCTACGTGGTGTAGGAAGGCTGCCGGACCATGAGCTTGGGCGGATGGTCGATCGGGCCGTCGCTCCTGTACGTGGCGTTCGCTGGACTGCTCTACTGGCTGGGCGGCCTGGGTCGCCGCCGCCGTGCCGACGACGGGGTGCGAACAGCGGCGTTCGTGGCCGGCCTGGTGACGGTCGTGGTCGCGCTCGACTCGCCGATCGACCGCTACGCCGAGCAGCTGTTCTGGGTCCATATGCTCCAGCACGTCCTGCTCCTGACGGTGGCGCCGCCGTTGATCCTGCTCGGGCGGCCGTGGCCGCGGATGTGGCGTGGCCTGCCGCTGGGCTGGCGAACGAGCGTCGGGAGGGGGATCGCCCGGGGTCGAGTTGCGTCGCCGTTGCGGGGCCTGGCGCGCCCGCTGCCCGCGTGGGTGCTGTTCAACGCGACGCTGATCGCATGGCACGTCCCCGGCGCATATGAGGCGACCCTGCGATCGAGCGCGGTGCACCAGATCGAGCACGCGATGTTCTTCTTCACCGGCCTGTTGTTCTGGGCGCGCGTGATCGACCCCGGCCCGCTGCGGCCGAGACTCGTGTGGCCGATGCGCATCGCGTACGTGATCGGCGCGATGATTGTGGGCTGGGGGCTGGCGATCGCGCTGGTGCTAGCGCCACATCCGCTGTATCCCCACTACGCGGCGCTGACGCACCGGCCGGGCGGCATTTCGGCGCTGACCGATCAGCAGCTCGCGGCCGGGGTCATGTGGGTGCTGGGCTCGGTCTCCTACGGCGTCGCAGTGCTGATCGGCTTCTACCGCTGGCTCGAGCCCGATCACGAGCCGTCCCCGGCCCGGCCGCTGCTTACGACCTGAAAGGACCGATGCCGATGCTCCCGTTTGCAGACAACTTCCTTGCTGGCTCGCTGCTGTCGCTGCTGTTGCCAGTCGGGCTGCTGATCGCGCTCGTGGTCTGGCTGGGCCGCACGATCGCGCGGCTGCCGAGTGACCCGGGGACGACGGCGGCACCGCCGCCCGGCGTCAGCCCGGCTCAGCACGACGCGGCCCGGGCCCAGATCGATACCGGGAGCGGCGCCTCTTGATCGATGCAGGAGCCGGCATCGAGGCCGGCGGCCTGCACCGCAGGCGGCTTGGACCGTGGATCGCGCTGGGACTGTGTGGCGCGATCGCGATCGTCGTCGGGGCCGGAGCCGGCCTGCACCGGCTGCAGGGAGACCACGGCCTGCTGGCCGCGCCGCGGCCCGCCACGGGCCTGCATGGCCAAGCCACGTGGGCGGCCGGGACGCAGCCGGCGCCCGCGATCTCAGCGCTGCGCGACCAGAGCGGCCGCGTCTTCTCGCTTGGCTCGCTGCGGGGCCGCACCGTCGCGATGGCCTTCTTTGACTCCCACTGCAACCAGGCCTGTCCGTTGGAGGGGCGCGCTCTGGCGTCTGCGGAGCGATCACTGCCGGCGGCTCAGCGTCCGGTGCTGGTCATCGTCAGCGTCAATCCGCAAGACACCGCCGCCAGCACGCGCGCGGCAGTCCGCAAGTGGGGGCTGGCGGCGGTCGCGCCGTGGCATTGGCTGCGCGGGACCCACGCCGAGCTCGCGCGGGTCTGGCGCGACTACCACATCTTCGTCGCGCCGCCCCGTGACGGCGACATCTCGCACACCGAGGCCCTGTATCTGCTCGACCGCCGCGGCGACGAGCGCTCCGGCTACCTGTACCCGTTCGTGCCGCGGTTCGTGACGCTCGACCTGAGGACGCTCGCCACCGGGCGGCCGGATAGCTGATGGCCGTCTCGGACACCGCGGACGCGCTCACCGCTGCACCGCGACGCGCCCGAATCGGCGCCACCGCAGTCGCTGGGTGGCGCGACTACGTGACGTTGACCAAGCCGCGGATCATGTCGCTGCTGGTGCTGACGGCGGTGTGCGCGATGGTCGCCGCGGCCGGAGGCGACCCGGCGCTGCTGCCCCTGGCCGCGCTGGTGGTCGGCGGCGGCCTGTCGTGCGGGGGGGCGAGCGCGCTGAACCACGTGCTCGACCGGGACATCGACCGCCTGATGGGACCGAGGACCGCTGCGCGGCCGGTCGCAGCGGGCCGCATCTCTCCGGCTCGCGCCACGGTCTTCGGGCTCGCGCTGCTGGCGCTTTCGTTCGCGGTGCTGGCCGTGTTCGCCAACCTGCTGGCGGCGGTGCTAGCGCTCTGCGGCGGCGCGTTCTACGTGCTCATCTATACCCTCTGGCTGAAGCGAACCACGCCGCAGAACATCGTGATCGGCGGCGCCGCCGGCGCGATTCCCCCGCTCGCCGGGTGGGCTGCCGCGAACGGCCGCGTCGGCGTCGGCGCGGCCTACCTGTTCCTGATCGTGCTGCTCTGGACACCGCCGCACTTCTGGGCGCTCTCGCTGCTGCTGGCGCGCAACTACGCCGCCGCCGACGTCCCGATGATGCCGGTCGTGCGCGGCGCTGCTGCAACCGCGCGGCAGATCGTCGTCTACTCGGTCGTGCTGCTCGTGGTCACGTTGGTGCCCGGGGTCGTCGGAACGTTCGGGGGCGTCTACTTGGCTGCCGCGGCGGTGCTGGGGGCCGTCTTGTGCGGGCTTGCGCTGCGCTTGAAGCGGGCGACCGGTCCCGCCAACGCCGCGCTGATGTTCCACTTCTCGCTGCTGTACCTGGCGCTGCTGTTCGTGGCCGTGGCGGTCGACGCCGGGGTCAGATAGCGCTCTTTTGACGACCTAAGAGCATTCTCACGCCCGTCTTAGGGGCAACTTACGGACATCCGACGGTCGTCTTCGACGGGGGTTTGATCCTTTTCCCACCCGGAAAAGGAGTAGCTATGACCCTCGTAATCATTCTCAACGTAATCCTCTGCACCGCCGTGATCGTCGGCGTTGTGGCTCCGTTGGTGTGGGCGATCATCACCCAGCACCACCACGAGACGGTCGTCGTGGCCACGACCCGCGGCACCCGACAGGTACCGGCAACGGCGGTTGACCGCCGTCAGGCCACCGACCGTCGTCGCCGTCAGAGCTTGTTCGAGCCGATCGTCTGGCCGGTGCGGTAGTGCCTTTTGAAATCAGCCGGTCGCGCGGCCGCTGTCCGCGCTCTGCGACTGATCGGCGGGCGCGAACGCGCGCTCGAGATCTTCCAGGGTGGGGCTGCGGCCGCGCAGCGTTTGCGGGGTCGCGGGCGGGCTGAGCGCGGCCCGGATCAGATCCAGCTGCCGCTCTGAGATCTGCGGGTCCATCTGCTGGAAGGCGGCGGCCGTCTCGCAGATCCCCTTGAGCAGCATCAGCACGTCAAACGCACCGACGTCGGCGCGTACCTCGCCGGCCTCCTGCGCGCGCACCAGCAGCCGGCCGAGCACGTCGATGACGTCGGCATGAGCGGCCCGGATCTCCGGGTTGACCAAGAACGTCTCCTCGACGGCCTCGAACAGCGCCCGCGAGCGCTGCTGGCGGTCGGCCGCCGCCTCGAGGAACGTGAATAGCGCCTGGCCGGCGCCGGGAGCTGCGAGCAGCTCGCGACCCAGCATCGACGCCTCGCTCATCGCATCGACCACGATCGCGGCGATCAGGTCTTCCTTGGTGGGGAAGTTGCGGAATAGCGTGCCGCGGCCGACTCCCGCGCGCTGCGCGATCTCGGCCACGCCCACGTCGAGGCCACGCTCGCCGAACAGCTCGGCGGCTGCATCCAGCAGCCGCCGGCGGTTACGTTCGGCATCGGCCCGAGGGCGGCGTGAGACTTCTCCCATCTCGGCCCACATTGTGCTACGCGCGGACGACCTCGGCGCCATCAAGTGCGGCAGCCTCGCCCCTGGCCGGACCCAGCTCGGGATCCGGCGCCGGCGTCTCGAGCTCGGGCTCGAAGGCCTCGAGATCGCGCCGGCGCAATGCCAGGGCGAGGATTGCCGCGGCGGCGATGAGCATCGCCGTCCCAACTGCGAACGCCACGCGGTATCCAGACACCTGAGCGGCCGTCGCGCTCGCTGCCGAGTTGACGTGGTGCAGGAGGCCGGTGGTTCGGCTGGCCGCGACGGTCGAGAGGATCGCTAGGCCAAGCGAGCCGCCCACCTGTTGCGCGGTGTTGAACAGACCCGAAGCCAGTCCGGCATCCTCGGGCCCGACGCCGCCCGTGCCCAGCAGCGTGATCGGTACGAATGTCAGTCCCATCCCGATGCTCATCGGAATCAGGCCCGGGAGCAGGTTGGCCACGTAAGTGCCGTGGACCGGAACCTGGGTGAGGACGGCCATGCCGACCGCCGCGAGCACGATCCCCAGCAACGAGACACCGCGGACCCCGAAGCGGCGGATCAGCTGCTGGGCGACCCCGGCGCCGATCGCGATCCCGAACGTCACCGGCAACGCCGCCAGCCCGGCCTGCAGCGGGCTGTACCCGAGGATCTGCTGGACGTACAGCGAGAAGAAGAAGAACATCCCGAACAGCCCGGAGGCGACCAGCAGCAGCACACCGTCGGCGACCGCGAGCGTCCGCACCCTGAAGATGCTCAGGCGGACCAGCGGGGCGACTGCCCGGCGCTCGATCCATACGAACAGCGCGAGCAGCGCTGCGGCGGCCGCGAGCAGCCCGATTGTGCGGCCCGAACCCCAGCCGAATGTCTGCGCCTTGACGATCGCGTAGACCAGCACGATCAATCCTGAGGTCACCGACACGGCGCCAGCCAGATCAAACGAGCGGTGTGGCAGCTCGTCACGCGACTCCGGCACGTTGCGAAGCGTCAGCAGCAGCGTCGCCACGCCGACGGGAACGTTGACGATGAAGATCCACTCCCAGGAGGCCAGATCGGTCAGCACGCCGCCGAGCAGCAGGCCCACGGCGCCGCCGCCGGCTGCGATCGCACTCCACACGCCCAGCGCGCGGGTCCGTTCGGAGTTCTCGGTGAACGTCGTGGTGATGATCGACAGTGCCGCGGGGGACAGCAGCGCGGCGCCGAGACCCTGAAGCCCGCGCCCGGCGACCAGCATCGTCGAGCTCTGGGCGAGCCCGTTGATCAGCGACGCGACGGTGAACACGGCGGTCCCGACCATGAACAGCCGCTTTCGACCGAGCAGGTCAGACGCGCGTCCGCCGAGTAGCAGGAAGCCACCGAACACAAGGGTGTAGGCGTTGACGACCCACTGCAGGTTCGAGACGGAGAAGTGCAGGCCGCGCTGGATCGACGGCAGCGCCACGTTGACCACGGTCGCGTCGAGCACGACCATGAATTGGGCGAGGCAGGCGATCACGAGCACCAGCCAGCGCTTGTCGGCGCCGGCTGTCGGCTTGGTTTGAAGGGAGATCGATTCGGTCGCTGTCATCCTGGCTCCTGGACGGGGGAGGGTGTAAACTGGACTGCGCGGTCCGGTTACGATACCACTAAACGGACCGTGCGGTCCGTTTTGTGACCGATCGCACGCTTCGGGGCTAACGAGCGGGACCTTCTCGGGCGTGGATAACAGCGGGCCGTCACTAGCTAACGACACGGTCCGGGCGCCGTTTGTGACAGGGCAGCCGCCGGAAAACGACCCACGGGAGCGTGTCGGATCCCGCCTTGGGCGAAAAGCCGCGCTGAGCGCGGTTTTCTACCCAGTCGAGCTCGAGCCACGGTCGAGTGGCCCGTTTTCGGCGCCCCACGCGTGTCAGCACAGCGCCGACGGGTGCAACCGGGCACCCGAAAACCCCCACCGCCACGCGGATCCCGGCATACCCGCTAGCATCAGTTGCGTTCGGAACTAAGAGAAAGAAACGAAGCGCTCCGCCGACCGAAGGGCGGAGGAAGAAGGGAACTGAATATATGTCTGACGCCGTTACGCGTGTGTCCGTCGAGGTCGAAGGTAAGGAGATCTCGTTCGAGACGGGCAAGCTGGCCAAGCAGGCCTCCGGCGCCGTCGTCGTCCGTGCGGGCGACACGATGGTCCTGTGTACCGCTACCGCAGGAAACCTCCGGGATGTCGACTTCCTGCCGCTGACAGTCGATGTCGAGGAGCGGATGTACGCGGCCGGGAAGATCCCCGGCTCGTTTTTTAAGCGCGAGGGCCGCGCGGGGGAAAAGGCCACGCTGTCGGCGCGCCTGATTGACCGTCCGATCCGGCCGCTCTTCCCGAAGGGCTGGCGCTATGAGACCCAGCTCGTGGCGATGCCGATCTCGGTCGACCACGTCAACCCATACGACGTGCTTGCGATGAACGGCGCCTCCGCGGCGCTGATGGTCTCCCACATCCCGTTCCCGACGCCCGTCGGCACGGTGCGGATCGGCAAGGTCGACGGCAACTTCGTCGTCAACCCCGACGAGGAGGACCTCGTCGACGACACCGATCTCGACCTGATCGTGGCCGGGACCGAAGACGCGATCCTGATGGTCGAGGCCGGCGCCAACGAGATCCCCGAGGCGGAGATCCTCGACGCCCTCGACATCGCCCACGAGGAGATCAAGAAGCTTTGCGCCGCCCAGCACGAACTCCGCGCGAGGGCCGGCAAGGAGAAGATCGAGGTCGAGATCCCGCAGGTCGACCCCGACCTCTACGAGCAGATCAAGACCTCTCACGGCGCCGCCCTTGACGCCGCGACCCAGGTCGAGGACAAGCTCCAGCGCCAGGACGCGTGCCGCGCGGTCGAGGAGCAGGTGCTCGAGCAGTACTCGGGCGACCCCGAGTCAGAGACGTTCGCCGAGTACCGGGCAAACGCCCAGCGCGCTTTCGACAAGCTCGAGAAGACGCTGATCCGCGAGCGGATCGCAGTCCAGAAGAAGCGTCCCGACGGCCGCAGCTCCGAGGAGATCCGCCCGATCTCGATCGAGGTCGGCGTGACCCCCCGGACCCACGGGTCGGCGCTGTTCACGCGCGGCCAGACGCAGGCGCTGAGCGTCGTCGCGCTTGGCACCACGCGCGAGGAGATGCGCCTGGACACGCTCGGTCTCGAGACCGCCAAGCGCTACTTCCACCACTACAACTTCCCGCCGTTCTCGGTCGGGGAGGCCGGGTTCATGCGCGGGCCCAAGCGCCGCGACATCGGCCACGGAGCGCTCGCTGAGCGTGCACTGGTGCCGATGATCCCCAGCCAGGAGGAGTTCCCGTACACGATCCGCGTGGTCTCGGACATCCTCGAGTCAAACGGGTCGTCCTCGATGGCCTCCGTCTGCGGCTCGACGCTCTCGCTGATGGACGCGGGCGTGCCGATCAAGGAGCCGGTCGCCGGAATCGCCATGGGCCTGATCAAGGAGGGTGACGAGTACGTCATCCTCACCGACATCGCGGGCGTCGAGGACCACCTCGGCGACATGGACTTCAAGGTCGCCGGCACCGAGCGCGGGATCACCGCGCTGCAGATGGACATCAAGATCACCGGCGTGACGTTCGAGATCATGCGCGACGCACTCGCCCAGGCCAAGGTGGCCCGTCAGTTCATCCTCGGCGAGATGGCAAAGGTCATCGACCACCCGCGGGCCGAGCTGTCCAAGCACGCCCCGCGCATCTCCACGATCCAGATCGACCCCGAGAAGATCGGCCTGCTGATCGGCAAGGGCGGCGAGACGATCCGGGCGCTCCAGGAGGAGTTCGAGTCCCAGATCGACGTAAACGACGAAGGCCAGGTGCTCGTGTACGCCTCCGATGGCGAGCGCGGCGACGCGCTGGTCGACCGGATCCGCTCGATGACCAAAGAGGTCGAGGTCGGCGACGAGTTCACCGGCAAGGTCGTCAAGACGACCACGTTCGGCGCGTTCATCGAGCTCTCCAAGGGCACCGACGGCCTCCTTCACATCTCCAACGTCGCTCCCGGCCGCCGGATTGCGACCGTCGAAGAGGTGCTCAACAAGGGCGACGAGCTCAACGTCAGGGTGGTCGAGGTCGACCGCGAGCGAGGCCGGATCGGCCTGCGGCTGGCTGACGACCCGGAGATCTCCGGCAAGACGGCCGAGGAGCTCGCGAGCGTCGGCACCGGCGACTCGGGACCACGCCGTGAGCGCGGCGGCGACCGCGACCGGGGCCGCGACGGCCGCGGGCGCGATGGCCGCGGTGGGCGCGATGGCCGTGACCGTGACCGCGACCGAGATCGTGGACGCGTCCGCGACCGCGACCCGGATCGCCGCAGCTAACCCCCAACCGTGGCCCAAGAGCACAGCCTGACCACGCTCGGCTCGGGCGTCCGCGTCGTCACCGAGACGATGCCCGCCGTGCGCTCGGTGGCGATCGGATTCTGGATCGGCACCGGGTCGCGCGGCGAGACCGACGAGCAGGCCGGACTGTCTCACCTCCTCGAGCACCTGCTGTTCAAGGGCTCCTCGCGCTATGGGTCGCTGGAGATCGACCAGATCTTCGACGGCATGGGCGCCGAGCTGAACGCCGGCACCGGCAAGGAGACGACGTCGGTGTACGCGCGGGTGATCGACCAGCACGTGCCCGAGGCCTTCGACGTGATGGCCGACATGGTGTTCCGGCCGACGCTGGACGACATCGACTCAGAGCGCGCGGTGATCCTCGAGGAGATCGCGATGTACGAGGACGACCCGCAGGAGAAGGTGTTCGACGTGCTCGGCGAGGCCGTGTTCGGAGACCATCCGCTGGGGCGCGCGATCATCGGGCGCGCTCCGGTGATCGCCGAAACCCCCGCGTCGCAGATCGCCGCATTCCACGACTCGCGATACACGCCCGCAAACGTGGTAATCGCCGCCGCGGGCGCGATCGAGCACGAGGCGATCGTGGAGCTCGCGGCCCAGCACGTGGGCGACGGCGCCAGAGCCGACGGCGCCGCGCCGTCGGCGCCCGTCGCGCCGACCGGCCTGCATCCCCGCCACCGGTTCGAGCGCAAGGACACCGAGCAGTACCACGTGTGCCTGGGCGGGCCGGCGCTCTCGCGCCACGACGAGCGGCGGTTTGCGCTGCGCGTGCTCGACACGATCTTCGGCGGCACCTCGTCCTCGCGCCTTTTCCAGGAGGTGCGCGAGCGCCGCGGGCTCGCCTACTCGGTGTACTCGTTTACCAGCGCCTACCAGGACATCGGCCAGGTGGGGCTGTACGTCGGCACCCGCGCCGACAACGTCACCGAGGCGCTGTCTGTCGTGGGCACCGAGCTCGATCGCCTGCGCGGGGAGCCCGCGACACCCGATGAGCTCAACCGCGCCAAGGAGAACCTCAAGGGCCGGGTGGCGCTGTCGCTCGAATCGACCGGCGCGCGCATGAACCGGCTCGGCGCCGAGGTGCTGGCCGGGATGCCGCTGCTGTCGCTGGACGAGACGGTCGAGCGGATCGACTCGGTGACGCTCGATGACCTGGTGTCGCTGGTCGAGGACCTGTGGGCTCCGGGGCGCCTGTCGGCGGCGGGCATCGGCCCCGACCGCGAGCGCTTCGAACAGGCTCTCGCCGCCGTCGAGCCCACCCTCGTCGAGAGCGCATGAGCACGATCCGCGTCGCCGTCGCCGGTGCCGCGGGGCGGATGGGGCAGACGGTGTGCGACGCCGTCGGCGGCGCGGACGACATGGAGCTCGTGGCACGCGTCGACCCCGCGCTCGACACGACGCTCGCGCAGGCGCTGGCCGAGCGCCCCGACGTGCTTGTCGACTTCACGATCCCCGGCACGGCCGTCGCCAACGCGCGCGAGGCGGTCGCCGCCGGCGTGCACGTGGTGATCGGGACCACCGGCTTTGACCCCGCGGAGCTTTCCGGGCTCGAGGGGGCAAACATCTTCATCGCGCCCAACTTCGCGATCGGCGCGGTCCTGATGATGCAGTTTGCCGTCGAGGCCGCGAGGCACATGGCGCGGGCGGAGATCATCGAGCTCCACCACCACACCAAGGTAGACGCGCCCAGCGGAACCGCCGGACGCACGGCGTCGCTGATGAGCGAGGCCTCGCCGCAGCTCGGCGAGGTGCCCATTCACTCGGTGCGCTTGCCTGGCCTCGTAGCCCACCAAGAGGTGATCCTCGGCGACGTGGGCCAGACGCTCACGATCCGCCACGACTCGACTGATCGGACGTCGTTCATGCCCGGCGTGTTGCTCGCAATCAGGCGCGTGCCGACGCTCTCTGAGTCCCCCGTGGTGGGCCTCGAGAACCTGCTGTAACAGAGTTTCTACAGCTGGCCATTTGCAGCGTGATTCGCGCGCGCTATTTTGTGAGCACGACTGCAATTTCCCTGAGGACATAGGGAGGCCGGCATGACCTGGAAGCGAAACGTCTTGGTCGTGGCCAACGTCACGGCGACGTCAGACGAACTCCTCTCGACGCTGCGAAACCGCGCCGCCAGCGAGCCGATGAGCTTTGAGTGGATCGTCCCGGCGACCCCATTCGCAGGAGGCGGCGAGGCAGCTGCCCAGCAGCTCCAGAACGCCCTCGAGAAGTGCGCAGACGCCGGTCTCCAGGCCCAGGGGGCCATCGGCCACGGAGACCCGCTGGTCGCGGTGACGGACGCCTGGGACCCCAAGCGCCACGACGAGATCATTGTCTCGACGCTTCCGATGCGTTTCTCGAAGTGGATGCACGCGGGACTGCCCGAGCGAATCGGAAAGCTCACCGGCGCGCCAGTCACACACGTCGTCGCCGAACCGCCGAAGGCTCCGGTGCAGACGACCGCGCCGCCGCCGCGCGACGAGTCGAGCGCGGCGATGGGACCCCTGGCGGTGCTCGCCTGGGGCGGGCAAAAGCACCATTGAGCGCGCTGCGATCGCGCTTGCAGGGGTCGCGACGAGCCTGGCCCTGCGATAATCCAGTGCGATGGCCGTAGATCTCGGCGCGATTCTCACAGCGATGGTCACGCCGTTCGACGCCGACGGGCGCATCGACGAGGAGGCGGCGGTCCGGGTGATGCACCACCTGGTCGAGCACGGCTCCGACGGGCTGGTGATGTGCGGCACGACCGGCGAAGCCTCGACCATGACCGACGAGGAGCACATGGGCGTGATCGCCCTCGCCGTGGAGGAGATGAAGGGCCGCTGCACGGTCGTCGCGGGCGTGGGCTCCAACGACACCCGGCACGCCGTCGATCTGACCGAGCGCGCCACCGAGCTCGGCGCCGATGCGCTGCTTTCGGTCAACCCCTACTACAACCGCCCGAACCGGCGCGGCATCATCCGCCACTACGAGGAGATCAACCGCGCCACCAACCTCCCGATCCTTCTCTACAACATCCCGCAGCGCACGGCTTCTGACCTGCCAAACGACCTGCTTGCCGAGCTCGCCCAGCTCGACAACATCTACGGCGTCAAGCAGGCCAACCCCGACAACCTCGCGAAAGTCGACGGGCTGCGCATCTACGCCGGCAACGACGACCTTCTCGCCGACGTGCTCGATCTCGGCGAGCCCGGCGGCGTGCTCGTCGCCAGCCACCTGTTCGGCATCGAGATGCGGCGGATGGTCGACGAGCCCGAGCACCGGCGCGAGATCGACGACAGCCTCAAGGACGCCTACCGGGACCTCGCGATCGCACCGATGGCCACCACGGTCAAGGCTGCGCTCAACCTGCTCGGCATTCGCGTCGGGGCGCCACGGCTTCCATACGTGGAGCTCGACGAGCAGGAGACGGCGACCGTGACCGCTCTGCTCGAGCGCCACGGACTGCTTGCGGCCGCGCGGGCTGGATGACCCAGCTGCGGGTCCTGCCGCTCGGCGGCCTGGGCGAGATCGGCAAGAACATGACGGTCGTCGAGTACGACGGCCGGATCGTCGTCGTCGACACCGGGCTGCGGTTTCCGACCGCCGAGATGCTTGGGATCGACCTGGTGCTCCCCGACTTCGCCTATCTGCGTGAGCGCTCGGAGGACATCGAGGCGATCGTGATCACCCACGGGCACGAGGATCACCTGGGCGCTTTGCCGTGGGTGCTGCGCGAACTCGAGTACTGGCCGCCTGTGTACGGCGGACGGCTGTCGATCGCGATGGCGCGTTCCAAGCTCGACGAGCATCGCCTGCGCGACGCCCCGCTCGCGGACATCAGCCCGGGAGAGCGGCTCACGCTCGGCCCGTTCGAGCTCGAGCTCGTGCACATGACTCATTCGATTCCCGACTCGTGCGCGGTCGCGCTGTCCACCGAGCTGGGCACGGTGCTGCTGACGGGCGACTACAAGTTCGACCAGACCCCCGTGGACGGGCTGCCGGCGGACGTCTCGAGGCTGGCCGAGCTCGGGCGCGACGGCGTGCTGCTGCTTTGCGGCGACTCGACGAACGCCGACCGTCCCGGCTTCTCGCCGTCCGAGCGCGGCGTCGGCCCGCACCTGCAGGAGGCGTTCATGCACGCTCCCGGCCGGGTGATCGTGACGAGCTTTGCCTCCAACATCCATCGCGTCCAGCAGGTGGTGGACGCGGCCGCGGCGCTCGGGCGCAAGGTCTCGCTGGTGGGCCGCTCGATGCGCAAGAACGTCGGCATCGGTCGGTCGCTGGGGCACATCGAGGTCCCCGACGGGATCCTGATCCAGCCCACCGAGGTCGAGGATTGGCCGGATGAGAAGATCGTCGTGATCTCCACCGGCTCTCAGGGCGAGCCGCTGTCGGCCCTGCGTCGCATGGCCCACAACGACCATCGCACGATCAAGCTCTACCACGGCGACACGGTGGTGTTCGCGGCGACGCCGATCCCGGGCAACGAGCGCGCGGTCAACGAGACGATCGATCGCCTGTACCACATCGGCTGCAACGTGATCACGACCCGTGACGCGCCGATCCACGCGTCCGGACACGGCTACGAGGAGGAGATCAAACTGATGCTCAACCTCGTCAGACCTCAGTACGTGATGCCCATCCACGGCGACTTCAAGCGCATCCGGCTGCACGCCCAGCTCGCGGAGGCCGTGGGCGTCGATCCAGACAGCGTGTTCTGCGGGGAGAACGGACTGCCCCTGCAGATCGATGCCGGCGGCGCACGATTCGGCGATCCAGAGGAGTCCGGCATGATCTTTGTCGACGGCGTCGACATCGGGGATCCCGCCGACGTCGCCCTGCGCGACCGCCGGATGCTGTCGGCCGACGGGATCTTCATCGTCGTCGCGACCGTGTCGGAACAGACCGGCGAGTCCGTGGCGCCACCCGAGGTGATCTTCCGGGGGGTCCCGTTCATCGAGCAGGCCGGCGAACTGATCGAGGACATCCGCGACGAGGTGGAACGCTCACTCGCGCGTGCCGCAAATGACGGGGTGCGCGAGATCGACCTGCTTCAGCAGGAGTTGCACGACGATCTTGCGGCGTTTGTCTACGACCGCCTGCGCCGCCGGCCGATGGTGCTGCCGGTCGTCGTCGAGGTCTGAGCGGCGACCGCGGCGTCGCCGTCGCCGTCAGGCTCAACGGACCCGTCGAGCGGGATCGTGATCACGAACCGGGTGCCGCTGCCGGCGGCCGGCTCCTCGAGCGCGACGGAGCCTTCGTGGGACTCGGCCACGGCAGTGACGATCGCCAGCCCCAGGCCGGATCCGCGCCCGCCGTCGCGCCCGCTGCGCACGAACCGTTCGAACACCCTGCGTCCCAGCTCGGGCGGGATCCCGGGCCCGTCGTCCTCGACGATCAGCACGGCGTCGCCGTCGCGGGCGAACGTTGAGGCGCGGACGTTGGTGCCCTTTGGGGTGTGGCGCACCGCGTTCTCCAGGAGGTTGAGCACGAGCCGGTGGAGGTCGTCACGGGCACCGGACACGACCGCATGGTTTGCGTCGATGATCAGCTCGTGCTCGTCGGCCACGGGGCCGAGCTCGGAGGCGGCCTCGGTCAGGACGTCCGCCAGATCGGTGGGCCAGTGCGGCTGCACCCGCTTGGCGTCGGCGCGCGCGAGCAGCAGCAGGTCGCCGACCAGCCGCCGCATCCGCCTGGTCGAGCGCAATGCCGCCTCGGCGGTCTCCGCCTGCTCACCGTCGAGCTCTTCGGTGAGCAGCTCGAGGTTGGCGAGCACGCTGGTCAGCGGGGTCCGCAGCTCGTGCGATGCGTCGGCGACGAACTCACGCTGGCGGTCGAGCATCGCCTCGGTCTCACCGCGCGCCGCATCCAGCGCTCCGAGCATCCCCTCCAGCGTGCTCGCCAGCTCCGCGATCTCGTCGTTTGCCTCCGGGTGGGGGATGTGCCGGCTGGGATCGCGCGTACGCTCGATCTCGCGCGCGGCGAGCGTCAGCTCGACAATCGGGCGCGTCGCTCGCTGGGCGGTGGCGAGCCCGGCCAACAGCGCGAGGATGGTGCCGCCGACGACGCCGAGCAGCAGGAAGAACTGCACCCGCGCCAGCGTGTGGTCGACGTCGGACAGGGGGCGGGCGTACAGCAGCTCGGCGTCGTTGTCGATCGGCTGGATCGCCAGGCTGCGCACCGCGACCCGGTAGCCATCGGAGGTGAAGCTGCCGACGTTCACGTCGGGCGGGCTCTTGAACAGCCTGGTGTCGAACGGCGCCTTGGCGCCCTTCAGGCGCACCTGGTCCTGCGTGCACAGCAGCTCGTCGTGGTCGAAGATCCGGATCTGGGCGTGCTCGGCGCTCGCGTAGTCGTTCAGGTGAACGGTCGTGCTCTTGCAGTTGAGGTTGAGCCCGTTGTAGTGCAGCTTGCCGTTGAGCCCCTGCTGGAGCTGGTCGGCCGCGGAGCGCACCTCGTCGTTGAACTGGCCGCGGACCTGCCTGGTGGTGAGCACGCCGACGATCGACGCGAACGACGCCAGGATCACGAACGTCAGCGCCGCCGAACCGCCTGCCAGCCGCCACCGGATCGGCAGCGACTTATACGCGGAGAACGTAGCCCGCGCCGCGGATCGTATGTAGGAGCCGAGGCTCGCCACCGGCTTCAAGCTTCCTCCGGAGGTTCGATACGAACACTTCGATCGTATTGGTCATCGAGAACGGGTCATAGCCCCAGACCTCGTCGAGCAGGCGCTGGCGCGAGATCACGATGCGCTCGTTGCGCATCAGGTACTCGAGCAGCTCGAACTCGCGCTGGGTCAGCTCGATCCGCCGTCCCTGGCGAGTCACCTCGTGGGTATCCGGATTGAGCTTGAGGTCGCCCACGGTCAGCGTCGCCTGCCCGCGGGGGGGTCGGCGCCTGAGCAGCGCCCGCAGCCTCGCCAGCAGCTCCTGGCGCTCGAACGGCTTGACCAGATAGTCGTCCGCGCCCGAGTCCAGTCCCTCGACGCGGGCCTCGACGGCGTCCCGTGCGGTCAGCACCAGGATCGGTACGTCGTCTGACTGGCGAAGCTGCTTGGCCACCTCGATCCCGTCGAGGCGCGGGAGGCCCAGGTCGAGGATCACGAGATCGGGCAGGAAGGCGTGCGCCTGGTCCAGCGCCGCGATGCCATCATCGGCCACGCGGACCTCGTAGCCCTCCATCCGCAGCGAGCGCTGCAGGACCTGGGCGATCGCATCGTCGTCCTCGACGACGAGCACTCGGGGTGACCGTTCGTAATCGACCATTCGTTGCCATAGATGGTAGGGCGGGGCAGTGCGCTTACCAGGATATTTAGCGGGCCTTGAGCCAGGGAAGGAGCCGGGGCCCGGCCGTCGAAGCCATCCCTTCGGGAATGGCCGCCACCAAACGCAAGCAGCCGCCGGCCAGGCGCGCCAAGCGCTCGCTGCTCGCGAGACGTCCCGCGCTGCCCATTCCGCGGCTGCAACTCGAGCCTCACCAGGTCGACATCGTCGGGCTCGCGCTCGTCGCGATCGGGGTCTTTCTGGCCGGCGTTGCCTACCTGGGATGGTCCGGAGGTGCGCTGGGCGACGCATTCGTGCACGGGGCCCGGTTCGTGTTCGGCCGCCTCGGCTACGCGGTTCCCGCGGCGCTGGTGGTCGGCGGCGGACTCGTGCTGATGCGGGAACTGCGGCCGCCGGGCCGCCCGATGCGCACCGGGGTGATCTGTCTGACGGCCGCGATCACGCTGGCACTTGCGGCGGGCACGCTGGGGATCGGCCCCGGCCAGACCCCGAGCGGCGAGTTCTGGCATCCGGCGGCGTTCGAGTCGCGCGGAGGCGTCGTCGGCCAGGCCGAGCTCTGGGTCTCGTCGCACTTGCTGTCGACGGTCGGCGCGGACATCCTCGCCGTGTTCCTGTTCCTCGCGGGCGTGATCCTCGTCTCCGGCGCCACGCTGGCCGGCGTGATCCGCGCGACCGGCGCCGGCGTGGCCGGGACCTCGAGGGCGTTCAAGCGGACCACTGGCGATTTCGCCCAAACCGTCGCCCGGCGCCCCGCAACCGAGGCGGCCAGGACGCGAGCGGCCGCACGAGCGGTCACGGCAGGCGTCGAGCCGCCTCCCATGGGGGACCCGGCGATGGCGCCCGCTGCCGCGCTCGTCGAGGATCCCGAGCCGCTGTTCCCACCCGAGCCCGACACGTCCGAGCTCGTGATCCGCGCCACCCACGTCGAGGCGCCGCCGATCCATGCCGGGCAGGATGAAGACGACGCGGTGGCCGCCGATAAAGCCGTGGAATCCATCGACGTCGAGGAGCCGCCCGCCGGCCCCGCAAAGGAAGTGGGCTCGGACGATCTCACTCCGGCGGGCCGGTACCGCGCGCAGATCACCGACGACCCGGACTTCGAGTGGCGGGTGCCGCCCGGCCGCTTCCTGGTGCGCTCGACCGGCGAAGCCGCCAAGCCCGACACCGCCGGGCAGGAACAGGTGGCAAAGAATCTGCTCGAGACGCTCGGTCACTTCGGAATCGAGGCAAAGCTGGTGGGCCGGGTCACCGGGCCTCACATCACCCGCTACGAGCTGCGGCTCGCGCCCGGCACGAAAGTCGGCAAGGTCGCCCAGCTCAAGGACGACCTGGCCTACGCGCTGGCGGCGACCGAGATCAGGATCCTCGCTCCGATCCCCGGAAAGACGGCCGTCGGCGTCGAGGTGCCCAACGCTCGCCGCCGGATCGTCCACCTTGGCGACGTCTTCCAGGAGCCGCCGGCCGACTGGTCGCCGCTCACCGTGTGGCTGGGCAAGGACATCGCCGGCCGGGCGATCGGCGCCGACCTGGCCAAGATGCCCCACCTGCTGGTCGCGGGGACCACCGGCGCCGGTAAGTCCGCCTGCGTCAACGCGATGCTCTCTAGCATCCTGCTGCGCGCCACGCCGCACGAGGTCAGGCTCGTGCTCGTCGACCCCAAGCAGGTCGAGCTCAATCACTACGAGTCGATCCCGCACCTGCTCACGCCGGTGATCACGAGCCCGCGGATGGCGGCCAACGCGCTCCAGAACCTGGTCAAGGAGATGGAGCAGCGCTACGGCACGATGTCGCTGGCGCGGACCCGGTCGCTGCCCGAGCTCAACCGCATGCGCGAGAAGCGAGGCGAGCCGCCGCTGCCCTACGTCCTCTGCGTAATCGACGAGCTCGCCGACCTGATGATGGTCGCGCCGGCCGATGTCGAGGACTCGATCATCCGCCTGGCGCAGAAGGCGCGGGCCGTCGGCATCCACCTGGTGCTCGCCACGCAGTCGCCGCGGGTCGACGTGATCACCGGGATGATCAAGGCCAACGTGCCCTCCCGGATCGCGTTTGCAGTATCGAGCCAGACCGACTCGCGGGTGATCCTCGACCAGAACGGCGCCGAGTCGCTGCTGGGAATGGGCGACATGCTGTTCTCGCCGGTCGGCTCGAACAAGGTCCAGCGGATCCAGGGCGCGTATATCGACGAGGAGCAGGTCGCCGAGCTCACTGACGCGTGGCGGCGCCAAGGCGAGCCCGAGTTCCACGAGGAGCTGCTCGAGGAGGTCGAGTCCGAGCAGCCGGCCGGCGACGACGAGGACGCGCTGCATCCCGACGAGGACCCGCTGCTCGAAGAGGCGATCGCGCTCGTCGCGCAGATGGGCACCGCCTCGACCTCGATGTTGCAGCGCCGCCTGCGGCTCGGATACACGCGCGCGGGGCGCCTGATCGACATGCTCGAGCGGCGCGGGATCATCTCCGGCTACGAGGGCTCAAAGCCCCGCCAGGTGCTAATCACCGAGGCCGATGTGCCGCGGATCCTGACCCACCTCGCCGAGGCGGGAGGGTCCGTCGGGTCGCAGGAAAGGCTCCGCGTGCCCGACGTCGACGACGAGCCGTAGGCACGCGCGCGGTGTGACGGTGCTTACGCGGGGAGCGACTAGCCTTCGGGGCTGATGGCGGACATCGGCACGACCCTGCGCGAAGCGCGGATCCGCGCCCGCATCGACATGAGCGAGGTGGAGGCGCGCACGAAGATCCGCGCCAAGTACCTACGGGCGATCGAGAACGAGGAATGGGACCTGCTGCCCGGTCCCGTTTACGTCAAGAGCTTCCTGCGGACCTACGGCGACTTCCTGGGGCTCGACAGCCGGACCCTCGTCGACGAGTACAAGCGCCAGTACGAGCGACCGTCCGACCATGAGCTGCGCCCGATCTCCTCGCTGAGCCGCGAGCGCGAGCGTGCCGCCCGCGGACCGCGCATCCCGCCGTGGGTGCTCGTCGGCGTTGTGCTCGTCGGGATCGTGGCGGCGCTGTACTTCGTGGGCTCCAACAACAACAGCAACTCGCCCTCCAACAATCCCACCACTCCCAACGCCGCAGCCAATCAGCCGAGCCAACACCGCAAGACTCACAAGAAGAAGCAGCACAAGACCGCGCCGGCCAAGCCCAAGACCGTCACGCTGCAGCTCGTGCCGACGGCCACGGTGTATGTGTGCGTCGAGAACGGCGCCGGCGCGAAGCTGATCGCGGGGCGCACCTTCGCCGCCGGGGAGACGATCCCAACCGAGAAGGCCAGCAAGCTGCTGATCACGCTCGGCAACTCATCGGTGCAAATGAAGGTCAACGGCAAGACCGTCCAAGTGGCGCAGGGGAGCCCGATCGGCTACTCGATCACGCCATCGGGGATGACGCCGCTGCCCTCCGGTCAACAGCCGACGTGCACATGAGCGAGCGCGCGCCCGTCCGAGCGGGGATCCTGGTGACCGGCACCGAGGTGTTGACCGGGATCATCTCCGACCGCAACGGCCCGTGGCTGTCAGAGCGCCTACGCGAGGTCGGCGTCGACGCGGCGATGATCCAGATCGTCGGCGATAGGAGCGAGGACCTGTTCGCCGCGCTCGAGTACATGCACCGCGAGGGAATGGCGGTGGTGATCACCAGCGGCGGACTGGGCCCCACCGCCGACGATCTCACCGCCGAGATCGTCGGGCAGTTCTGCGGCCGCGAGATGGTGCTCGACGATCAGCTCGAGGCCAAGATCGCCGAGATCCTGCGGCCGCTGATGCGCCGCTGGCCCGGACTCGACGCCGACGCGATCCGCGAGTCAAACCGCAAGCAGGCGGTGATCCCGAAGGGTGCGACCATCCTGGACCCGATCGGCACCGCGCCGGGGCTCGTCGTGCCGCCCGCGCATGCCGGCGGCGGTCCGACCGTCGTCGTGCTTCCGGGGCCGCCGCGCGAGCTTCAGCCGATGTGGCGGACGGCGATTGCGACCGATGCGTTCCGGGAGGCGATCGCGGGCGCGACCACATATCGCGTCGGCGTCGTGCGCCTGTTCGGGATCCCGGAGTCCGAGATCGCGAACACGCTGCGGGCGGCGGAGGCGGACGGCCTGGAGCTCGAGCCGCTGGAGATCACTACATGCCTGCGCCGCGGCGAGATCGAGGTGTCGACCCGCTACGAGCCGCCGGCAGAGGACGCGTATGCGGAGCTCGTCCGGTTCATCGGCGAGCGCCATCGCGACACGCTGTTCTCGGAAGACGGCTCGACGGTCGACGACCAGGTGATCGCGCTGCTGTCGGGGCGCACGGTCGCGGTCGCGGAGTCATGCACCGGCGGGCTGATGTCGGCGCGGCTGACCGACCGGGGCGGCTCCTCGGCGTACTTCCTCGGCGGCGTCGTCGCCTACTCGAACGAGGCCAAGATCGAGCACGTCGGGGTGGACGCCGAGCTGATCGCGCGCCACGGCGCGGTGTCGACCGAGGTCGCCGAGGCGCTCGCCGACGGCGCTGCCGAGCGCTTCGGCGCCGACATCGGCATCGGGATCACCGGGATCGCGGGGCCGGACGGCGGCACCAACGAGAAACCGGTGGGCACGGTTTGCTTCTCGGTCAGCCTGCGCGAGGGGAGGCGGATCACGCGCAGCACGCGGCTGCCAGGGGACCGCGCTGACGTCCGCGACCGTTCCACGACGGTTGCCATGCACCTGCTGCGGAGGCTTTTGAGGGGCGAGGGCGACGTGAGCGGTGACGCTGAGCCAGGCGGGGTGGCCGAGCGGACGTGAGCGCTTCGGACGAGCGCGCGCGTCTGTTCGTCGCGCTCGAGCTGCCGGGGGCGGTGCGGCAGCGGTTGGCGGTGTGGCGGGACGAGGTGGTGGCTGAGGTGCCGGGGTTGCGCGCGGTGGCGGTCGAGAGCCTCCACGTGACGCTGTGCTTCCTTGGGTGGGTTTCCGTCGGGGACGTGGACGCCGTCGCGGGCGCCTGCGGCGTCGTGGCCGGGATGGCGACGCCGTCGCTGCGGGTGCGTGGAGGTGTCTGGTTGCCTGTGCGCCGGCCGCGAGTGCTCGCGGTGGAGCTCTCCGATGACGGAGGTCGGCTCGGCGCCGTGCAGTCGGCGTTGTCGGGCGCGCTCGCCGAGGGCGGCTGGTACACGCCGGAGAAGCGGCCGTTCCTCGCGCACGTGACCGTTGCGCGGGTGGGGAGGGGGGCGCGGGTTCGGCGCGGTCTTGCGCTGCCGGATACTCCCGATGACCTCTCGTTCAGCGGGAGCACCGTGACGCTGTTTCGGTCGCGGCTGTCGGCTGTGGGGGCGCGGTATGAGGGGTTGGCGTCGGTCGAAACGTCAAAGACTCATTGAGGAGGGATCCGAGGTGGGTTTCGGGTCGCGAGAGGGGCATAACACGACAACCGGCTCACTCACCGGGAGGCGTGACGTGTTAAGCGCCCTATGCGGTGGTTAACACGACACGCTTCGCCTGAATCGACGCGGTTGTCGTGTTATGCACCCTCCCATCCGCTCCCTCATTGAGTCGTTGACGTTCGAGCCCCGAGAAACCAAAGGGACAGGTCCCGGGGCGGGGCTCCCCGGGGAAAAGGGAGCCCCGCCGGGCCCGTCACTGCTCCCAGGCCACGGCCCCGGTTTGCAGTGCCCGTTTGCGTGCGCGCCGGTCGGCGATATCGGCAAGCAGCACACCAAGCTCGAACAGCAGGTACAGCGGCAGCGTCTCGAGCAGCATCGTGATCGCGTCGCCGGGCAGGAACGCGGCGACCGCGGCGCACGCGGCGACCGCGTAGCGGCGGTTGCGGCGCAGCTGGCGCGGGGTGATGACGCCCGCGCGGGTGACCGCAATGATCGCGATCGGGACCTGGAACAGCAGGCCCATCGCCAGCATCGTGGTTGCGGCGAACTTGTAGTACTGGTTGGCCTGCACTAGCACGTTGAACTGGTCTGAGTTGAAGTTCTGAAAGAAGTGCACCGCGGCGGGCAGGACGACGAAGTAGCCGAACGCCACCCCAGAGATGAACAACCCCGGCACGGCGAGCGTCAGCGGCTTGACGCGCCGCTGCTGGTCGGGCTCGAGCGCCGGCACCAGGAACGCGTAGACCTGCATCAGCAGGAACGGCAGCGAGACGATCAGCGCAAACACGAGCGACACGGTGACCGTCGTAGTGAACGGCTCCCCGATGCCCAGCGTCACCGGTCGGTCGCCCTCCGGTGGTGCCGACAGCCGCGCAACGTCGTCTCGAAGCTTCGCCTGGACCTTGTCCAGCGCGGCCCGCACCGGGGCCTGCTGGGCTTGCGTGCCCAGCAGGCCCACTACTTGGTGCAGCTGCACGGCGACGTCGCGCGCGCTCTGCGCCACCGTGTAGGTAGCCCCCAGCGGGCCATGGCCATCTCGCACCTGCTGCTGGGTTTGGTGCGCCAGCGGCGCATTGATCAGGTGCAGAAGTCGGTGGTTCTGCCAGAAGCAGACGCCGAATGCGGCAACCACGACGAGCACCGAGATGATCAGCCGCCTGCGCAGCTCCTCCAGATGACCGACGGTGGTCAGCTGCTCGTCGTGTGTGATCCGCCGCGGCATCCGTCGATCAGGCGGCGGTCGAGGTCTCCTGCGTGGGCGAGCTCTGCTCTTCGATCCGCGCCGGTGCGGGTGTCTCGCCGCTGATCGACTCCTTGAAGCCGCGCATCCCCGAGCCCAGGGAGCGCCCGAGCTCCGGCAGCCGCTTGGCGCCGAACACCATCAGCAGGATCGCCAGCAGAAATGCGAGGTGGATTGGATTGTCGAGGCCCATGCGTGCTCCGATCGGTTGAGGGTTGCTGACCTTCCTACGGGCGCGAGCCCGATCCGGATCACCGCGTGGCGAGAAGATTTGCTGCGGTCAGGCGAGCGAGGCGACGATCACCGGCGTCGTCGTCGGCGCGAGGCTGCCGCCCGACGGCTCCTGTGTAACCAGGACTTTGGTCACACCATGCAGATCGCCCGGAACGCCGACGTTGCCGGCGCCGCTGGAGTTGACGCTGAACAGCGTGCCGGTAGGCGAGGGCGCCTTCGCGCCGCTTCGAAGCTCCCACATCTCGTAGATGTGGCCCGCGGCCGGCTGTGGGAAGTTGCGCAGAACCAGCTGGCCGTGTCCGCTGCTCACGCTCAGCTGGGCTGTCCCGGGCGACCCAGTTACGCTGGCTGCGATCGTGCGCGTGCCGCTCGTTGTGCTCGAGCTCACGATGATCGCTCCGATCACGACCACGACGACCGCGAGCGCGACCACCGCGGCGATCGCGGGACGCGCCACGAACAACCCCGAGCCCAGGCGCCGGGAGCGCCGCACCGGCACTGCCTGTGCCTCTGCGTCGCTCTCGCGCACGGCCCGCATCACGCGGCGCTTGAGTCCACGGGGGGCGGGATGCTGGGGCGGCGCCATCGCCAGCGCGTTGGCGGTGTGCTCGAAGGCGGCGACCTCGTCGCGGCAGACCACGCACGTGGCCAGGTGCCGGCTGAACGCCTCGGCCTCCCCGGGCTCGAGCGCCCCGAGTACGTACGCGGCGGCGTCAGCGCCGCAGTCGTGCTTACCGGGCATCGACTCCTCCACGGTCACACCACCACCTCGGGGCTGTCTCCGAGGGCAAGGCGCATCTTGGTGAGTCCGAGGCGCATCCGCCCCTTCACGGTACCGCTCGGCAACTCGAGCATGTCCGCGATCTGGCTGTGCGTGAAGCCGCCGAAGTACGCCAGCTCGATCACCTGGCGCTGGTCGGGAGGCAGCTCGACGAGCGCCTTGCGGACCTGGCGGGCCTCGTCGCGGCGCTCGACCTCCGCATAGGTCAGCTCTGGCGCCGGCATCCGCTCGGCGATGCCCTCCTCGGACACATCTCGGCTGCCCTTGGCGCTCTCGCGCCGGAACGCGTCGATCGCGCGATTGCGCACCACGCTCAGCACCCACGTGCGCACGCTGCCGCGCGTCGCGTCGTAGCGCGCGCCGCTGCGCCACAGCGACACGAACGCCTCCTGCACTACGTCCTCGGCCATCGCCTGGCGGCCGCACATCCGGTAGGCGAGCGAGAAAGCCGCGCCGGAGTGGCGGTCGAACACGATCTCGAACGCGCTCGCGTCCCCGGCGCGGATGAGCTGCATCAGCTCCTCGTCGGCGAGGACGCGGATGTCGGACTGCCGGCTTCGGCGATTGGTTTTGAATACGGACAGGGCAGGATGCATTCGATCAGGTTCTGCGGTCGCCGACAGACCGCGGCCTGCCGCCTTTTCAGACTCTCTACGTGGCCGGCGGCCCGCTGGATCACCGGCGGGCTCCATCCGCGCCACCCATCAGGATTGACGCACTTCCGTGGCCGTTTCGTGACGACCGCGTCTTGTTCGGTTTCAGCCCGCCTGACTAGCGTGCCGTTCCGTCCGCCGCCCTGCCTACCGTGAGGGGTTCAAAGCGCATGAGAACAAGGAGCCATGAGTAGATGAGCGACCAGCAGAAGGTCAGCGCTAGGTCGGGCGCCACGTCCGACCCGAAGTCAGACGCCAAGCGACAAGCTGCCCTTCAGGGTGCCCTGTCTCAGATCGAGCGGCAGTTCGGCAAGGGCGCGGTCATGCGGATGGGGGACCCCGGGGCGCGGGTCGCGGTCGACGCGATTCCCACCGGCGCGCTGTCGCTCGACATCGCGCTCGGGATCGGCGGTGTCCCGCGCGGGCGGGTCATCGAGATCTTCGGTCCGGAGTCCTCGGGAAAGACCACCCTCGTGTACCACATCGTCGCCGAGGCTCAGAAGCTCGGCGGGGTGTGCGCGTTCGTCGACGCCGAGCATGCGATGGACCCGCTGTACGCCCGCCAGATCGGCGTGGACATCGACGAGCTGCTGGTGTCTCAGCCCGACTACGGAGAGCAGGCGCTCGAGATCGTCGACATGCTGATCCGCTCGGGCGCGGTCGACGTGATCGCCGTGGACTCGGTTGCGGCGCTGACGCCGCGGTCCGAGCTCGAGGGCCAGATGGGCGATCAGACGGTCGGGGTCCAGGCGCGGATGATGTCCCAGGCGATGCGCAAGCTCGCCGGCAACCTGAACCGTACCCAGACGCTGTGCGTGTTCACCAACCAGATCCGCGAGAAGGTCGGCGTGATGTTCGGCTCGCCCGAGACCCAGCCGGGTGGCCGGGCGCTGAAGTTCTATTCGTCCCAGCGCCTCGACATCCGCCGGATCGAGACGCTCAAGGACGGCACCGAGGCGGTCGGTAACCGGGTGCGCGTGAAGGTGGTCAAGAACAAGGTCGCGGCGCCGTTCAAGCAGGCCGAGTTCGACATCGAGTTCGGCAAGGGGATCTCGACCTCCGGGTGCCTGATCGACTACGGAATCGAGCACAACATCGTGACCAAGTCCGGTTCGTTCTTCTCCTACGGCGACGAGCGGCTCGGCCAGGGACGCGGTAACGCCAAGGCGTTTTTGGACGAGCACCCCGAGGTGGCGAAGGAGATCGAGGGCAAGATCTACGCGGTGCTCGGGATCGGCCGCGGCAGCATCACGCCGATCGAGTCACGCGAGGAGCCGGGCCTCCAGGCCGTGGAGCCGGAGGCCGCCGGCCAAGCCGCCTGACGCAGTGCCTGACCCGTTCGATGAAGCGTCTGAGCCGGCTGACGCGAAGCCCGACCCGCTCGAGCTCGCCTACCGGTACCTGAACCGTCGCGACCGCACCGAGCGCGAGGTGCGCAAGCACCTCGCCGGCAAAGGCGTCGAGGACGGCGCCGCGCAAGACGCGATCCAGACGCTACGCGAGCAGGGCTATGTCGACGATGCCCGCTACGCCCGCCTGTTCGCCGAGGACAAGCGCGCGCTGGAGGGGTGGGGGAACGAGCGAATCAGCGGCACGCTGGCGCTGCGCGGGATCGACCGGTACCTGATCGATGCCGCGGTCGCGGCCGACGGGGGCGCGGGCGCCGAGATGGAGCGGGCGCTGGAGATCCTGCGCCGCCGCTTCCCTTCGCCGCCGCGGGAGCGACGCGAGCGCGACAGGGCGCTCGCGGTGCTGTTGCGCAAGGGCTATGACGCCGATCTGGCGCTGGATGCCCTGACCGTGCACGCCCGCGCGAGCTGACATCTGTGGCATGCGGCACAAAGGGCACGCGTTACCGCAAGTTGCGCTAGCTTCCGGTCCTTCACGTAAGGAGGCTCCATGATTCGCAAGCGCAGCGCACGCGCCCTGGCCGGGGGGCTGGCCATCATTCTTCTGCTGGTCGCCGCGTCGGCCGCCTATGCGGCTGTGACCGGCACGTTCAGCGGTCAGACGGGACAGAAGCAGCCAATCTCGTTTCGAGTGGCACACGGGTATGTAACAAACCTCCAGTTCACGATCCGCGAGCGGTGCCCGAACGGAGACATCTGGAAGGCCACGGACCACGGTTTTCCCAAGATCAAGATCAACAAGTTCCACAAGTTCGATGAGCCTTTCTCCAACAAGGTCCTCCACGCCAGGGCGGAGATCAAAGGCACGGTCTTCAAGCAGAAAGTCACTGGCAGCATCTTCGAAGGTCGCGTCATCGCGAAGGAGCACAAGTTCTGCTCGGCCACGGTGAAGTTCACGGCCCATAAGCAGTAGCGGGCTGACTGCGAACAGACGTTTGCACGGCGGCGGGTCGTTTGCGCGGCCCGCCCGCCGGTACTACGATGCTGGTAGCGAACGAATGGCCTGCGGGCCACCAAAACACCAGCAAATCTTGTAGATCTTGGATTTCGGACTCAGCGTTGACGGCAATCTCATCCGGGCCACAGCACCAATCGACCCGACATAGACCCCGCCAGCTAGCCGCCGCCTGAAGACGCGCGCATTTTGCGCGCTGTCCGGCATCTGTTGCGTGAACTCGCACGGGCCGCTCGGTCGCTCCGACATAAGGAAGACGTGAAGAAGGTTCGGGCATCCATGCCCGAGCCTCCAGGAGAGGAACGACCATGGAAATCATCGGTGCCGCAGCGCTGATCGCGGTAGGAATCGTGCTCGCTGCTGTGCTGTACGGCCGCGTGCACGGGGCCGGTGTCGCGGCGGCCGGCGTCCAGGCCGCGGGCGCCAAGGCGGTCGAGGTCCAGCTGCCCGAGCGGACGGCATCGCTCGCACAGCGCGAGGCCGGCCTCGCGCGCCGGGAGGCCGAGCTCGCGCGCCGGGAGGCCGAGCTTGAGAAGGAACGCGATGCAACTGTCGGCGCGCGACAGGGGCTCGAGCGCGAGCTCGAGCGGGTCTCGGGCATCTCCGCGGCGCGCGCCAAGCAGCTGCTGCTCAAGGAGCTCGAGGACCAGAGCCGGCACGATGCCGCAAGGCTGATCCGGCAGATCGAGGAGGAGACCAAGCGCGACGCCGAACGCCGCGTGCGCAACATCCTCTCGGTGTGCATGCAGCGACTCGCCGCCGGGCACGCGGCGGAGACGACAGTGTCGGTCGTGCATCTCTCGACCGACGACATGAAGGGGCGGATCATCGGGCGCGAGGGACGCAACATCCGCGCGTTGGAGAACCTGACCGGCGTCGATTTCATCATCGACGACACGCCCGGGGCGGTGGTCCTGTCGGGCTTCGACGGGGTCCGCCGCGAGATCGCCAGGCTGACGCTCGAGAAGCTGCTTCAGGACGGGAGGATTCACCCCGCTCGCATCGAGGAGATGTACTACCAGGCCAAGTCCGAGCTCGAGGGCCACATCGTCGAGATCGGCGAGCAGAGCGTGTTCGACGCCGGAGTCCAGGGACTTGACCCGGAGCTGATCAAGCTGCTCGGCCGGCTGAAGTTCCGCACGAGCTACGGGCAGAACGTGCTCGCGCACTCGGTCGAGGTCGCTCAGCTGGCCGCGATGATGGCCGAGGAGCTCGGCGCGAGCCCGAAGACGGCGCGGCGCGCCGCGCTGCTGCACGACATCGGCAAGTCGGTGACGCACGAGATCGAGGGTCCCCACGCGCTCGTCGGCGGCGAGCTGGCGCGCAAGTACGGCGAGACCGAGTCCGTGGCGCACGCAATGGAGGCCCACCACAACGAGGTCGAGCCCCAGACGATCGAGGCGGTGATCGTGCAGGCGGCCGACGCTCTCTCCGGTGCGCGTCCCGGAGCCAGAGGCGAGTCGCTTGAGCAGTACGTCAAGCGGCTGCGCGACCTCGAGCAGATCGCAAGCCGACACAAGGGCGTCGACAAGGTCTACGCGATGCAGGCCGGCCGTGAGATCCGCGTGATGGTCGCGCCGCTGGCGATCGACGACGACGCGGCGACACTGCTGTCGTACGAGATCGCCCGCGAGATCGAAAAGGAGCTCGAGTACCCGGGACAGATCAAGGTGACCGTGATCCGCGAGTCAAGAGCCGTCGAATACGCGCGCTAACCGAGCGCCGCGCGATCGCCCGCTCGCGCCGCCCGCCACGTTCAATAGTCCGCCAATTTGGGTAGTAAGCGCGCTGCGGGTCGGACAACGACGGGAGGCGGCGACTTCGACCCGCAGTCGCCGAGAAAGGTATTCAGATGGGTCAAGCCCACAGGCAGGCGGGGATACGCAGGATTGCGCGCGTGACGGCACCGGTGCTTGTTGCGCTCGCCGTATTCGCTGCTACCGCGGCAGGAGCGTCCGCAAAGCTGACCTCACACGGCCAGCTGCTGAAGCTCGGCCCGCTTCACGCGAACACGAACACCAGTACCAACTGGTTCGGATACAACCAAGGAACCCTCGAGAAGAACGACACGCTGTTCAACTCGATCACCGGTGATTGGACCGTCCCGACCGCGACGCAGCACAACTCCGGTCAGGCCGAATCCTCCTCTGACTGGATCGGGATCGGCGGAGGCTGCATCGACTCCGGGTGCACCGTCGGCGACTCGACGCTGATCCAGACGGGAACCGAGCAGGACGTCGACAACACGGGCAAGGCCTCGTACTCGGCGTGGTGGGAGCTCGTGCCAGCGCCGTCGATCACGATTACGAACATGACCGTCGCCCCGGGCGACCACATGCACGCCTCGCTCGCCGAGGTCGTTCCGGACTCCAACGTCTGGACGATCACGCTGCAGGACGTCACGCGTAATGAGTCGTTCACCCAGACGGTCCCGTACACGTCCACGCACGCCACCGCCGAGTGGATCGAGGAGACACCGCTGCTGATCGGCACCGACGCAGGGTTTGCATCGCTGCCGAATCTGTCCAACCCAGCATTCAACAGCGGGACGGTCAACGGTGCCAACGCGAACCTCCAGGCCTCCGAGGCGCTTGATCTCGTGGACTCCAACAACAACGTGATCGGCTCCGTGTCCGGCCCCAACGCCGCGCACAACGGATTCGACGCTTGCACCTGGGCGACCAGCTGCTCGTAGTACACAGCTGACGGGAGCTCATCCCGCGGGCCCATCGGTGAGGCGGAAACGCGTCTCACCGGTGGGCCCTTTTAGTGCTGAGACGGGCTCTTAGACTGACTGGCGTGGAAGTCGCGCTGAGTCTGCTCGAGGACGTGCGCTGGCGAGGACGGTCTGTCGCCGGCGATCGGCCGCGGACCCTGCTGGCGGCGCTCGCGGCTGGCGGCGGCCGTCCGGTACGCGCCGAGGAGCTGATCGAGCTCGTGTGGGGCGAAGAGGCACCGGCCAACGCGACCAAGAGCCTGCAGGTGCTCGTGTCTCGGACCCGCAGCGCATGTGGCGCGGACGCGATCGTGCGCGATGGCGTCGGCTACCGGCTGGGCGTCGCGCCGACCGAGGTCGACAGCGTCCGACTGGCGGCGCTCGTCCGCGGGGCCCGGGCCGCACTCGAGCGCGATGCAGCTTCCTCGGTCGCTCTTGCCCGCGAGGCGCTCGCTCTTTCGAATGGCGACCCGCCCACCTCGGCCGCCCTGGCCGGTGACGACGCCGGGCCGCTGCACAACATCCGCGAGGCGGCTGCGGCCGACGTCGCGTCCGCCCGCGTGATCCTGGCACACGCGCTGAGTCGGACCGGCGCGCACGCCGACGCGTTGCCGGCGCTCGAGGCGGCGCACGCGGAGCGACCCGACGATGAGTCGCTGCTGGCTGACCTCCTGCGCACCGAGGGTGTCGTCCGTGGGCCCGCCGCGGCGCTCGAGCGCTTCGAGAACTACCGGCGCGACGTGCGCGAACGGCTCGGCACCAATCCGGGGGAACAGTTGCAGCGGGCACACCAGCACTTGCTGGCGCTCGACCAGCCGGTACGCAGCGGCGTGCGATACGACGCGAGCACGCTCGTCGGGCGCGAGCGCGACCTCGAGCGGCTGCGAGCGCTGATGGCCGGCTCCCGTGTGGTGTCGATCGTCGGCCCGGGCGGGCTGGGGAAGACGCGGCTGGCGCACGTGCTCGCGCGTGAGGCCGCCGTCCCGATCGTTCACGTAGTCGAGCTGGTCGGTGTCACCTCCGCCGAGGACATCGTGGGCGAGGTCGGGTCGGCGCTCGGCGTGCGCGATTCCGTCAGCGGCCGCCGGGTACTGACGCCAGAGCAGCGCGCCGACGTACGGGCGCGCGTCGCACAGCAGCTCGGGCAGGCGCCAAGCCTGCTCGTGCTCGACAACTGCGAGCACCTGATCGGGGGCGTTGCGGAGCTCGTGGCGTTCCTCGTCTCGACGACGGCCGACCTGCGAGTGCTCACCACGAGCCGGGCGCCGCTTGCGATCGCCTCGGAACGCGTCTACCTGCTCGGCCAGCTCGAGGTGTCCGACGCCGCCCAGCTGTTCTGCGAGCGCGCGCTTGCCGCGCGGGCGACCGTCCGCTTGGCCGAGGACGTCGTGGTGAGCATCGTCACCCAGCTCGATGGCCTGCCGCTGGCGATCGAGCTGGCGGCCGCCAAGGTGCGTGCCATGTCGGTGGAGGAAATCGACCGGCGGCTCGAGAACCGGTTCGCGCTCCTGCGCGGGGGTGATCGCAGCGCGCCCGACCGGCACCAAACGCTGCTGGCAGTGATCGACTGGTCGTGGAACCTGCTCGACGACGGCGAGCGCCGGGCGCTTGCGCGGCTGGCGCTGTTCCACGACGGCTTCACGCTGGAGGCAGCCCGTGAGGTTCTCGGAGCCGACGCGGTTGAAGCCGTGCAAGGACTGGTCGACCAATCCCTGCTGAGCGTGCGGGAGACACGCGCCGGGCTGCGCTACCAGATGCTCGAGACAGTGCGCGAGTTCGGCCGAATGCAGCTGGTCGATGCCGGGCAGGATGCGGAGGCGCAGGACGCCCAGCGCCGATGGGCGTCCGCGTATGCGCGTCGGCAAGGCGCGCGGCTGCCAACCCGCGAGCAGCTTTCGGCGATCGATGCCCTCGGCGCCGAGGAGGTCAACCTCGCCGACGAGCTGCGCGGGGCGATTGCCGTCGGCGACATCGCCGCGCTCGTTCAGCTGCTGGCTGCGCTGGGGATGTTCTGGGCGATCAGGGGCGAGCACGGTCGGCTTATCGTCCTCGCCCGCGGCGTGGCCGACGCAGTGCGCGACTGGCGGCCGCCGCCGGAGCTGGAGGATGTGACCCGTGCCGCGATGACGATCCTGCTGAGCAACGCGATGATCGCCGGCGATGAGCGGATTGGCCCGATCCGGGAGATGGTGCAGCGGCTGGGCCTCGGCTCAGGCGGCGACCCTCGCCTAGCTGGGTCGGTCAAGGTGATGATGGCCTTCGACCCGGCTGACGGCGAGGGGTTCATGCGCCGGCTCGACGAACTCGCTGCCGATCCCGAGCGCTACACGGCGCTCCCCGCCAGCCAATGGCTGAGCCACGCCCGGGAGAACGTCGGCGACCCGGCCGGGGCGGTGGAAGCTGCATCGCGCGCGTTGGCGCTGGTCACCGACGAGGACGGACCATGGTCGGCGGCGATTCTGCACACCCAGCTGGCGCAGCTCCAGATGCACCTCGGTCACCCCCGCCAAGCCAGCGATCATGCGCGGGCCGCACTACCGGTGATGCGCCGCCTCGGCGCAACCGACGACGAGGTCCAGCTGCGGTCCCTGCTCGGGCTGTGCGCGATCGCCGAAGGACGTCTGGACGATGCCCAGGGTGAGCTTGCCCAGATCGACGAGATCGACAACAGCGGCTCGATCTTCGGCGGGGTCACGGTCCGGAAGATCGGGCAGGCGGAGCTGGCGCTGGCGCGCGGAGAAAATGCAACCGGCCTGCGCCTCTACCGCGAGTCCGCCGCCTCGATGCGCGAGCTACAGCTGCCGGGGATCCCTCGGACCGGACTCGAGCCGTGGTCGCTGTTCGGCGACTCAACGGCGTTAACGGCACATGCATATCTCGCGTCGGACACCGATGCGGCGCACGGACGGGAGCTGTTTTGCAGCTGCCGCGACCATGCTCTGCGAACTCTCGATCGCGGAAACGCGCTGCTTGACTACCCGGTGGCCGGGATGGTGATGTTCGCACTCGGGGCGTGGGGTCTGTTGCGCCGGGCGATGCCGGCCGATCATGCCCTGCGGCTGCTCGTGCTCGCCGATCGGTTTGCGTACAACCGCTCGATCCCGACAATGGCGTGGGAGCGGATCATCCCGCACGCCGAGGAGTCAATCCCAGGGCGGATCGCGGCGCTGTCGGCCGAGTACGGCGACGACCGCCCGCCGGACCTGCTGGTGCAGGCGCGGCGAGCGGTCGAGGGGACCGGCGACTGAACGCGAGCCGGGCCCGGATTAGAGGTGTCGCTTGTAGCTGCGCACCGACAGCGGCGCGAAGATCGCGATCACCACCACGCCGGCCAGCAGCGTCCAGCCGACCTGGCCGCTGATCACGGCGTGGTTTGCCAGGTCGCGGGTGGCGGACACCAGGTGCGACACCGGGTTGATGTTCACAAACGTCGCCAGTCCGCTTGGCAGGCTACGCACAGGCACGAACGCGTTGGACAGGAACGTCAGCGGGAACAGGATCATCATCGAGAACCCCTGGACGCTCTGGGCGCTGCGGGCGATCGTCCCGATCCAGGTGAAGATCCAGGCGATCGCCCAGCCGGTGAACACGGCCAGCACGATTGCGCCCAGCACGCCTGGCAGGCCGCCGCCCGGACGGTAGCCGATGATCACACCCATCACGAAGGTCAGACTCGCAGCGATCAGGTAGCGAACCAAGTCGGCGACCATCGGGCCGGCGAGCGGGGCGATCCGGGCGATCGGGAGCGCCTTGAAGCGGTCGAACACGCCCCGCTCCATGTCCTCACGTAACTGCACGCCGGTGGCCATGCACGTGGTCAGCACGGTCTGGGCGACGATGCCGGGGATCATCAGCGGCAGGTAGCTCTTGACGTTGCCGGATATGGCGCCGCCGAACACATAGGCGAACATCGCCGTGAACAGCAGCGGCTGCAGCGTGACGTCGAAGAACTGCTCGGGCTTGCGCCGCATCTTCTTGAGCGCGCGCCAGGCCATCGAGAGCGTCTGGGCGACGGTCTCTGAGACGCTGGTGCGGGGTCGCGTACGGGCGACCGCGGCGGCCGGATCGACTGTAATCGCACTCATCTCAACTGACCTCCAGAAGCATTTCGTCGTGGATGTCGACGTCGTCCGGCTGCGACGGCCGGGCGGTGTCGTGTCCGGTGATGGCAAGGAAGACCTCGTCGAGCGTGGGCTTGGACACGCTGACCGAGGCGATCTGGACGCCGGCCTGACGCAGTCCTATGAGGACATCGGAGGCCGTGTCGGCGTCGTCGAGCGGGACGTTGATCCTGCCTGACCGGGGCGTGTTGACCGGCTCTACGCCGACGACGCGGCGGACCACTTGCAAGGCAAGCTCCTCATCGGCGTCGGCCGCGAGCTGCAGCTGGAGCGCCGAGTTCCCGACAGAGCTCTTGAGTTCGTCAGGGCTGCCCTCGGCCACCTTGCGGCCGCGGTCGATGACCGAGATCCGGTCGGCGAGCTGGTCGGCCTCGTCGAGATACTGGGTGGTGAGGAGGACCGTGCACCCGTCCGCGACCAGGCCGCGGATCGTGTCCCACATCTGCCCGCGTGTCCGCGGGTCAAGGCCCGTGGTGGGCTCGTCCAGGAAGATCAGCGGCGACCGGGTGATCAGGCTCGCCGCAAGGTCCAGGCGGCGCCGCATGCCGCCCGAGAACTGCGCGATCGGCTTGTCGGCGGCTTCCTCGAGGGAGAACTGCTCCAGCAGGCGCCTGGCGGTGGCGCGGGCCTCGCCGGACCGCAGGCCCTGCAGGCGACCGAACAGCCACAGATTCTCGGTGGCCGTCAGATCCTCATCGACCGAGGCGTACTGGCCCGTCACGCCGACCAGCTGTCGGATCCGATGCGGCTCGCGGACGACATCCACGCCGAACACGTGCGCCTGCCCCGCGTCGATTGGCAACAGCGTCGCGAGCATCTTCAGGGTCGTCGTCTTGCCGGCCCCGTTGGGGCCCAGAACGCCGAAGATCTCGCCTTGACGAACCTCGAGATCGATCCCGTCGACGGCCCGGAAGCCGTCGAACGTCTTGATCAGCCCCGTGGCATAAACGGCGGTTGTCGGTGTCATCTCATCGCTTCTTTCAGTCTCGAATGCGTGTGATGACAACCTAGGCGGCCGCGGTTTCACGGCGGCTACACCGTGGTTTCGTGGCGGCTACTCTTGAGCAGCAGTGCGCCGATACCACCTCACGACGTTCGGGTGTCAGATGAACCAGCACGACTCCGAGCGAATGAAAGGCATGCTCGAGTCGTTGGGGTACGAGGAGTCCGAGACCCGCGATCAGGCCGACCTGATCCTGTTCAACACCTGCTCGATCCGCGAGAACGCCGACAACCGGTTCATCGCCCATCTGGGCGAGGCAAAGCGCCTGAAGTCCCAAGACCCCGAGCGGATCGTGGGCGTCGGCGGGTGCTGGGCGCAGTCGGTCAAGGAAGAGGTGTTCGCGCGGTTTCCCTTCGTGGACGTCGCGTTCGGTCCCGGGCAGGTACCCAAGCTCGCCGAGTTCCTCACCAGTGACTCGCTGACTGCCCAGGGCTTCTTCGAGTTCGAGGGGTTCACGGGTCACCTGCCGGCCAAGCGCGAGCGAGAGTTCCAGGCCTGGGTCCAGATCAGCGTCGGCTGCAACTGCGTGTGCTCGTACTGCATCGTGCCTTCCACGCGCGGCCGCGAGGTCAGCCGTCCCGCCGCCGAGCTGGTGGAAGAGGTGAGACGCCTCGCCGACGACGGCGTACGCGAGGTGACGCTGCTGGGCCAGAACGTCAACTCCTATGGCCGGGACCTGCGTCCGCGCGCCTCGTTCGCTGAGCTGCTCGCGCAACTCGACGAGATCGACGGAATCGACCGCATCCGCTACACCAGCCCGCACCCAAAGGACATGCGCGCCGACGTGATCAAGGCGCACGCCGAGCTGCCGTCGGTCTGCGAGCACATCCATCTGCCGCTGCAATCCGGATCGAGCGCGGTGCTCAAGCGCATGCGCCGCACGTACACGCGCGAGCGCTACCTCGATCGCGTGGCGATGATCCGTGAGCACGTCCCCGACTGCGCGCTGACAACCGACATCATCGTCGGCTTCCCGGGCGAGACCGAGGACGACTTCGAGCAGACCCTGGAGGTCGCCGAGCTGGTCGGCTACGACGGCGCGTTCACTTTCATCTACTCGCCGCGGCGCGGCACCGATGCGGCGACGCTTCCCGACCAGATCGCCCATGAGGTCAAGGTCGCCCGGATGGAGCGCCTGGTCGAGGTCATCCAGCGCACTGCCCATGAGCGCGCGCAGCGGTTTGTGGGTAGGACTCTCGACGTGCTCGTCGAGGGCCCGTCACGGACCGATCCCAGCCGCATACGCGGCCGCTCGCGTCACAACAAAGTCGTCAACTTCGCCGGACTCGGCTCTCCTGGAGAGATCGTCGCGGTCACGATCACCCAGGCCACGAGCCAGACCCTCGCCGGCGAGGCTTCTCTGCTTGCTCGGGCCGCACAGTGACGCCGCTTGAAGCGGTGCTTTCGCCAGCTGGCTGGCCATACGCGTCGTCGCAACCGATCGACCGTGACGACCCGGGCCGGTTTCACGCGCTGTTCGGGCGCGACTCGCTGATCACCTCGCTTCAGGTCCTGCCCGAGCGGCCCGACGTCGCCAGGGCGACGCTGCGCTCGCTGGCCGCGCTGCAGGGCACGGCGGACGATCCCGACACCGATGAGGAGCCCGGCAAGATCGTGCACGAGTACCGGCCGCAGGCCGAGAAGCGCTTCGAGGACATGGGCTGGCCGGTTCGAAACGGCGAGCTGCGCTACTACGGCTCAGCGGACGGGACCTCGTGGTTCTTGGTCGTGCTCGACGCGCTCGGCGACGACGCGCTGACCGAGGAGCTGTCGGGCGCGTGGCACGCAGCCGCGCAATGGCTCGAGCGCACGCTCGAGCGCGGCGGCGGGATGGTCCGGTATGGACCGCGGCTGGCGGCGGGTGGTCTTGTGCAGCAGGGCTGGCGCGACACCACGGATCCCTATGCCGCGTACGGCGGCGGCATCCTCGACGCCGACGGGAGGATGCCCGAACCGCCACTCGCGGACGCCGACACCCAGGCGACCGCGGTCGCCGCGTTACGGGCCACCGCGCGCCTGTCGGGCGACTCGCGCTGGCAGTCGCTCGCCGCGCGAATGGTCGATCTGATCGGCGACGCGTTCACGCCCGAGACGATGGCGATCGCCCAAGGCGACCGGCGCGTCGCGGGCGCGGGGTCGCAGATCGGCTGGCTGCTGTGGGCCGACGCCGTACCCGAATCGCAGCGCGCGGGATACGCCGACCGGCTGTGCGGCCCGGACGTGCTTACCGAGTTCGGGCTGCGGACGCTGTCCTCAGAGCACCCACAGTTCGCGCCGGAGGCCTACCATCGCGGCGCCGCGTGGCCGTTTGACTCGTGGCTGGGATGGGGCGGCCTTCGCGCCTCGGGGCGCGAGACGGAGGCCGAGCGGGTCCGCCAGGGCGTGCTCGCGGCCGTCGAGACGCTGGGCGATGCACCCGAGCTGTACGCGGTCATCGACGGCGCGCCGCGGCGGATCCCGATCGCCAACCGCGTGCAGGCGTGGACGATCGGCGCGCAGGTCGCGCTACAGCACGATTGGGATGGACGGGCGCCGGCTGGGACGGACGGCCGCGAGCCGTGACGCGGGTAGCCGGCTCCTTCAGCCCTTCAGCGCGCCAGCGGTCAACCCCGCCACGATCCGCTTCTGGAAGATCACCACGAGCACGATCAACGGGACCGTGATGGTCACCGTCGCGGCGCTGATCGTCCCGATCGGGATCTGGAACTGCGAGCTCCCCGTGAAGAACGCGATCGCCGCCGACACCGGCCGCCGCGAGGGATCGCTCGTCAGCGTGATCGACAGCAGGAACTCGTTCCACGCGAAGATGAACGCCAGCAGTCCCGCGGTGACAAGCCCGGGCGCCGCCAGCGGCAGCACGACCTTGCGGAACGCCTGGAAATGCGTGGCACCGTCGACCAGGGCGGCCTCCTCGAGCTCCTTGGGGATCTCCCTGAAGAACGACGTCAGGATGTAGATCGTCAGCGGCAGCACGAACGTCAGGAACGGCAGGATCAGCCCGAGGTAGGTGTTGTACAGGCCGATGTCGGTCCACAGCTTGAACAGCGGCGCCGCGATCGCGATCGGTGGGAACGTCGAGATCGACAGCACGATCGCGAGGATCAGGAACTTTCTCGGGAACCGCAGGCGTGCGAGCGCGTACGCCGCGAACGACCCGACCGCGAGTGCGATCAGCGTCGCCGCGCCGGCGTCGATCGCGCTTGTCCTGAGCGCCGTCGTGAAGTCGCCGTTGCGGAAGATCGAGCTGTAGTTGTCAAGTGACGGGTGCGCAGGGAACACCGTCCCCGTCGACAGCTCGGCGCCGGTCTTCAGCGACGTGTTGATGATCCAATAGAACGGGAACAGGCAGAACAGGATGGTCAAAATCACGCCCGCCCAGAGCAGGATGCTCCCGCCCGTCGAGCGTTGCTGACCGGCGACTCCACGTGCGCGAGCGCGGCGGCGTGAGCGCCATGCGCGATGTTCGGCTGCAGCGGTCGAGCTCATGTCTCCTTCGCCAACTGTCTGATGTTGTCTCCCGCGAGGCGGATGTACAGGAACGACACCGCCATCACGATGATGAACGTGAGCACAGCGAGCGCCGAGCCCGG
>DASSGR010000235.1:0-13925 GCA_035693425.1 Solirubrobacteraceae bacterium
GTCGTCGCGGCGCCCTCCGTGCTCGTTTTCCCGCAACTTCGGCGTGCGCTTGAGCTCGTGCAGGGCGGCGAGCTTGGGGCGATTCACACAGCCCGCGGCCAGGCGCTCGGCGGGATCCCGCCGTGGCATGGTTACCTTTCCGACCCGACGCCGTTTTTCACGCCGCCCGGCGGTCCGCTAGCCGACATGGCGGTCTATCCGCTGCATGCGTTGACCGGGCTGCTCGGCGCCGTCCGCCGCGTCACCGCCCTCGCAGCGCGCAGTCGCAGCGGGTTCACCGTCGCGGAGGGACCGTTCGCCGGTCTCCACGTGCCTGTCGAGGTTGACGACACCTGGCACCTCGCGCTCGAACTCGAGGGCGGCTGCCTGGCCTCGGTCGAGGCCAACAATGTCGCGAACGAGACGCTTGCGCCCGAGCTCGAGCTCTTGGGCGAGCGCGCGGTGCTGGGGCTGAGCCTGCTCGACGTGTCACAGCCCATCAGTCTGCTAGCCGGCGGTGAGCTGCGCGAGGAGCATGTGCCGTACGAGCGCGGCGACGGGGGACCCGACCACCTGCTCGGGATCGCGCACCTCGCCGACTGCGTTGAGACCGGGCGCGCGCCGGTGGTGGGGATCGAGCATGCGCGCCATGTGATCGACGTCCTCGAGGCCGCTCGGACGTCCGTGGCCGAGCGGCGGACCGTACCGGTGTCGTCGTCGTTCCCGCGGCCGGCGCCCGCCGAATTGGAGGTGGATGCGCGTGGCGGCTGAGCCGCTTCGAATCGGTGTCGTCGGTATCGGCGCGCTCGCGCTGCGCGGGATAGTCCCCCACCTGACGCAGCCGGACGTCGCCGACCGCGTTGTCGTCACCGCCCTGTGCGACCCGGTGTTGGACCGCGCCCGGGTCGCAGCCGAGCGCTACGGGATAGCCGGGGTCTTCGCGGACATCGAAGGGCTGCTCGCTGCGGACGTCGTCGACGCGGTGACGATCGCTTCGCCGATCGGACTCCACTATGCACATTGCCGCCTCGCGCTCGAGGCCGGCAAGCACGTCCACGTCAACAAGACGATGACGACGACCGTCGAAGAGGCGGACGAGCTGATCGCGCTTGCGCGCGCCGGTTCCCTGAGGCTCGTCCCGTCGCCGGGCGAGGTCCTCCGGCCGCAGGTCACCCGCACCCGGGAGCTGATTCGCGAGGGTGCGATCGGGGACGTCGCCTGGGCGATCTGCGGCGGTGCCTTCGAGAGCTACCACGAGGCGGACGAGCCCGAGCGGCTCGACGCGCCCGGCGGTGCGCCCATCGACCCCAGCTGGTACTTCCGCAAGCCGGGGGGCGGCCCGATGTACGACATCACGGCGTATGCACTCCATCAACTGACCTCCGTGCTCGGCCCGGCAAGGCGAGTCAGCGCCCTATCGGCGGTCCGGATCGCCGAGCGTGAGTTCCTTGGCGAGCGGATAGCGACTGAGGCGGACGACAACACGCTCGCGCTGCTCGATTTCGGCGACGGACTGTCTGCGGTCGCATTCGGCACCGCCGCCGGCGCGGTGTCTGAGCAGTTTGGCGCGGGCGTGTACTACGGTACCCGGGGGACGATAGACGGCGTTCTTCTGAACGGCGAACCATTTGACTTTCCGGGCCGCGAGCTGACCTGCGATGCGCCCGTGAGCGACTGGGACGCGCAGATGCGGGTCCTGCCGCACGTCGTCGGTTCCCACCGCGGATTGCCGGAGCCCCACGTCTTCGAGGACATCATGCAGCTCGTCGACTGGGTGCGCGACGGCGTTCCGACGCCGGTAAGCGCCGAGCACGCGCAGCACGTGATCGACATCATCGAAAGCGCCTATCGAGCCGGGGAGACTGGGATCACTCAGAGGCTCTCCACGACCTTCGAGCTTGGCGCCGAGCCTACGGCGGGCGCGGCATGAGCGACGCCAAGCAGGCGGACGGGCTCTCGCCGACGCCGTACTCGCCCTCGCCGCGCCCGACCTTCGACGTCCCTACCCGGATCGGGCGCGACACGGTCACGCGCCATCTCTGGGGCGACGAGGAGGCGGGCGTCGTCTCGGACCTGATCTACGCGTCGACCTCGTCAATCCATGCGCTCGTCTTCGGGCTGCCCGCGGGCGGGTCGTTCACCCATTCGCCGGAATACCGGACCGTGTTCGCCGCGGACGAGCTCCTCCACGTGCTCACCGGGACGATGGTGCTCGCCAACCCCGAGAGCGGCGAGGTGCAGAAGGTGCCCGCTGGTCGCAGCGTCTTCTTCCGCAAGGACACCTGGCACCACGCGTTCGCGCACGGAGGTAAGCCACTGCGGGTGCTCGAGATCTTCGCGCCGCCGCCCGCCGCAGGCACATCGGGCGAATATGCGCGGACCCGTCCCTATCTCGACCGGTCGTGGTACGCCGACGACTCGCGACTCGGCGATGTTCCGTCCGCCGCCCCGGCGACGCCGATTCCCCGCCTCCTTGGGGAGAATGACGTCGTCTGGCGGCGCGATCTCGGCGCGCTGGTTGGCCTGCTGATCAGCACCGAGCACCTGACCGTGCACTCGCTCGAGGTCAACCCGGGCGAGACGGCGCGCGCACACGCCCACGGCGGCGACGAGCTCCTGTTCGTGATCAGCGGCACACTCTGGGTGCGGGCATGGCATCGCGACCACACCTACGTGTTCGAGCTCGGGCCGGAGGACGCGTGTCTGATCCCTCAAGGCGCGCAGCACGAATACCGGAATTACGGTGCCGAGACAGCCACCGCGCTCGTCGGTGTCGCGCCGAGCTACCTTCCGTGACCGCCGTCCTGGGGATCGACGTTGGGGGCTCGAAGATCCATGCCGGGCTCGTGGATTCCGGTACAGGCGCGGTCGAGCAGGAGGCCAGATGCGCAACGCCGACAGACGGCGGCGCCGGCGTCCTCGCCGCCGCCGTCGACCTGTCGGCCTCACTGGCGGCCGAACGCGTACCGATCGGAATCGGTATCTGCGAGCTAGTCGACCCAAGCGGCGCCATCACCAGCGCCGTCACAATTGACTGGCGTGGGCTCGACGTAGCCGCCGGGTTCGCCGACATCGGCGGGCCGGTTCGGATCGAATCGGACGTGCGCGCCGCCGCCCGGGCCGAGGCGTCGTTCGGCGCTGGCCGACCCTACTCCGACTTCCTCTATGTCAGCGTCGGTACCGGCATCAGCTATGCACACGTTCTCAATGGCGAGCCCCGGCGCGGAGCGCGCGGGAACGCAATCATCGTCGGGGCGCCACCGGTCGAGGGTGTCGCCAGCGGGCGCGCCCTCGAGCACCGTGCCGGTGCTAAGCGCGCGGAGGACGTGCTCGCGAATCCCGCCGCGCGGACGCTCGTCGAGGACGCGGCGCGCTCGCTCGGCCTGGCGGTTGCAGCGCTCGTCAACGCGATCGACCCTGAGGCGCTCGTCGTCGGCGGGGGTCTCGGCCTCAACGACTCATACCGCGCGCTCGTTGAGGCGGCCGCGCGCCCTGCGATAGAGGCCGAGACGACGCGCGCGCTCCCCATCGTCCCGGCCGCGCTCGGGGGCCGGAGCGGCGTCGTCGGAGCCGCGCTCGCCGCGGTTTAGCGAACGCGGCGCGGTCGTTCAGTTGGACGATGTCTTGATCCAATCTGCGACCAAAGGTTCCAAAACGGTCAAATTGGTCTGGTCCCGTAAGCGCAGATCCGTGAACGCGACCACGAATAGCACGAACGTCCACGAGCCGGAGGGGGCAGCATCATCGACGACGCGATCGGCGGCTTTTGTGAACCGTGTGTACTCCGTCCTCGCCGATGAGATCGCAGCCGGCGTCCGCCAAGCGGGCGAACGGCTTCCGCCTGAGCGCGTGATGGCCGACGAATTCGGCGTCGGGCGCGCGACGGTGCGCCGCGCGCTGTCGGCACTGGCTGCCGAAGGCCTAATCGAGAGTCACGTCGGGCGCGGTACGTTCGTTGCCGGGCATTATCTGGGAGAGCCGCCAAACGTACTAATGAGCTTCACGGAGCTCGGGAGGGCCCACGGGCTGACGCCGTCGGCCCAGGTAACCGACAAATGCGTGCGGGAAGCGACGATCGACGAAAGCGAAGAATTCGGCATCGCTCCCGGTGCACCAATCTTCGAACTGGAGCGGCTGCGATTCCTGGATGGCAACCCGATCGCGATGGACTCGACGAGGGTTCCGTTGTCGCTCGCGCCTGGTCTCGTTGACCTGGACTTCAGCACGGCCTCGTTTTACGACGCGCTAGCTGCTCACGGCTACGGACCTATTCGCGCCGATTACACGGTCGAGGCCGTCATCGCTTCCGATTCGGTCGCCAAGCTGCTCGAGGCGCCGCTCGGGTCCGCGGTACTGGTTGCTCGGACCCGGGGTTATGACGAGCGCGGGCGGCTGGTCGAAGTGGGTAAGACGACGTACCGCGGCGACCGCTACCGCTTCGAAGCAACGTTGCGACGACGACGCCGACCGTGGTCGGGTGCCGCGAGCAAGGACGACGCTGCCGACAGCCGCGGCTAGACGGTGCGTCGCACCCGCTGGTGATGAAGCTCCGGATCGTTGAGGACTACGAGGCGCTCAGTTTCGTGGCGGCAGCGATCGTGGCCGATGAGATCGAGCGGCAGGGACCCCTTGTCCTCCTGCCGGCCACAGGCAGCACCCCCATCGGCGCGTACCAGCAGCTGGCGCAGAGGCATGCCGCACGCGAGCTCGACTCGTCACAAATAACCCTCGTCCAGCTCGACGAATACGTCGACATTGCGCCGGACGATCGGCGATCGCTGTTCGGGTGGATGAAACGATTGCTGATCGATCCGCTGAAGATCCCCTCGAACTGCGTGCTTCCGTTGGACGGGTACCAGGCCGATCTTGCCCTCAGCTGTCACAGATACGATCAGTCTGTGCGCGCGAGCGGCGGGCTGAATCTGGCGATCCTCGGACTTGGACCCAATGGGCACCTCGGCTTCAACGAGCCGCCTGCGGGTCCATCGGCGCCGACCCGCGTCGTGCAGCTCTCACCCGCCAGTATCGAGAGCAACGCGCGGTACTGGGGATCGCGCTCACTGGTCCCAACACGTGCGCTGACCGCCGGCATGGACATCATCCTTTCGGCTCAGAAGATCCTGCTGCTCGTTTCGGGCTCACACAAGGCCGAGGTGCTGCGTCGAACCCTCGCAGGGAAGATGACCGATGAACTCCCAGCGTCGTATCTCCGCCTCGCGCCCGATGTGACGGTGATCGCCGACCGCCCAGCGTGGCCCTGGGGCGACGGCGGCGCCCACTTGGTTGATGACATCGCGATCAGTTGGTAGCCGAGTAATCGAGGCGCCGATTCGGGCGAGTAGCGCTCGGTGGCGCCCGCCGCGGGTGCCGTCCTGAAAGCGCTACGACGCATCTACGGCTCGTTTTAGTCCAATTGCACGAGTCAGGCCAATATTGGTCTGACTTATCGCGATTTGGTGCATATGGTACGTTCTGGGGTGCAGGCGCCCTCGCCGAAACCTGCGCCACATGTGGTTTGACCCGCACACCGTCTGTTTCGCGGAAGATCCGTACCCGCTGTACCGTCGCCTTCGAGACGATTTCCCGGTCTACCACTGGCAGGAGGGCGACGAATCGCTGTGGATTCTGTCCCGCTACGACGATGTCAGTGAGGCCCTGGGCGATTGGCGCACATTCTCGAGCATCGGCTCGCTGTCGAACAGGCGCCCAGCCCCCGGCGCTCGTGGTGCGGCGCATGCTCACCAGCTGATCACTACCGATCCGCCGTATCACGATGAGCTGCGCCGAGTCGTGAGAGAGAGCTTCTCGCCGAAGGCGATCCATACGCTTGAGGGCAAGATCGAGCGCGACGTCGGAATTTGGCTGTCGGGGCTGCGATCGCGGGAGACGATCGACATCGCGGCCGACGTTGCGTGGCCAATGACTTTGGCGATCATCTCAGACATCATCGGCATCCCCGAGGAGGACCGATCCGATGTCCTCTCCTGGTACCAGACGGCCGAGTATTCAGAGGCGGCAGATCAGTCCGCGCAGGCGCTCTCCAGCTACACGGACTACTTCGACCAGCTTGGCTCGGAGCGGCTTGCCCGCCCCCGTGACGATCTGATAAGCCACTTGATGAGCGCCGTCGCGCGCGCCGAGCTGTCGCGGCCAGATGCCCTGGTGCTGTGCAAGGACCTATTCGAGGGAGGGGTCGACGTACCCGCAAACCTGATCGCGAATGCCGTGCTCTCGCTGGCTGATCATCCCGAGCAGAGGGCATTTCTGGCAAATGGCGACGTAACACAAGTTCGGCTAGGAATCGAAGAGCTCGCCCGCTTCGACAGCCCGATCCAGGCGATCCCGCGTGTAACCACCGACAGCATCACTCGGTGCGGCGTGGTTATTCCGCCTGGGGAGACTGTGGTGCTGGTGCTCGGGGCGGCGAATCGAGATGGGCGGCGGTTCGCCGACCCAGACACCCTTGACGTCTCCCGCCCCGGGACGCGCAATGTGGCCTTCGGTGCAGGCGTTCACTTCTGTATCGGAGCCCCGCTGGCACGCCTGGAAGCGCGCGTCGCATTGCCGAAGCTGCTCGCAGCGATTCCCGACTACAAGGTGGTCGCGCCCGTCGAGCGTCCTGGAAGCGATGTGATGCGGGCGCTGCTCAACCTCGAGCTCGCGGTGCCGGCGGGGAAAGCTCGCGTCGGCGCGGCCTCCCGATGAAAGTACACGTCGACCTTTCGGTGTGTCAGAGCCACGGCCAGTGCGTCCTGGCGGCGGATCAAGTCTTCCGGCTCGATGACGAGCTCAACCTCCACTACGACCCGGAGCCCCCGGACGAGTTTCGTGCCGAAGTCGAGGAAGCGGCGCAGATGTGCCCAACGCAGGCAATCACGGTCGATCCCGAGGTCTAGCCGCGACGAGTGAGACGCTCACGGCGTTGGCCGCGTCAGCGGCCAGTCCGGATCTGCCGCCACGGCGATGGGCTTCGTTTCGGTGACATCCGCTGTCGGGCCAAGGCCGATGGCGATCACCGACACGAGCGTCGCGAGGTTGATTGCCGCGAGCAGCGCCAGTGGCACGGCGTCGCTGGTCGCCTGCGAGATGCTGGCAGCCGCCGGCGCGCCGATCATCTCGCCGATCGCCCAGGCGATGTTGAACAGCATCGATGACAGCACGAGCGTGATCCCGAGTCGTTCGGCGGAGTCGGTGATCACCGCCATCGCCGGGATCGTGTAGGCGGTCAGCGGGCCGCCGAGCGTGATTACGCTGAGGACCGCGAGCGCCAGCACCGACTCCGGCAGCGGCAACGCGAGCAGCAGCGGGGTCGCTGTTACCAGACCGACGCACAACGGCAGGCCTGGACCGCGCCGGTCGGTCAGTCGGCCGATCATCGGCGCGATCACTGTGCTCACGACCGACGCAAACACGAACGTCGCGCCGATCGCGATTCCGGACGCTCCGAGGTCTGAGAGCCGGAGCGGGAGCAGCGTTCCCAGGGCGCCGATCGTGCACGCCTCCAGGAGGATCAGCCACGCCCCAAGCAGCACCCGCGGACTCGACGTAAGCGCCCGCACCGGGGTGCCCTCATCCGTATCAAACTGCGGCGGCGCGGGATGCCTGAACGTCCACGCCGCCAGTCCGACCGCGACTAGCCCGAGAGCGGAAAACACGATCTCCGTTCCGACCGCTGCGGCCAGAGTTCCCATCACCGGCCCAAGGATCGTCCCGAAGATCGCCGCAGCGATCACGGTTCCCAGCATCTCGCCGCGACGCTCGCGCGGCGCCACCGCGATCACCCAGGTCAGACCCCCGCTCCACAGACACCCACAGGCGGCACCTTGCACGAACCGAAGCGCGTCCAGCGCGACGATGTTCGAGGCGAAGCCGAACACGGTGATCGAGACCGCGAACATGGATAACCCGACCACGGTCGTTCGGCGCACACCGAACCTCGTCGCGATCCAACCCCCCAGCACGGTGCCCGGGACCATCCCAGCCGGGTACGCGGCGACGAGCACGCCAATCGCGGGCTTGGAAGCACCCAACGTGTCGGCGTAGTGCGGCAGCACCGGCGTCACGACCGCGTACAGCATCGATTCGAACAACACGAGCGCCTGGACCAGCGAGACGATCGAGTGCTCCTGCCCGCGCCCGCGCGCAACCAGCCGACCGAGCGCGTTCACCGGCGACTCACCAGCGCACCAGCCAGCCGGCGCAGCTCCGGGGCTAGATCGCCGGCCTTGCCCGACGCGAGCTGGCCGATCAACAAGCCGTCGGCGACGGCGAGCAGCAGATCCGCGTCGGCACGCGGATGGCTGGAGCCGGCGACCTTCAACAACCGCTGGAGCACGTTCAAGTACGCGTCGGTCCATTCCCTGGTCACGGATTGCAGGCTGGGCCGGCGGGCCGCCTCCAACAACAGTGCATACGTCGCCAGCAGCGACCCGCGGCTCGCTTGCGGCGCCTGATCGATCGGGTCGAGGATCGCGGCAACGGCGAGCTCGAGCGGATCATCGGCGACGTCGAGTCGCGCGGCGATGAACTCGTGCAGGCGCGCCGTGTCGCGCTGCGCGGCGAGCTCGAGCGCTGCCGTCAAGAGGTGGTCCTTTGACTCAAACCAGTAGGTCGTCGAGGCCAGTGGAAGCTCGGCCACCTCGGCCACGCGGCGGTGCGTGACGGCGTCCACGCCGGCCTCGGCGACGATCCGCAGGACCGCATCCAGCAGCGCCTCGCGCCTCGCGGCGCCGCGCGGGCGCGGGTCTTGCCGGGCTGTCGAGGCGAGCGTCACGACCTGTACAGATGTACCGAATTTCGGCACAAGTGTACCGCTTCGGGGCCTGCCGCAAGGGCATTCGAGTCGACGCGCTGGCACCCGGTTTCTTCGAGTCCGAGATGACAGACCAGTACCAGGAGGGCTACATCGAGCAGATGAGGTTCCGCGTACCCGCCGGCCACAAGGGCGAGCCGCACAAGCTGGTCGCCGCCGCGATCTTCCTGGCCAGTGACGCCTCGTCATACATAACCGGGGTGTTGCTGCCAGTCGATGGCGGGCTGCTGACGACGTAACTAGCGCAGTCGTACCGTCCGCGAGCGAGAGATCACCCGCCCGGAGCTGTCCAAAGCTACGACGGCCACGTCGGCGTGGGCGCGGATCGTGATCGGAGTCTCGAACCCGTGTTTGGCTGCCACGACGACTGCGCGCATCGCGTGCGCGGTCCTCCCGGCCAGCACCCGCCAGCGCGCTACCCGCGTGGCGCCGTTCCAGCTCGCGTAGACCGTCGCGAACCGGCCGCTGCGCCGGACCGCCACTGCCGGCCGGGTGAGCGGCTCCCCGTCCCAGCCGAAACGGTAGGCGCGGTAGCTGGTCGTGCGCGCGGTGAAGTGGGCGTCGAACACCTCGCGCCCATGCGCACCGAACTCAGTGAAGTAGGGACGCTGACCGTAGCCCAGGAACATGTGTCCACCCGGAAGCGCCTGGATGCTCCCCTCGAAGTTCGCCGACAGGGGCGGCGAGTGGTCGTAGCCGCGGAGCACCTTGACGCTGGCGCGCGCTGGGTCCAGCTTCAGTTCGAGCCCGCGCGAGGAGGCGTGAACTTTCGGCGGCCCGGCGCCGTTGTCGAAGACCGTGAGCCTGCGGCCGGCGTGCACGATCACATCGTGCTGGAAGGCGGTGCTCGTCCCGGCCGGAAGCGCGAAGCTCGACTCCTTGCCGCCAAGACGCCAGATGATCTGGCCGCTGCGCCGATCGATCTTGTAGGTGGCCGACGTGTTGCGCATCGACACGATCAGGTTGCCGTCGGATGCAATCGAGATCGAGTTCGTGTGGTACGGGTCGACGACGTGCCCTGGCACCCCCGGTCCATATTTGTAGGACTCGCTCAGCTTGATGTGGTCCAGTGCGTGCCACTCGAATAGGACCAGGCCCGTTTTGATGTCGATCTCCTGGATGACGCTGTCGATCAGCGGCCGCGAGGATCCCGGCACGGCCACCGGAGAGGCGGCGATCAGGTAGGCATCGCCGCTGTTTGTCACGAGGAACTCGTGGAGGTCGGCGTCAAGGCCGTTGCCTGCGTGGACGGTCGCGATTCGGCGGTAGTGACGATCGAAGATCACGCCGACTCCGCGCCCGCTGCCTCGGTTCTGGGAGCCCTGCCACCACGTCAGCACCCGCTGGCCGTGGAGACGCTGGACGCGGAAATCCGTCGTGAGCAGCCCGCTCCCGATAGGGCTCGGGTGAAACCAGATGACGTTGCCGTGCGGGCCAAGGATCATCGGGCCGTCCTGCACGGGCCCGTCCTGTGGCGCCACGAAGATGTCCCGCGCTCCGTAGGCCGTTGAGTCACGCTCGACTGTGACCGCCGCCGGCCTCAGATCGGGGCGTGAGCGGAAGCTTTCGACGCCATGGGCCCCCGCCTTTGCGACCTGCAGCGGCGCGGGCGGGATCTGCGCCGCTGGGTGTTCGATCACGAAGCTGAACTTGCCGCCGTGGGCGCCGAGCACATTCAACTGCGACACGACCCTGACCGTCTCGCCGGGCGCGAACGGCTGGCTCGGTATGAAGCTGCCGCCGCGCCCGTCAGAGTCGGCTTCGATCCGTCCCGCGTGCACGCCCGTCACCGATCCGACGACGTTGAGTGGCCCGATCCGTCGGGGAGCGATCCCGCGGAAGGTGATTTGCGTGCCTGGCAGGTTGGAGACCGTCCCGGGGATCGGGAAGACGGTCACGGCTCTTGGCTCACGAACTGAGAGGCGGTCCGCGGCGTCGAGGATCCGGCTGCGCGCCGGCAGCGTCGTCGCCACGCGCGAGGGGCGGTTGTCTCCGCCCGTCGCGTGGCCCGAGAGCCCGGCTGCGATAAGAAGGGCCGCAACCAGGCAGCCGCCTATCAGCAGGACCGCCGACGGCGGTCTATGTCTACGTGTGGCACGCACGACCCGGCCAATGGGTAGCAGATCCGGCGGCGTGGAAAGCCCATCGCCGCGGCTATAGTCCGCGCGCGATGAGCAACGTTCTTGACTCTTTCTCGCTCGCTGGGAAGGTCGCGATCGTGACCGGCGCGTCGTCTGGGCTGGGTGTCGCGTTCGCCGTCGGCCTGGCTGAGGCGGGTGCCGATGTTGCGATCTGCGCGCGTCGTGTCGAGAGGTTGGAGGAGACCAAGGCGCTGGTGCTGGAGCGCGGCCGTCGGTGCGTCGCGGTCCAGGCCGACGTCGCGAATCCCGACGACTGCAACCGGGTGGTCGCTGAGACTGTGGACCAGCTGGGCAAGGTCGACGTGCTGATCAACAACGCGGGTGTCGGCACCGCCGTGCCCGCGACGCGCGAGACGCCGGACGAGTTCCGCCGCGTGATCGACATCAACCTCAACGGCTCGTACTTCATGGCTCAGGCGTGCGGCCGCGCGATGCGTGAGGGCGGCGGCAGCATCGTGAACATCGGCAGCGTGATCGGCTCAACCTCGGCGTTCCTTCCCCAGGCCGCGTACGCGTCCTCGAAGGCGGCGATCATCGGCCTGACCCGCGACCTCGCGCAGCAGTGGACCGGCCGCAAGGGCATTCGAGTCAACGCGCTGGCACCCGGGTTCTTCGAGTCCGAGATGACTGACCAGTACCAGGAGGGCTACATCGAGCAGATGATGTTCCGCGTGCCGGCCGGCCGCGCGGGCGAGCCGCGGGAGCTGGTCGCCGCCGCCATCTTTCTGGCGAGTGACGCCTCGTCGTACATAACCGGGGCGTTGCTGCCAGTCGACGGCGGCCTGCTGACGACCTAGCGGACGTTATTTCGAGTTGTGGTGGTGACCATGGCGGGTCCGAACGTTCCGCCATGAGCCTTGGAATGCGATCCTGAGCGCGTGACCGACATCATCCTCGACTGCGATCCCGGCCACGACGACGCGATCGCGCTTCTGCTCGCGCTGGCCAGCCCCGAGGTCCGGCTGCTCGGCGTGACCACCGTGTCCGGCAACCAGACGCTGGACAAGACCACGGCGAACGCGATCCGCGTCCTCGACCACGTCGGCCGCAGCGACGTGTCAGTGGCCGCCGGCGCGGCGCGTCCGCTGATCCGCGCGAGACACGTCGCGGCCGAGGTGCACGGCGAGACCGGACTCGACGGGCCCGACCTGCCGCCGCCGGCCCGCGAGCCCGAGCCGACGCACGCGATCGACTGGATCGCCGACGCACTCCAGGCAAGCACCGCACCGGTCACGCTCGTCCCGACCGGACCGCTCACCAACGTGGCGCTGTTCCTCACCCGGTACCCGGAGCTCGCGTCAAAGCTCGAGCGGGTGGTACTGATGGGTGGCGCCGTCGGCGAGGGCAACGTCACGCCGGCGGCTGAATTCAACATCTGGGCTGATCCCGAGGCCGCGCACCTGGTGTTCACCAGCGGCCTCAACCTCACGATGGTCGGGCTCGACGTCACCCACAAGGCCTTGATGACGCCGACCCACACCGCGGCCCTGGCGGAGGCGGGAAAAGCCGGCAAGCTCGTCGCCGACCTGTTCAACTTCTACGCCCGTTTTCACGCGCGCGAGTACGGCTGGGACGGGGCGCCGGTGCACGACGCCGTGGCGATGGCCCATGTGATCGATCCGACGCTGCTCGAGACCGTTCATCGCGGCGTCGTCGTCGACACCGGCGGCGAGCTCCCCCGCGGACGCACCCACGTCGACCTCCGCGGTCGCACGTGGTCGCCCAACTGTCATGTCGCGATCGACATCGACGCCGAGCGCTTCCTCACGCTTCTTGTCGAGCGGATCAGCTCACTGGGCTAGTTCTCCCGGCGGGAGCACCAGCGTGGCCACGTACGGCAGGGCGCGGTAGCGCTGCGCATAGTCGAGCCCGTAGCCGATCACGAACTCGTTGGGGATCTCGAACCCCACGTACCTGATCGGGACGTCGACGACCCGCGCCTCGGGCTTGACGAGCAACGCGCACACCTCGAGCGTCCGCGGCTTGCGCCCGCCCAGGCTGCCGAGCAGGTATCGCAGGGTGAGACCCGAGTCGACGATGTCCTCGACGATTAGGACGTCCCGGTCCTCGATCGGGCGATCGAGGTCCTTCAGGATCTGCACCACGCCCGAGGACGTCGTGGCCGATCCGTACGAGGCCACCGCCATGAACTCGATCTCGCTTTCGACCGTGAGCTGCCGCGCAAGATCGGACAGGAAGAACACCGCGCCCTTGAGGATGCCGAGCAGCAGGGGCTCCTTGCCCTCGTAGTCGCGGGAGATCTCGGCGCCCAGCTCCCGGACCCGACGCTCCAGCTCCTCTTGGGTGACAAGGATCTGCCCGATCGCCCCGTCGTTCGCCACGCTGCGCGGGAGTCTAGTCGCGGACACGCCGGCGCAGCTCCTCGCGGAGAGCCTCGTCGCAGAACGCCGCCTCGATCGCGGTCATCGTGACGTCGCGCAGGTCGTCATCGCCGAAGCCCATGCGCTCGGCGCACACGTCGTACTCGCCCTCGATCGTGGCGCCGAAGTAGGGGGGATCGTCGGAGCCGAGCGTGACCTTCACGCCGGCCGCGCGCAGGGCCGGGAGCGGATGCTCCTCGTAGGAGGGGAAGACGCCGAGTACGACGTTGCTGGTCGGGCAGGTATCGAGCACGATCCCGCGCGCTGCGAGCTCGGATACGAGCGCCGGCTCCTCGATCGCGCGGACGCCATGCGCGACCCGAGTGATCGGAAGCTCGAGCGCGGCACGCACGCTCTCCGGCCCTGCCCACTCGCCGGCATGGATCGTGCAGCCGAGGCCGGCGTCAGCGGCGATCGCGAACACCTCGGCGAAGTCGTGCGCGGGGTAGCCGGCCTCGTCGCCGGCCATCGAGAAGCCGACCACTTAGGGGTGTGGGCGCTCGGCGGCGTGGCGCGCAACCCGCAGCGCCTGCTCGACTCCAAAGTTGCGAACGGCCGAGATCAGGATCCGGCCCTCGATCCCGGTGTCGCGCCGGGCATCGTCGATCCCCC
>DASSGR010000236.1:0-20076 GCA_035693425.1 Solirubrobacteraceae bacterium
GACCGAGCTCGCACCGCGCTCGCCGGAGTGGGAGGACGCAAGATGGTTTCCCAACGAGGTATTTGACCGCCTCGCCGAGCTCGGCTACATCGGGCTGAAGTTCCCGGAGAGCTACGGCGGCAGTGACGATCCGGTCGCCGATGCGGTGTTCGTCGAGGAGATGGCCTGGTGCGGCTCCGGCGGACTGGCGGCCGGGATCGGCGCCCACAGCGGGATCGCACTGCCGCCGATCTGGCGCTTCGGCACCGAGGATCAGAAGCAGCGGTTCCTGGTGCCGGGGATCCGCGGCGAGAAGATCGCGGCGCTGGCGATCACCGAGCCCGACGCCGGCTCGGACGTGGCCTCGGTCCGCACGCACGCGCAAAAGGTCGACGGCGGCTACGTCGTCAACGGAGCGAAGACGTTCATCACCGGCGGAGTGCGCGCCGACGTGCTCGTCACCGCGGTGAAGACGATCCCGGAGGGCGGGCACCACGGGATCTCGTTCCTGCTGGTGGAGCGCGGTCCGGGTGTGCGATCAAGTGCGCTCGAGAAGCTCGGGTGGCACGCCTCCGACACCGCCGAGATCCAGTTCGAGGACGTGTTCGTACCCGACGAGAACCTGCTCGGCCAGGAGAACGGCGGGTTCTATCTGATCATGGCCAACTTCCAATGGGAGCGCCTGCTGATGGCGCTCGGGGCCGTCGGCGCGATGAAGGTCGCGTTCGAGCGCACGCGCGAGTTCGCCCTGCAGCGACAAGCGTTCGGCAAGCCGATCGGACACCACCAGGTGATTCGTCACAAGCTCGCGGAGATCGCCGTCAAGGTCGAGGCGGGCCGTGACGTGACCTACGCCGCGCTGCGACGCTATGTGGCAGGCGAGGACGCCGTGCGCGAGGTCACGATTGCCAAGCTGGCGACCCAGCGTGCGGCCTTCGACGTGATCGACACATGCCTGCAGATCCACGGCGGCGCGGGATACATGAAGGAGTACGGAATCGAGCGCGCCGCGCGTGACGCGCGGCTGGGGCCGATCGGCGGCGGCACCGACGAGATCATGAAGGAGATCCTGGGGCGATCGCTCGGTTTGTAAAAGACGGGCCGTTTCACACGTTCTTGGTGTAGCGTCGGTTTTGCAAGGGACTTGTAGTGCCGGCGATCGGGGGCGGTCTCGTATGGACGCGAGGCCCGGGGAGCAATCCAGCGGCTCGCCCAAGGAAGGGACAAGGACAATTGAAAGTGACGGTTAGAGCGAGCAACGGCGCTCAGATACGCATCTGGCGCGAGAACGGCCTCTACTACGCCCGCCCAGCCGGCTCCGCCGTGGAGCCGCAGATCTGCGTGGCCGCTGACCTTTTCGAGGTGATCGCCGAGCTCGCCGGGCTCAGCCTCGACGTCAAGGTCGAGTCGGCCGAAGCAGTCGCGCTCTCGATCGAGGCGCAGCGGGAGCTCGAGGACCCTGAAGACCGCCTGGAGGACGCATCCGGCTCGGAGTAGCAAAATAGTCCCGATGGACAGCGCGCGGGGCCAGCTCCTGATCGCGGGACCTTCGCTCCTTGACCCGAACTTCTGGCGCACCGTCGTACTGGTGATCGAGCACACCGACGAGGGCGCGCTCGGGCTCGTCCTCAACCGCCCTTCGGAGACGAGTGTCGGCGAGGCAGTGCCCCAGCTCGAGTCGCTCGTCGACCTCAGCGACCAGCTGTTCATCGGGGGCCCCGTCCAGCCGTCGTCGGTGATCGTGCTGGGCGAGTTCGAGGATCCGAGCGACGCCGCGTTGCTCGCGTTTGATGACGTCGGCGTGCTCGGAGCGGGCTCCTCTCCGGAGGACGTTTCGGTGGGGCTGCGCAGTGGCCGCGCGTTCGTTGGCCACGCGGGATGGGGCCCGAGCCAGCTCGACGACGAGATCGAGCGCGGGGACTGGATCCTGGAGCCGGCACGGCTGCAGGATGCGTTCGCCGACGACCCGCCGGAGCTGTGGTCCTCGGTGCTGACGCGCAAGGGAGGAAACTACGCGCTGATCGCTCGCATGCCTCCGGATCCGTCGGTCAACTAGGCGTCTGATGGCGGACGCCCACGTCCACGACCACTTTCACCACGGGCGCGAGGCCGACCAGAGCGCACTGAAGACGGCGCTGGCGCTGATTCTCACGTTCATGGTCGCCGAGGTGGTGATCGGCGTGGTTGCGTCGTCGCTCGCGCTGCTGTCGGACGCAGCGCACATGCTGACCGACGCCGCCGCGCTCGCGATCTCGCTTGCCGCCGCACGCTTGGCGACCACGCCGCCGAGGGGAGCGATGACCTACGGGCTCGGACGCGTTGAGATCCTCTCGGCGCAGGCCAACGGCGTGACGCTTTTGGTCCTGGGCGCCGTGATCGTGTACGAGGCGATCGCGCGGCTGGTCTCGCCGCCCGACGTGCGGGGCGGCCTGGTTCTGATCGTGGCGCTGGCGGGGATCGTCGTGAACCTGGCGGCGGTCGCCGTTCTCAGCCGCGGCGCCGGTCAGCGAAGCCTCAATGTCGAGGGCTCCTACCGCCACATCCTCACGGACCTCTATGGCTTCATCGCGACCGCGGTCGCGGCGATCGTGATCCTCGCGACGGGCTTGAACCGTGCCGACGCGGTCGCGTCGCTGTTGATCGCGGGGCTGATGTTGCACGCCGCATACGGCCTGCTGAAGGCGTCGGGACGCGTGTTCCTCGAGGCTGCGCCCGCCGGACTCGATCCAGATCAGATCGGGCGCGAACTCGCCGCCCAGCCCGACGTCGTCGAGGTACACGATCTGCACGTGTGGGAGGTGACGTCGGGGTTTCCAGCGCTGTCGGCGCACGTGGTCGTGCGCTCGGGCAGCGACTGCCACGCCCTGCGCCGGAGCCTGCAACGAGTGCTCGAGGAGCGCTTCGACGTGCACCACACGACCCTGCAGGTCGACCACGAGGCAGCGCCTCAACGACCGTTGCAGATCGAGGTCGCGCCCGGAGCCGGCGGCGCCCCCGAAGGTAGACTGGACTCATGAAGGTCATCAAGCCCGGTCCCGATCGCGAGGTGCCGCGGGGAGTCGTCGGTGGCGCCGAGATCTCGCAGATCACGGCCGGCGCCCACAACATCTACATGGCGCTGTTCCGCGTTCCGGCCGGCGCGCAGTCTCGGCCGCACTATCACGAGAACTGCGAGAGCGCCGTGTACATGCTCTCGGGATCGCTGCGCGTCAAGTGGGGCGACCACCTCGAACAGGAGGTCATGCTCGAGCCCGGTGACCTGGTCTATGTCCCGCCCCGCGAGACGCACGTCCTCGAGAACACCTCCGAGAGCGACCCCGCCGAGTACGTCGTGGCTCGCGACTCACCGCACGAGGACGCTGTGATCGTCCCCTGGGCGGAGGAGTGACAGCTCAGCGGGAGTCGTCGTTCGCCGGGGCGGGCGAGCTCGAGATCTACTGGCGGGAGTGGCTGCCCGACGGCGACGCGGACGCCGTGGTCGTCATCGCGCACGGCGCCGGCGAGCACAGCGGCCGCTACACCCACGTCGCACAGCGACTGGTGGACGAGGGCTACGCCGTGTATGCGATCGAGCACCGCGGTCACGGCCGTTCGCAGGGGCCGCGGGCGCTGATCGACCGGGTCGGCAACGCCGTCGCCGATCTCGACAGGCTCGTGGTGTCGGCCGGCGATGCGCATCCCGGCGCGCCGCTGTTCCTGCTCGGCCATAGCATGGGCGGGACGATCGCTCTGAGCTACGCGCTGGCTCACCAGCAGCGGCTTGCGGGCCTTGTACTTTCGGGTCCGCTCGCGGCCCTCGAAGCGGTCCCGGCGCCGATGCGAATGACCGCCAGGACGCTGTCGGTGCTCGCTCCGCGCACGCCACTGGTAGCGATCGACTCCTCGCTGGTAAGCCGCGATCCGGCGGTGGTCGACGCCTACCGGACCGATCCGCTCGTGCACCACGGCAAGCTTCCGGCACGAACGGTCGTCGAGCTCGCCGATGCGATCGAGTCGTTCCCCGGAGCCGTTGGGGCGATCACCGTGCCGACGCTGATCATGTACGGGACCGACGATGGCCTGTGCCCGCCGCACGGCAGCGTGATGCTCTCGGAGCGAATCGGATCGCCCGACAAGACGCTCAAGGCCTATCAGGGCCTGTACCACGAGATCCTCAATGAGCCCGAGCGCGACCAGGTGCTCGACGACCTGTGCGCTTGGCTGTCTGCGCGGATCGTTCAGCCGGCCGACGCGGTCACGCCCAGCGAAAACCGGCAACCGCTGAAGTAGTCGCCCGCGGGCGAGACCAGGAAGCACACCAGCTGCGCGATCTGGTCATCTGTCGTGGCGTTGCCGGGCGTGATCACCGTTGCCGTGATCCCGTACCGCGCCCACTCGACCGAGAGCGTGCGCGCCAGGTTCTCAAGCGCGGCGCGTGCGGCGCCCGCGAACGCGCCCGCATCGGGTCTCGGTGCGATCACGACGACCTTCCCGCCGCGCTGGTGTGGGATCAGCGCGCCGGTGGCCACGTCTCTGATCGCGGTCCAGCCGCGCGCCGAAGCGTCCCTCAGACCGGCCTGGCCGCCCTCGCCGAACGCGGGTGCGGCGTCGTAGACGATCGCGTCCGCCGACCCGGACGCTTCGCGCTCCACGCGCGCGCCCAGCTCGGTGAGGCGGCTCTTCACGGCGGGCGCCTCGCCGAAAAGCGCCACGGTGCGCCCTACCAGCAACTCGGGACGTAGGCCACTCATCGCTTGCGACACGCTATAGGCTGCGCCTTGATTGAACGATGACGAGGCTGTCCTACGAGCACGGTGCGTTCGACAAGCCGCTGATCGGCGAGACGATCGGCCACAACCTCGAGCGGACCGTCGCGTCCAATCCTGACGGCGATGCGCTGGTGTCCTGTCACCAGGGCTTGCGCTACAGCTACGCGGAGTTCAACGAAACCGTCGACCGGCTGGCCAGCGGCATGCTCGCTCAGGGCCTGTCCAAAGGCGACCGCGTAGGCGTCTGGAGCACGAACTGCGCCGAGTGGGCGCTGGTCCAGTACGCCACCGCCAAGCTCGGCGTGATCCTCGTCAATATCAATCCCGCCTACCGCGTGTCGGAGCTCGAGTACGCGCTCGGGCAGTCTGGATGCCGCTGGGTCGTGGCGATCCGCGAGACCCGCGGGTCTGACTTCGTCGAGATGGTCCAGCAGGTGCGTCCGCGGCTCGCGGGGCTCGAGCGTGCGGTGTTCTTCGGCACGCCCGAGTGGGAGGAGCTCGTCGCCGGCGATCGGTCGCAGCGAGACCGGGTGCGGACGGGGATGGACGAGCTCGACTTCGACGAGCCGATCAACATCCAGTACACGAGCGGGACGACGGGCTTCCCCAAGGGCGCCACGCTCACCCACCACAACATCCTCAACAACGGTCACTTCGTGGGGTCGCTGCTGGGGTACACCGAGCGCGACAGGGTGTGCGTCCCGGTGCCGCTGTATCACTGCTTCGGGATGGTGATGGGGAACCTCGGGGCGACCTCGAACGGGTCGTGCATCGTCTATCCAGCCGAGGCGTTCGATCCTGAGAAGACGCTCGAGGCCTGCCACCGGGAGCGCTGCACGAGCCTGTACGGCGTGCCGACGATGTTCATCGCCCAGCTGAGCCACGAGCGCTTCGCCGAGTTTGACCTGAGCTCGCTGCGCACCGGCATCATGGCGGGCTCTCCCTGTCCGATCGAGGTCATGAAGCGAGTCTCGTCGGAGATGGGCATCAAGGAGATCAGCATCGCGTTCGGGATGACCGAGACGTCGCCCGTGACCACACAGGTCCCCCGGGATGACACGCTCGAGAACCGCTGCGGGACCGTCGGCAAGGTGATGCCGCACACCGAGATCAAGGTCGTCGATCCGACCACCGGGCGCACGGTTGTGCGAGGCGAGCCGGGCGAGTTTCTCGCGCGCGGATACGCGGTCATGCGCGGCTACTGGAACGACCCCGAGCGGACCGCCGAGTCGATCGACCAGCAGCGCTGGATGCACACCGGCGACCTTGCGACGATGGACGAGCAGGGCTATGTCCGCGTGGTCGGCCGGATCAAGGACATGGTGATTCGCGGCGGCGAGAACGTGTATCCGCGTGAGATCGAGGAGTTCCTCTACACGCATCCGAAGGTCGCCGACGTGCAGGTGATCGGCGTCCCCGACGAGCGCTACGGCGAAGAGCTGATGGCGTGGATCGTGCTCCGAGCCGGCGAGCAGTGCACCGACGAGGAGATCCGCGAGTTCTGCCGCGGGCAGATCGCCCACTACAAGATCCCGCGCTACGTCAAGTTCGTCGAGTCGTACCCGATGACGGTCACGGGCAAGGTGCAGAAGTTCAAGATGCGCGAGACCGCGGTGCAGGAGCTCGGGCTCGACAAGGCTGCTGCGATTGCGACAGCCTGAGCCGGCCTACCCGCGGTCGCGCTCGAGTTGCGCGTGCAGCGTCCGGATCCGCTCGAGGATGTAGTCGGCGGCGTGCTGCTGCTGCTCGCGGCTCGAGTGCTCGACGAGGTCGAACTTGAACGGCTCGTCGTAGCGAACGGTCACCCGAGGGAAGCTCAGCCGCTTCCAGTTGCGCGTCTGATGTGACCCCAGGATCGCCACCGGGACCACCGGGGCACCGGATTCGAGCGCCAGCCGGCCGATGCCCGGTCTGGCCTTGTCCCCAATCTCGCCGGTCCGCGAGCGCCCGCCCTCGCAGTACATGACGATCGCGCCGCCACGCTCGAGGATCTTGAAGGAGGTCACGAACGCCTCCTCGTCGGCAAATCCGCGGCGTACCGGGAACACGCCGCCGTGGCTGAAGATCCACGTCAGGATGCCGGGCTTGAACAGCTGCGACTTGGCCATGAACTGGATCCGTCGCCTGATGAACGCGCCGGTGAAGAAGTGGTCCATGAACGACGCGTGGTTGGGGGCGAGGATCACCGGCCCGTTGGGCACGAGCTGGCTGTCGATGCCCCGTGCGCGGTAGGCGATCAGCGCCATCATCACCGTCGCCGCCCTCACCACCTCGTAGATCCATTCCGGAGGTCCCGAGCGGGTGCGCTCATGGAACTGCTCGAAGTACTCCGCGGGCCTTTCGTCCTTGTAGACCTGCGGCTTGATCTGAACGTCGGTGCTCATCGCGTGTCGGTTGGGAATACCCCGTCGCTCTGCGCAGGTGACAGAGGGTGCCGGAGCCGCCCAGGTGGGCGGCGGAGGCGGGCCCCTCCCCCAGAGGGTGCCGGAGCCGCCCAAGTGGGCGGCGGAGGCGGGCCCCTCCCCCGATCAGCCGGTCAACGGCAGCACCATCGCCGGCTTCTCGATCACGTGATCATCGCTGACCGGGACGACGGCGGTCCCAATCGCGAAGAACTCGATCACGTGCGAGCCCCAGCCATGGCTGCGTTCGACGATCCGCGCGCCGACGATCCCGTTCGCCTGTGTCTCGGTGGCCTCGGTCTGCATCCGCTCCATGGCGAGCTCCCGGGCCTCATATAGAGCCTGCGTGTAGGTCGGCATCTCCTGGTTTCGCCCGATCTGCTTGAACGACGCGCGCAGGCCCTGATGCGCGACGTGATAGACGCAGTTGCCCATCACCAGGCCCACCGGCCGGTAGCCGGCGCGCAGCAGCGCCCAGAAATCCTGGCCGGACAGGTCGGACGTGAACGGACGGCCGTTGGGCGCGCGGTGCAGCTCGCCCCCGCGATGCTTGACGGCGGTGCCGACAGCGATGAACTCGGCCAGGTCGGCTCCCCACTCGTAGCGTCCGATGTCGAGGCGCACGCCGACCACGCCGTCGGCGCCGAGCTGATCGGCCTCCTCCTCCATGCGCGTCATCGCGAGCTCGCGGGCGTGATACATGGCCTGCGTGAGCACGCTCATCTCCTGGTTGCGGCCCCAGTTGGCCTGCTGAAAACCGATGTGGTAGATCGAGCTGCCCAGCACGAGTCCGAGCGGCTCGAATCCGGACTCCTTGACCAGCAGGAACTCGTTGATCGACAGGTCGCTGGTGAAGAAGCCCCGCTCAACATCCTTCTTCATCCGCTCGATCCGCTGCCGCCCCGATTCCGGGATGCCGGCCAGCGATCCGGCCTCGTAGGCGGCGGCGTGCGGCGCCTCGGCCGGCGCCGCGTCGACGGCTACAGACTCCTGCTCGGGTGCCGCCTGCTGGGAGTCGTCGTCATCGTCGCGCCTGAGGAAACCCATCTCTTGCTCCTAGTTCTAATTGATGAGCAGGCGCTCGAGCGCCTGCCGGGTTCGTTCGTTGCGTCCTGCTTCGGCGGCCAGCGCCTCGCCGAGAGCGGCGATCCAGGCGTCGGCGTCCAGCTGCTCGGTCTTCAGCACGATCCCTCCGGAGAGCCGTGAGCAGCGCGTCTGCACCACGCCGCCCTCGTCCCGCAAAAGCTCCAGCCGGTTGGACCCCGCATCGAGCGCGATGCGCCGCACCTGCTTTGGACCGAGCAGGCCGGCCCGCCGTCGCTCGACCCGCGTGTGGTCGGGCACGGCGTCTTCCAGCTTGGCCGCAAGGCTCTCGACGAACGCGTTGACATCGCTCGAATCAGCTCGCAGCGACGCCGCGAGCAGGTCCATGTCAAGTGCGCCCTCGTCCAGTGACACCGTGGGCAGCCTACGCCTCCGGTTTGTTTCCTGCGGCTGACGATGGGAAGGAGATCTGTATGGGCTCGCGCCACTCGACTCCGAGGACGGACGCATCGGACCCGACCCGTCGACGTTCGGATAGGTCCGCCGGGATTTGTCTGGGCCTAGATCAACCCGCGTGCGGTGGCGACCGCGACGATCGCCATCGACACGAGCACCAGCAACATCAGCCGGTCGGCCCGGAGCGGATGCCGGGACGGCCGGCGCCGGGCGAGCTGGCGCCGTGACAACGAGCTGATGAAGATGCTCTTGCTCTCCATCCGTCCTCCGTCAACGATCAAAGAGGCGCGACGCCAATCAGTCAAGCGGTCGGCTCGGACGGATCCCGGAAACTGGTGAAACTCGCTCACAGGGGATGAGACAATGCACAACATCGGACGCCTACTTCGGATCTCCGCGCTGATCGGCGTGAGCGCGGTGCCAGCGGTCGCGTTGGCGGCGCCGGGACCGACGACCGTCTTCGCAATCAACTGCCTCCAGGAGCAGTTCAAGCCCAAGCAGATCACAGTCGCATGCGGCGACGGGGCCGTGAGGGTGTCGAAGCTCAAGTGGACCTCGTGGTCATCCAGCCAGGCCACGGCGTCGGGTGTCTACAAGGTCGACACGTGCAACCCGGATTGCGCGTCCGGCCGCACCCAGTCGTTCCCGGTGAAGATCACGCTGTCGCGGCCCAAGTCCTGCCCCGGACACAAGCACAAGGCGTTCGGCCGCCTGAGCTACGCATTTGGCGCCAAGCACCCGAAGCCCACGCCGCGCCGTGTCTCGCTGCCCTGCCCGACGGGGCCGCTGCCGCCCGGGTACTAGCCGCCGGGTCGGGCGGTCCGCGTATCCTGGCGGCGATCTATGCCCGAGCACAGGAGGAATCTAGTGCCCCCCACCATGGATGCGACCGCATTCGAGCCGCCTCTGGCGGCGCCTGGCTTCGTCCTCGTCGGCTCGCGCAGCGCTGCTGCGCGTCGCCTCCTGCGTCCTCGCCATGCATCCGCCAGCGCCGGCTCTTGGTGCTCCCGCACCCACGGCGGGAGGCACTGACTTGCCGGACGTCGAAGCCCACATCACCGGGACCGTGTGGAAGATCGAAGTCGAGGTCGGCGACAGCGTCGACGAGGGAGACACGGTCGTGATCCTCGAGTCGATGAAGATGGAGATGCCGGTGGAGGCCGAGGATCCCGGAGTGGTCAAGCAGATCCTGTGCGAGGAGGGGCAGTCGGTCTCCGAGGGCGACACGCTCGTTGTCCTCGATTAGCTCCTCCTCGGCCCCGGACGGCAACGGCGGCGGCCGCCTGCTGGTGGACGAGCCGGCCCCGGGCGTGGCGCGGCTGACGATCTCCAACCCGGCCAAGCGCGGCGCGCTCGATCACGCGATCCTCGACAGCTTCACGAGCCTGATGGGCACGCTCGACGCGCGCTGCGTGATGATCACCGGCGAGAAGACGACCTTTTCGGCCGGCTACGACATCGGCGCGCTGTCGGACTCGGTGTTCGCCGACGAGGCCGAGAGGCTCGTAGCGCACCCGTTCGGCGCCGCGATCGACGCGATCGAGGCCTATCGGTACCCGACGCTCGCGGTCCTCAACGGGCACGCCATCGGCGGTGGGCTCGAGCTGGCGCTCGCCTGTGACCTGCGGATCGCCGCGGGCACGATCGCACTGGGGATGCCCCCAGCCAAGCTCGGCCTGGTCTACTCGCACACCGGCATCCGCAAGTTCATCGACACGATCGGGGCGGCTCGAACACGCGAGCTGTTCCTCGTCGGCCGGCGGATCGACGCGCGCACCGCGCGCGCGTGGGGGCTGGTCAACGCCGTGGCCGAAGACGGACGTCTGGCGGAGGAGGCACTCGAGCTCGCCGCCGAGATCGCCGCTAACGCGCCGCTCGCCCAGTCCGGCAACAAGCGGGTCATCCGGGCCGTGCTCGACGCCCAGGGTCAGCTCGACCCCGAGACCGAGCGTGAGCTGATCGAGCTGCGGCGGGCCTGCTTCTCGTCGGAGGACTTTCGCGAGGGAGTCCGCGCGTTTGCCGAGAAGCGCCCGCCGAGGTGGCAGGGGAAATAGCCGTCCGGGGCAGCGCTTACGCTGCCATCCCGGCATGATCGAAATCGAGGCGCGGCTCGACGAGCTCAAGGCGCTCGGCCTCCACCAACGCACGCGTCTGGTCAGCGGTCCCCAGGGGCCGCACGTCGTGCTCGACGGAAAACCGGTGCTCGTTCTGTGCTCGGAGAACTACCTGGGGCTAGCCGACCATCCCCGGGTGCGCGAGGCGGCCGCGGAGGCGGCGATGCGCTGGGGCGTGAGCACCGGGGCGTCGCGGCTTGCGTCGGGAACGATGACGATCCACCGACGGCTCGAGGAGCGCCTCGCCGAGTTCGAGCGTCGCGAGGCCGCCTTGCTGTTCGGATCGGGCTTCCTGGCCAACACGGGTGTGGTCGCGGCGTTGGCCAGGCCGGGCGACATCGTGTTCTGCGACGAGCTCAGCCACCCGTCGATCCTCGACGGGTGCCGCCTGTCGGGCGCCGAGATGTTCACGTACGACCACTGCGACGTCGAGCATCTTGCGTGGGGGATCCGGCAGGCCGATGGTCGCGGCGCGCTGGTCGTCACCGACAGCGTCTTCTCAGTCGACGGCGACGTTGCCCCGCTGTTGGAGGTGGTCGAGGTGGCCGCCCGGCACCGGCTGCGGCTGGTGGTCGACGAGTCCCGTGGCATCGGCGCGCTTGGTCCCGGGGGCCGCGGCGCCCTTGCCGACATCGGACTCGAGGATCACGTCGACGTGATCGTGGGCACGCTCGGCAACGCGCTGGGCTCCTACGGCGGGTTCGTGGCATGCGACCGGCCGATGGCTCGATACCTGGTCAACGCGGCGCGGACGCTCCAGTTCTCGGCGGCGCCCTCGCCACCCGCCGTGGGCGGCGCGCTGGCGGCGCTCGACCTGCTCGAGCAGCGTCCACGGCTGGTCGACCGGCTGCGGGCAAACGCTTCGGCGCTTCGCGACGAGCTCGATCAGGAGGGCTTCGACATGAGCGGCTCTCCCACCCAGATCCTCTCGATCGTCGTCGGCGACCCCCGGCGCGCGGTTCGAATCTGCGAGGCAGCGCTGGAGCGCGGCGTGTTCGCGCAAACCGTCAGACCGCCGGCGGTGGCGCCCGACTGGTCACGATTGCGCCTGGCGGTGATGGCCTCGCACCGCGCCGAGGAGCTGCGCGTGGCGGCGCGGATCCTGGGCCAGGTGTCGCGCGCGGCGGGCTTTGAGCCGGCGCCGGAGATCGAGCCGTCGGTCGAGACTGCCGACATCGACGAGCCGCAGCTCGAGCCGTCGCGCGGCGTGTTCGACTTCGAAGCGCGCGCCGCGTAGGAGGTGACCACTCAACCTCGAGGCCGTAGGCTGGCGCTCAGCAGTGCAGCTGAGCCCGTTTCGCATCGAGCGCTTCTATGCGCGACACGAGTTCACGACTCGTTACATGCTGTCCTCGAGCGACTGCCAGTCGCGCACGATCGGGGAGCTGCTCGAGTTCGAGCCCGGCGCGCATGAGCGGCTCCTGAACCAGTGGTGCGGATACACCGAGTCACTGGGCGCGCCGGAGCTGCGCGAGGCGATCGCGGACCTGTACGAGCGCACCGGTCCCGACGACGTGGTCGTCGCCTCCTGCGCGGAGGAGGGCATCCTGCTCGTGCATCACGCGCTGTTGAAGCCGGGCGACCACGCGATCGTGGAGACGCCGTGCTACGAGTCGGCGCTCGCGCTGGCGCGCAGCACCGGCGCCGACGTCAGCGCCTGGCAGCGCCGCTTCGACGACGGCTGGCGCCACGACCTCGAGGAACTCGAGCGCCTGATGACGCCGCGCACGCGCGTGCTCTACATCAACCAACCGCACAACCCGACGGGAACGCTGATGTCGCGCGCGACGTTCGAACGGGTCGTCGAGCTTGCCCACGAGCGCGACGTCGTGCTGCTCTGCGATGAGGTGTACCGCGAGCTCGAGCACGACTCCGCCGCGCGGCTGCCGGCGGCGTGCGACTCCTACGAGCGCGCCGTGTCGCTGGGCAGCATCTCCAAGACCTATGGCCTGCCCGGGCTTCGGATCGGCTGGCTCGCCTGTCGCGATCAGCGGATCAGGGACGCGCTGGCCACGCTCAAGGACTACACAACGATCTGCGCCAGCGCGCCGAGCGAGCTGCTCGTAGCGCTGGCGCTTCGCCATCGCGGGATCCTCGTGGCGCGAAACCTGGAGATCGTCCGGCGCAACCTGCCGTTGCTCGATGCATTCTTCGCGCGTCACGCGAACGTCTTTGAGTGGATCCGGCCGACCGCGGGGCCGATCGGGTTCCCGCGCCTGCGCGGCGTCGCCGACGTCGACGCGCTGTGTGAGGCGCTCGCGAAGGCTGGGGTGTTGTTGCTTCCCGGATCGGTCTACGACGAGCCGCACCACGCCCGCGTCGGGTTCGGCCGGGCGGACATGCCTGAGGCGCTTGAGCTCCTCGAAGAACTGCTTAAGACTCTGACGGAATTCACACCTATGCGCGGTACTTTCAGTAACCGATGACGACCCCGAGGCACCTGTGGTCAGGCGACTGGGCGCGCGAATCCGAGTCTGCCGCAGAGGAGATGGATCGCCGCCGCGAGCGCTTTCAGCCCGGCGAGCCCCCGGTCCAAGAACCACCGAAAGAGCCCGAACGTGAGCCGCGTACGCCGCTGCTCACGCGCGTCGCCGCTGCCTTCGTCGCCTTCATGCGCTCGCTTCGCGCCGCCACGGCACGCGGCTTCGCCGCGGCGGTCGCGCGTCTGCGCACGATCAGCCCGCGCCAGGTCGGTCTGGTGGCGCTCGCCACCGTCGCCGGCGCGGGGGTCGCGCTCGGCGCCGCCGCGCTCGCGGGTGGCGGGCGTAGCGGCCCGACGACGTCCGACGCCAAGGTGTCGGCGGGTCGTCCCTGGTTGGGGCTGCAGACGGTGTCCCAGATGGGCAACTCCGGCGCGACGGTGCTCGTCGTCGACGCGGGCGGCCCCGCGCAGCGCGCGGGAGTACAGCCCGGCGACGTGATCACCCAGGTCGACGGGCAGCCGATCACCAGCCCCGGAATCCTCGACGCGGCGATTGCCGGCAAGCAGCCGGGGCAGCAGGTGCAGCTGCTGGTCAACCGCTACGGCCAGTCGCTCGTTCTGTATGCGACCCTCGGCTCAAGCCACGGAGGACCATGAGCTTTGCGACTCCAGTCGTCCTGGCCGGACTCATCGCCATCCCGCTGCTCATCGTCTGGTACGTGCGCCGCCAGCGAGGCCGGGCCCGGGATCGCGCGGCGTTCGTGCTGCCCGCGCTCGCCCCGTCGGTAGCGCCCGACCTCCCCCGCTGGCGCCGCCATCTACCAATGCTCGCGTTTGCGGTCGCGCTCGCGGTGCTGATCGTGGCCCTCGCCGGCCCGCAGGCGACGCGGGCCGTGCCGATCCGCAACGCGTCGATCATGCTGCTAGCCGACAACTCGAGCTCGATGGCCTCCACCGACATCGCGCCTTCGCGCCTCGTTGCCGCCGAGCGCGCTGCCCAGCGCTTCCTCGCAACCGTGCCGAAGGACGTCGCCGTGGGGGTGATCACGTTCAACCAGAACCCCACGGTGCTGTCCCCGCCGACCACCGACCACGCCGCTGCAGCACGCGCCCTGACTGGCTGGCACGCGGACGGGCGCACCGCGATCGGGGACGCGATCGAGTCCGGGCTCAAGCTGCTCACGAAGACCCCGAAGGCGTCGCGCCCGCCGGCCGCGATGGTGGTGCTGTCGGACGGAACGTCCACCAACGGCACCGACCCGATCGCGGCCGCGAAGCAGTCCGCCGCCCAGAAGATCCGCATCTACACCGTCGCGCTGGGCACCCCAAACGGAACGATCAAAGTTCCGGCCGGCAAGGCCCGCACCGTCACCAAGCGCGTGCCGCCGGACCCGCAAGGGCTGTCGCAGATCGCCCGCGCCTCCGGCGGCCAGGGTTACGCCGTGCAGGACGCTAGCCACCTGACCTCGCTCTACGAGCAGCTCGGCTCAAAGCTCAGCCACAAGCTCGAGAAGCGCAAGATCGCCGACGAGTTCGCCGGCGGCGCGCTGATCCTCGTGCTGATCGGAGGCGGGATGTCGCTGCGCTGGTTCGGACGCTTGATCTGATGCCCTCCACACAAAACCAAGGAAAGAGATGACTGAAATCCATCGTCAGCCACCCGGCAGCGAAGACCCGGCCGAGCTGCGCGAGGAGGCCCGTGGCGCGCTGCAGGATGCGCTGCACGAGGTCAAGCGCGTGATCGTCGGCCAGGACGCGATGCTCGAGCGCGTCCTCGTCAGCCTTCTGGCGGGCGGGCACGTGCTGCTCGAGGGCGTTCCGGGACTCGCCAAGACGCTCACCGTCAAGACCCTCGCCCAGGTCCTGGGCGGCAGCTTCCGCCGGATCCAGTTCACCCCGGACCTGGTCCCCGCCGACCTCGTCGGGACCCGCGTCTACCGGCCTGACAGCGGCCGCTTCGACACCGAGCTCGGACCGGTGTTCGCGAACTTCCTGCTCGCCGACGAGGTCAACCGCGCGCCCGCCAAGGTGCAGTCCGCGCTGCTCGAGGTGATGCAGGAGCACCAGGTCACGATCGGCGGCGCCAGCTACCCCGTGCCGCGGCCGTTCCTGGCCATGGCCACGCAGAACCCGATCGAGTCCGAAGGCACCTACCCCCTACCCGAGGCGCAGGTCGACCGCTTCCTGATGAAGATCGTCGTCGACTACCCCACGGTCGGCGAGGAGTCGGCGGTGGTCGGACGCAGCCTCGGTGACACCGCCGAGGTCCGCGAGCGCGTCGCGCTTGTCGACCTCGAGCGCTATGCCGACGCGGCACGGTCGGTGCTGGTCGACCGCGACGTGATCGGCTACGCCGTCGCGCTCGCGGACGCCACCCGGAACCCCGGCAAGTACGGCCTGCACGAGCTCGAGGGCCAAATCGAGTACGGGGCCAGCCCGCGTGGACCGATCGGCCTCGCAGCCGCGGCGCGCGTGCTCGCGCTGCTGCGCGGCCGCGGGCACGTCGTCGGCGACGACGTCCGCGACCTGGCGACCGACATCCTGCGCCACCGGCTGGTGCTCTCCTACCACGCGCTCAGCGACGGACTGACCGCCGACGACATGATCGAGCAGGTGCTGGTGGCCGTTCCCGAGCCTCGCGAAGACCACCTGATGAGGGTGTCGCGGGTGGCATGAGCCCGGCGGCGTCAAAGTCGCAGCCGGCCCTGCTGGCACTCGCGCCCCCGGCGGGCCGGCAGGGCCCGGGGACGATCGTCGAGGGACTGCTCGATGCGATCGACCTGATGGTCGTGCGGCTGGTCGCGCGCGGACTGCCCGGAGACTGGCGGGCGGCCGGCGTCGGGCGCGGCACCGAGCTGGCGCGGCTGCGGCCGTATGAGCCCGGTGACGACGTGCGCCACATCGATGCCGCCGCAACCGCCCGCACGGGACAGCCGCACGTGCGCCTGCACGTGCCCGAGCGCGCGATCACGACGTGGATCATGCTCGACCTCTCCCCCTCGATGGCGTTCGGGACCGCCGAGCGGCTGAAGGCCGACGTCGCCGAGGGCGTGGCGATGGTGCTGGCGCGGCTGGCGATCAAGCGCGCCGGCAGCGTGGGAGTGATCGCCTTCGGCGCCGGGGAGCCGATCGTCCTCGAGCCGCGCGGCTCGAGGCCCGGCATCGTGGCGGTCCAGAGCCTGCTCGCCGCCGGCGTCGGCCGCGACGGCCAATCCGAGCCCCGCGCACTGGCCGGGGCGCTGGACCGGCTCCTGACGCTGAGCAAGCGTCCCGGGCTGGTTGCCCTGATCTCCGACTTCCGCGACCAGCACGAGTGGGTCAGGTCGCTGACCGCGGTGGCCGCGCGCCACTGCCTGTTTGCGGTGGAGGTGTGTGATCCGCGGGAGGCGACGCTTCCGTCCGTTGGCCGAATCGCGCTGGTTGACCCCGAGAGCGGCCGTCGCGTCGAGGTCGACACTTCGTCGTCGCGGGTGCGGGCACGGTTCGAGGAGCTCGAGCAGCGGCGCCGCGAGGAGCTCGCCACCGATCTGCGGCGGTTGCACGTCCCCCACGTGGCCGTGGGCACCGATCAGGACTGGCTGCTGGCCCTGGCCAGAGGGCTGTCGTCCAGGCAGCGAGCAAAGGCGCGAGCGTGAGCTTCTACGCCCCCCTGTGGCTGTTCGCGCTGCTGGTGGTACCGGCGGCACTCGGGGTGCAACGGCTGGCCCGGCGGCGCGCGCGGCGGTTTGCGCTTCGCTTTCCGGCGGTGCCGACGGTTGTGGCGGCGATGGGCACGCGTCCGGACTGGCGCAGGCACGTGCCGGTGGTGGCCATGCTCGCCGCGGTGTCGGCTCTGGCGATCGCGCTCGCGCGCCCGCACGTCACGACCCGCGTGCCGGTCCGGGAAGCCTCGCTGATGCTGGTCCTGGACCGCTCGGGCTCAATGGACGCAAACGACGTCCAGCCCAGCCGCCTGACGGCCGCCGAGAAGGCAGCGAACACGTTCATCAATCAGCTGCCCTCGACGGCGCGGGTGGGCGTGGTGACGTTCTCGAGCACGCCGGACACGGTGGTCGCCCCGAGCACCGACCACGTTGCAGCGCGGCGCGCGATCGACACGCAGACGGCCTCCGGCGCGACCGCCACCGGCGATGCGCTGTCGGTCGCGCTGAACCTCCTGCATCAGGGGAATGCGAATCATGGGCGCTCCGCGATCGTCCTGCTGTCCGACGGCGCCGCCAACGCAGGGCAGGACCCCATCTCGGTGGCGCAGCGCGCGGAGAAGGCGAATATCTCGATCTTCACCGTGGCGCTTGGCACGGCCTCGGGCTCGCTGCCGAACCCAGATCCGTTCGGCCCGCCGGTAGCCGTTCCGCCCGACCCTCAGCTCATGCAGCAGATCGCCCGCACGTCACACGGACGCTCGTTCAGCGCCCAGGACGCCAACGGGTTGATCTCGATCTACAAGGGCCTCGGCACCCAGCTGGGCAGCAAGGCTCACGAGACCGAGATCACCGTCGCGTTCGCGGCAGCCGCGCTCGCGCTCCTGCTGGTGGCCGGAGTCGGCTCACTGCGCTGGAGCGGACGCTTGCCGTGACGAGACGGCCGGCAACAACCCCTAGTTGCCAGCCGTCTCGTCATCGACCACGTCGGCGATGAGCTGACCGGCCGATTGGTGGTAAGTGACGACGACTCCGTCGCCCACGCTCACACCATCGAACATGTCCTCGGCCGGGTCTGCGACGATCGTCTGGGTCTGACCCGTGTCGCTGTTGGTGAGGGTAAGGCTTGCGGTGTCCACCGCTGTGACGGTGCCGGTCGCGTCGGCCTCGACGTACTCGACGTCGCTGGCCACCGGCGAGCCGCTGCTCGTGTCGTAGGTGACGTCGACGAGGTCGCCGACCGCAAAGCCGTCGGTCAGGTCGTCGGCGGGGTCGCAGCTGAAGGTCATCGAGCGGCCGCCGACGTTGACGGTCAGTGCGGTCGTTGACAGCTGGGTGATCGTTCCCACGGCGTCGCCGCCGGTGCCGGCGCCGTTGTCGTCGCCGTTGTCGCTTGACTGGCTCCCCGTCTGGTTCCCGCTCTGGTTGCCGCGTGAGCCTGCGGGCAGGGTGACGGAGATCATGGCGTGGCCGTTGGTGATCGTCTCGGTGACGAACACGATCGTGCCTGGGGTGAGCCCGGCGATGTTCAGGCCGGCGTGGACGTGAAGCGCGGCTGCGGTCAGCGAGCGCCACCGGTGCCACTGGGCGTTCACGCGCTTGCTGACGGCGGAGACCTGGTTGGCGGAGAAGCTCACCGTGGCGCCGTCGCCGAGGCGAAGCGTGAGGCCGCCGGCGTTGGAGCGGACCACGCGACCGTAGAAGCTCACCTTGTTCCCGGGGGCGACGCGAACGCTGCCGATCGCGCGTCGTTTGTGGGCGAAGCTGATCCGGCTGCCGGGATGCACCTTGGGCAGGCTGCCCCGGTAGCGGTAGGCGTGGGCCCGGTGCTTGCCGTCGACCACCTGGAGCGTGTGGCGGCCTGCGTTGACCGAAAGGACGACGCCACGGGTCGGCGCGGCTGCCGCGCTGGCGGGCAGCGCGAGCATCGCGGCGGCGACCGCGACGGTGAGACGGTTCATGGGTGCCCTCCTTGGGCTTGTCCGAGGTTGATTCCCTCAGGCGCGCCGTCCCAGTCACGCCGAAGCCCCATTTCCTTTAGGGCCCGATGCCTTGGGTTTCGTCAGGGCCGCTGTGCGTCGGGAGCCGGGCGGGGCGGCCTCGGCAGATGTTTGAAGCCCGGACTAGTCCTCGTAGGGCTCGAAGTCTCGCTTACGCGCGCCGCACACCGGACAGAACCAGGTCTCTGGGATGTCCTCGAACTCGGTGCCGGGCGGGATCCCGCCGTCCGGGTCGCCGACCTCCGGGTCGTAGATGAACCCGCACGATTCGCACATGTACTTCACGCGCCCGAGGGTAGCGGCGGGAGGCGGGCGATGGTCGCAGGGGTGGAGTGAGGTGCGTCACGGATCTGCTTCAGGGGGTTACGGGGCTGGAACAACTTCTCAATGAAGGAGTGTCGTTCGGGGGGTTGCGGCGGTTCTGGGTGGGATTCTGGGGTCGATGGCTTCTGGATCGCGCCGGAAACGTCCCAGTCGAATCGGTGCCGAGGCGGTTTGGGATGTTCCCGTTCTGGGGGAACGGGAACGTCCCTCGGCGGATGCGAGCGGGATCGGTTGGGATGTTTCCGTCGCGGTGGGGTGGCCGGATCGCGCGATCGCTGGGATCGGGGCGACGCAGCGAGCGTTGATCACGCGCGCGCAGCTGACAGGCCTCGGCCTGGGCCCCAGCGCGATCGAGCATGCGCTCCGGCGCGGCCGCCTGCACCGCATGCACCAGGGTCTCTATTCAATGGTGCGGTTCCCCGCACTCCCCGACCTCGCTATCGAACTGGCGGCGGTCCTCGCCTGCGGCGACAGCGCCCTGCTCAGTCACCACTCCGCCGCGGCGGTGTGGGGCCTGCGTCCTTCTTTCACTGGCGACGTCCACGTGACCGTGATCGGCAAGGAGACCGGCCGGCGCCGCCCGGGGATCCGACTCCACCGGACCGAGGCGCTCGATCCCCGCGACATCCGGCGCTACGAAAACATCGCGATCACCTCTCCCGCCCGCGCGCTCCTCGACATCGCACCCGATCTGTCAGACCGCGCGCTGGAGCGCGCGCTCGACGAGGCCCTGATCCGACGGCTCGTAACGCACGCGGCCATCGCCGCCGTGGTCAACGCCTACGCCAGCCGCCGCGGAGCTGCCCGTCTCAGAGCCCTCGCCGACCCCGGCCGCCCGACCACCGAGACCCGCTCGGGCGGCGAAGAAGTACTCCTCGCCCTGCTGCGCAAAGGAGACGTCCCGGTCCCGGAGGTCAACGCGCGCGTTGGCAACTACACCGCCGAC
>DASSGR010000237.1:0-3267 GCA_035693425.1 Solirubrobacteraceae bacterium
AGACAAGCGAGCATGCGACGGCCCACCCCGAGGCCGCGCGCGGACTCCGCCACCCACATGCGCTTGATCTCCGCGGGCGCGCCGTCGTGATGCTTGACGCCGCCGCAGCCGATCGGCTCGCCGCGCAGGTACGCCACGAAGAAAGCGCCGGCGGGCGGGCGGAGCTCGTGCGGCTCGGCCGAGATCCCCGCCTTGGGGTCATAGCCTTTGTCAGACCGCCGGTTGAGCTCGGCGTAGTACGCGCTCAGGCAACGCACCGCGTCGCGCGCGGCCGGTTCGACCATCCGGATCTCGACCGCGGCTGCGGTCAGCAGCCGCTCGACCGTGCGCATCGCGCCGACCAGCTGCTCGCGGCGCGCGGGATCCAGCCCCGCAAGGATCGAGGCCGCGTGCTCGTCGCTGCGCTGGTCGAGTAACGCCCGCTCGCGAACGCCCGCCCGCGTGAGCCGCGCCATGCGCACCCGCCGGTCAGATGCGGCCGGCTCCACCACCACGAGGCCATCGCCCTCCAGCGCGCGCAGCAGGCGACTGGCGTGCCCGGAATCGAGTCCCAGGCGCGAGCGCAGCAGGCGAATCTCGCAGCCCTCGATTCCGATCTCCCACAGCATCCGGGATTGGGCGAGCGGTCGGTTGCGCTCCATGAACCGGTCGTCGAGGGCGCCGACGCGCTGAGTGACCGTGCGGCTGAAGCTGCGGACCTGCTCCACCATCGCCGCGTCTGAGGACATTCTCTGATTTTAGTCAGAGATCTCCCGGTAAGGGTGGAAATCTCGCCGTGCCGGGATTCGACTCCGCTCAGTTGCCGTACTCGTAGAAGCCGCGCCCGGTCTTTCGGCCGTGGTGGCCCGAGACCACCATCCGCTTCAGCAGCGGCGGCGGCGCGTACTCGTCGCGCTTGAACTCCTCGTACAACGAGACGCACACCGCGTAGAGCACATCGAGGCCAATGAAGTCGCAGAGCGTGAGCGGTCCCATGGGGTGCCCGCAGCCGAGCTTCATGCCCTCGTCGATGTCCTCGCGACTGGCAAAGCCCTCCTCGTACATCCGGACCGCTGCCATCAGGTACGGGACCAGCAGCATGTTGACGATGAATCCGGAGCGGTCCTTGGTGCGGATCGCGTGCTTGCCGATTGCCCGCGCGAACTCCTCGGCGGCACTGACCGTCTCGTCAGAGGTCTCGAGCGCGACGACGACCTCGACCAGCTTCATCACCGGAACCGGCGAGAAGAAATGCAGCCCCAGCACGCGGTCGGGCCGCTCGGTCCACGCGGCGAGCTCGGCGATCGGTATCGCCGACGTGTTGGAGGCCAGAAAACGCGCCTCCGGGAGCTCGGCATCGAGCAGCTTGAAGAGCTCGCCCTTGGCCCGCGCGTCTTCGGTGATCGCCTCGATCACGGCCTCGGCCTCGACGAGATCTTCGAACTGCGTGGTGTAGGTGACCCGAGCGGACTGGGCGTCTGCCTCCTCGCGCGTGATCCGGTCCCGCCCCACCGCTCGCTCCAGCGACGCCGCGAGCATCTGGCGCGAGTGTTCGAGTGGGGCCTCGGAAGGCTCGTACAGAAAGACGCGCTTGCCCGCCGCCGACGCGGACTCCGCGATCCCGGAGCCCATGAACCCGGCACCGACCACGCCGATCACGGATACGTCCATCCCACTCTCCTTTGCTCGCTTTGATCACCAATTGTGCTCCGCGTCACCCAAGACGGGTGATGCAGCCTCACCCGGGCACAGCCGAGAATCAACCGCGCGGCCGAGATCTGAGGAGGAAGCGACGGAAATCGCCGGGAACTCGATCAGCAGGGCCCTTGCCTCCAGGCGGGCTCGCGCAGCCATCCTCGCGATCATCGCACTCGGGCTTTTGTGTGCCGCCGCCGCCGCGGCGCTCACGCCCGCGGCTAGCAACTGGCCCAACACCCCCGTGCGTCACACGCTCAGGCAACGAGTCGCGCCGACGGTTCCGAGCTTTGCGGCGAATCTGCGCGGTGGCGTCGCCGTCGCCGGCAACACGGTCGAGACGTGCCCCCAGAATCAGCCAGGCAACGAGGTCTGCGCGGGCAATAGCTACAACAACAACGACCAGAACATGGTCTATGTGAACGTCGACTCGAATCCGACCACGTTCAACTCCAGCAGCGCCAACCTGACCATCCCGGCCGGCGCACACGTGGTAAAGGCGTTCCTGTACTGGGCGGGTGACCTCTCGCGGGGCGTCACCAACAGCCAGGGCAATCGCACCGGACACGCGGCGCCGGGTGGGGACACGCCCGCCGGCAAGCCGCCGCACAGTGCCGACACGCCTCACCAGGACAACACCGTCTACGGGATCGTGAAGCTTCGCGCCGGCACCGGGTCCACATACTCCACGATCAACGCGTTCACACAGGGCGCCCCCCAGGCGAGGTGGGACTCGGTCGCCAGCTGGTACTCGGTCGCGCCGTCTACTTCCAACCCGGAGGGTGGCTCCCCCGGCTGGGCCTACCAGGTCCGTGCCGACGTTACCAACGAGCTGAACAACGCACTGCTGGCCAGAAAGGTCAGGCGCAGAGGAGCAAACGTAACCATGCCCGTCACGGTCGCCAACGTGCAGGCCGGAACCGGACTCAACCGCTACGCCGGATGGAACCTGATCGTGGTCTGGGAGACGGAGAGCGCGGCGTATCGCAACATCACGCTGTTCGACGGGTTCGCGTGGGTACAGGTGCAGGGCGGTCAGCAGCTCGTCGTCGGTCCGCTGGACTTCAGCGGCTTTCAGACGCCGGCCAGCGGAAACGTCGACGCGCACGTGACCACCTGGGCCACTGAAGGCGACCGCGGCATCACCGGCGATTACCTGTCGCTCGGCAACCAGAACGCCTTCTGCGCGCCGCTCACCAAGCAGCACGACGCCGCCCACCCGGTCGACAACTTCTTCAACAGCACGATCTCCAACGGCGGCGTCGACGTCGGAGGACGCAGCCCGAACTTCAGCAACCAGCTCGGCTTTGATCTCGCCACGCTCAACGTCCCGGAAGGAACGATCGGCAACAACCAGACCGCCGCATCGGTGTGCCTCGGCACGACCGGCGACACGTACTTCTTCGGCGGCTTGGCGTTCGACGCGCTGATCAAGGCGCCCAACCTCCACATCACAAAGGTGGCCGACCACACCACCGCAAACCCGGGCGACGTAGTCAACTACACAACCACCGTCAATAACCCGTCGACCCGCGACCCCGACGACCCGCTCGCCGGAACGCCGGTGAACGCCGCCACCAACGTCGTGGTCGC